>JAGMBK010000133.1 GCA_023129805.1 Candidatus Zixiibacteriota bacterium | reverse complement strand
CAAGGAATAGTACCCGGAGGGAAAGCCCTCCAAAGAAAGGCTGTCAAAGGCGGAAAATGCCTCCGGTCCCAGCATCACCGTGGTAGTCTCCTGATAGAAGAAGGCTTGTGCCTGGTGGTCTGTTTCATAACTGAGAACGTACGGTTTGGGCTCCTGAGGTCCGCCATATATCTCATAGTAAAACAGAAGGGTGGGATCCGTATCTCCGTAGCTTCTGGATACGCTGGGAATGACCGTCTTTCCATTTTTGTTGAATCTGGATTCTTTTGTGCTATCGGAAAGGTGACGAATAAACTCAATTTCCGAAAACAGAATCTTCTTCTGGGTGCGAGAGGGAATTTTAAAATCCTTCTCCAACTCAAATACGGAGGCGGAATTACGATCAATCAGTTTTATTCTTAATTTATACCTTCCGGAATACAGGGAGAGGACCAGCTGATTTATGAGAAAATCTGAAGGTGAGCGGGTCTCCCGGTAGCTTGCTACAAAATAATCCTCCTCCATTGAAGTTCCGGTCACCTGTTTGTTGATTTTATTAGACATGACAATTTGAACTTCATAGGAAGCCTTAAATTTACCCTTATGTTTGACGAAGGAGAGCACCCTGGTGAAAATTTTGTAGTATACCTCCACCCTGAATTTCTCTCCGGTCTCTTCTCTGAAGGCGGCATAGTCAACAAAGAAGACTTGTTCTTTCTCCTCCAGGTACCCGAAGTCGGTCTGTCCCAGAACCTGGGTGGGAACAAGCATCAGCCAAAAGCAAAAAAGGAATATGGAAACAACAATTCTCATATTGGGCCTCTCAAAAAACAGCTTAGCAAACCTGTCACTGCTCCAATGTTGATACACCTCTCCTTTTTATACAGAATAACGCATTTCAATTAGTTTGGCAACAAAAAAATGAGGTAATCAGGATTTCTGAAAAAATGGGGCGACACTTCAAGGAGAGAAGCCAAAAAACATTTTTATCTTCATTCGTATCGCAGGGAGACGATGGGGTCAAGTCTGGCGGCACGATAGGCGGGATATATTCCGAAGATCAATCCCACAGAGACAGCAAAGGAGAAGCCCAGGATTATCCAGAATAAAGAGACCCCTGCGGCCAAAGGTGTAACCGCCGCCACCAGTTTTCCTAAGAGCAAACCGATGATTATTCCCAGAATCCCGCCGCTTCCACTTAAGGTCATTGCCTCAATGAGAAACTGCCACAGGATATCCTTTTTTCTTGCCCCTATGGCTTTGCGAATACCGATCTCCCTGGTTCTTTCGGTGACCGATACCAGCATGATGTTCATCACCCCCACCCCACCCACCAAAAGCCCGATGGATGAGATCACCACCATCACCAGATAGATTACGCTGGTGATCTTGCGGTATATATCCATTAAATCCTCCTGAGTGGAGACCGCAAAATCGTTGGGCTTATCTGCCGGCACCCCCCTTCGGAGCCGCATCACCTGGGTGATCTCGTCAATAGCTTGCTCCATGAGTTCCGGGCTTTTCGGTTTTGCCACCAGGAGAAGCTCTTTTTCTTCGGGATATAACTTCTTGTAGGTATCATGAGGCAGAAGCACAAAATTATTCTGACTCTCTCCCAAAAGTGCCGGTCTTTCTTCCATTACCCCAATCACGGTGAATCTTTTGGGGGAGAAGTTTCGTCCACCGATGCTGATCTCTTTGCCAATGGGATCCAGATGGGGAAAAAGTGCCTCTGTCACATCCTGACCCAAAACCACTACCATAGCCCGATACTTCACGTCACTATCAGTGAAGAACCTTCCCTCTTCTACATAATTGTTATTCACCACCTCATATTCCGGCATAACCCCGATCAATTGAAACTGGCTGACTTTATTCTTTTTATACTTTACCGTCTTGGGTCCAGGACCCCAATTCTGCGGTGAAACCGCCTCTATGGATAGACACAGCTCTTTGACCGCCATGGCGTCCTCGAAGGTTATAGGTTTGCGGTTTCTTTCCTCCTCAGAGGGTCCACCACCAATTTGAATATCAATCTTAGTCTTGGTAACATAGATGGCATTTGAGCCCAAGGATTCGATCTGCTGAGCCATGCTTTTGTTGAGTCCGGTTATTATGGAGACCATGGCGATAACCGTGGTGACTCCGATCAAAACCCCCAGAATGGTCAGAAAAGCCCGCATCTTATGAGCTCTGATCGCCGCCATGGCCATTAACATGCTCTCTTTGATTTCGAAGATATTCATTATGATTCGTTATCCGTCATTCGTCATGCATTATTCATATCTCAAGGCTTCGATCGGATTCAGCCGGGCGGCTTTCATGGCGGGAAATATTCCAAAAAATATTCCCACCGATGAGGATACCAGCAAAGCCACCACCACTGACCATACCTCTACCGAAGCGGGCAGAGGGCTGAATGCAGAAATCGCCTGCGCGATTGCTGCGCCGGCTATTATCCCAACCATTCCTCCCACCAGAGCTAAAGTCACCGCCTCCACCAGAAATTGCCACAGTATATTTCTTCTTCTGGCTCCCATGGCCTTACGAATGCCTATCTCTCTGGTTCTCTCCGTCACCGAGACCAGCATTATATTCATTATCACAATCCCCCCCACCACCAAAGAGATGGAGGCGATCCCCCCCATCACCATCAAAGCCAGTTGGGTAAACTGGCGGAAGAAATCCATGACGCTCTCGGAGGTCATAATGGCAAAATCATCCGGCTTATCGTAGGGGACTTTTCTGCGCGCCCTTAAGATAACCCGACACTGATCCATAGCATCCTGCATGGAGATAAAATCTTTGGCTTCCACAAAAATCATTAAAAAGAAACGTCGGGCAAAAAGCTTCTCAAAGGTGGTTATGGGGATTAAGACAAAATCATCCTGACTGTGTCCCAAAAATGCCCCCTTCTTTTTTGCCACGCCAATGATGCGGAAATAGTGGTTGCCGATCTTGATGTCTTTTCCCATTGGATCTTGGTTGGGGAAAAGATTTTCCTTTATCTCCCAACCAACGAAACAGACCCGCCGATTATGCTCCACCTCGAACTCGGAAAAGGTCCTTCCATCGTGGACCTCATGATTGGCGATCTCGGTGATATTAGCGGTGGCTCCCATGATGGTCATATTAGACAGATGCTTATTTTTGTATTTGACCTTCTTCCAACTGAAAGCCTCTGCCCCCACCTCCCAGCAGTCAGGACAATTCTTCTCTATAGCTTCCATATCGTCTAAGGTGAGTTTTTTTCTCTTTATCTGCTTGAACCACTCCTCGCTGGAGGTGACGATGCCGAACTTCCGGATCAGAAAGGTAGTAGAGCCCAGGCTGGAGATCTCTGCTTCCACATATCGGTTCATCCCGGAGATTATGGAGACCACAGCGATTACGGTCATCACTCCGATGATCACGCCGATCAAGGTTAGAATCGATCGGAGCTTGTTGGCCACCAGCGATCTTAAAGCAATAATTATGCCTTCTAAAAAGTGCATGTCGAAGCCAGTTCCCAGTTTTCAGTCAACAGTTTCTAATTTTCGGTCCTCAGTTCGCAGTTTTCAGTTTCTTGACCCTTGACCCTTGACCCTATCAGTTGACCCTATCAGCGCTTTATCCTCTCCTCTCTTTCAATGGCTCCGTCCCGGATATAGAGTATTCGATCTGCGTAAGTGGCGATATCGTGCTCGTGGGTGACGATGATAATGGTGTTTCCCTGATGATGGAGTTTTTCAAGTATTTTCATGATGTCCTTTCCGGTGTTGGTATCTAAATTTCCGGTGGGCTCATCTGCCAGAATCAGAGAAGGGTTATTCACTAAAGCTCGGGCAATAGCCACTCTCTGTCTTTCACCTCCGGAAAGCTCGTTGGGCTTGTGAGCTGCTCGATACTCCAGATCCACCATCTGCAAAGCCTCCCGAGCTTTTCTTTTCCTGATCTCCGACTCGGTTCCGTTATATATCAAGGGGAGTTCTACATTATGTAGCGCGGTTGCACGGGCCAAAAGATTGAAGGTCTGAAACACGAATCCTATTTCCCTATTTCTGATGCGCGCCAGTTCATCATCGCTTAACTGGCTCACCAGCTTATCGTTCAGATAGTAGTCACCTCTAGTGGGGGTATCCAGGCAGCCGATCAGGTTCATCAGGGTGGACTTTCCAGAACCGGATGGTCCCATGATGGCGGTATATTCTCCCTTTTCTATCTCCAGGGAGACGGCTCGTAAGGCGTTCACCTTCTCTGCCCCCATCTGGTATATCTTCCACAGATCTTCTGTTC
>JAGMBK010000132.1 GCA_023129805.1 Candidatus Zixiibacteriota bacterium | reverse complement strand
AAGAATACAAAAACATATTCGGGGAAGGGAACTTCTTCTTGGAGATACAGAATCATCAGATCGAAGAGGAAAGGAGGGTTATTCCCCTTCTGACGAAATTGGCAGAGGAGACTGGGGTGGGACTGGTGGCAACTAATGACTGCCATTATCTAAAAAAGGAACACGCCCCCGCTCATGATGCCCTCCTGTGTATTCAAACCGGAAAGAAGATAACGGATACAGATAGACTCAAGTTTGCCAACGACCAGATGTATTTCAAATCCCCGGAGGAGATGAAAAAGCTTTTTGAAAACTTCCCTTCTGCTCTGGAGAATACCCTACGTATCGCTGAGATATGCAATTTGGATTTAGAGTTCGGGAAGACTCATCTTCCCGAATTCCCCCCACCTCCCGGCTTTGATGATCTGGACTCCTATCTGGATTTTCTTGCTCGGAAAGGCTTGGCGCAAAGGTATTCCAAAGTCACTCCTGGCCTGGAGGAAAGGTTGGAATACGAACTCAAGGTGATGAAACAGATGGGGTTTGCCGGATATTTTCTCATCGTCAAGGACTTCATCGACTATGCAAAAAACAAAGGCATCCGGGTGGGACCGGGAAGAGGCTCGGTGGGAGGAAGTCTGGTGGCTTATTGTTTGGGAATCACCAACTTGGATCCCATTAAATATGGGCTTTTGTTCGAAAGATTTCTCAATCCAGAGAGAATCTCCTTGCCGGATATCGACATAGATTTTTCGGATCGAGAGAGGGACAAAATCATACGATACGTAATAAATAAATACGGTGAAAACAACGTTGCCCAGATCATCACCTTCGGAACCATGGCCGCCCGGGCAGTGGTCCGGGACGTGGGAAGGGTTTTGGATATCTCCTACTCTGAGGTGGATCGGATCGCTAAGCTGATCCCCTGGGTTCCCGACATGACCCTGAAAAGAGCCTTAGAGCAAAGAGGGGAACTTCGCACTCTGGTCAAAAGCGATCCCCGAATAGAAAAGTTGATGTCCTATTCGAAGACACTGGAAGGCTTGTGTCGACACGCCTCCACTCACGCCGCTGGCGTGGTGATCGCCCCCAGGGCTTTGACCCAATATGTTCCTCTCTACAAAGGCAGCAAGGGGGAGATAACCACTCAATATGATATGAAGGGCATCGAGGAGATCGGACTTTTGAAGATGGATTTTTTGGGTCTTCGAACTTTGACCGTGATCGACGATACTCTGGAAATACTAAGAGAAGATAACAACATCATACTTGACATAGATTCCATTTCCTTAGACGATGAGAAGACCTACCAGCTTTTTTCTGAGGGGGAGACGGTGGGGATCTTTCAGTTTGAAAGCTCCGGGATGAGAGAGTATCTGACCAAGCTCAGACCGGAAAGCTTAGACGAGCTGACCGCCATGAATGCCCTTTACCGTCCCGGACCGCTAGACAGCAGAATGACAGATGAATATATCGATAGAAAAAGAGGTTTAAAAAAGATCGTTTATGGGCATTCCTTGCTGGAACCAATTCTCAAAGAGACCTACGGTGTGATCGTGTATCAGGAACAGGTTTTAAAAATCGCCAGCGATTTAGCCGGATACAGCCTGGGCAAGGCGGACATCTTGAGAAAGGCAATGGGAAAGAAAAAGGCAGAACTGATGGTTCAACAGAGGGAGGAGTTCAAGAAAGGAACTAAAGCTAAGGGGATAAAGCAAGAGACGGCGGATAAGATATTCGATCTGATGGCCACATTTGGAAGATATGGCTTCAACAAAGCTCACTCCGCTGGATACGCCTACCTAGCATATCAGACCGCCTATCTTAAGGCTCATTATCCGGTGCAGTTTATGGCCGCCAGCATGTCTTCCGAGATAGGAAACACGGATAGAATTGTGATCTTGATGGAGGAATGCAAGAGGATGGGAATCGAGGTCCTGCCGCCGGATGTAAATGAGAGCGTGGGGAAGTTCAAGGTGAAGGGAGACCAGATACGATTTGGATTGGAGGCGGTGAAGAACGTGGGACATGGTGCCATCCAAGCCATAGTGAAAGCCAGAGAGAAGGTGGGTAAATTCAATGGCCTGTTTCAATTTTGCGCTGAGGTGGATCTGGGTGCGGCCAATAAGCGGATGATAGAAAGCTTGATTCAGGCGGGGGCATTCGATTCGGTCTCCAGACATAGAGCGCAACTTTTGGCATCTTTGGATGTTGCTACAAGCTATGGTCAAACCCTGCAGGAAGACAAAAAGCGAGGGCAGATTTCTTTGTTTGATGTGGGCGGGGAGACCAAAACTGTCCCCGTACCCAGAATAACGGATGTTCCGGAATGGCCCATAAGTGAGATTTTGTCCAAGGAAAAGGAGATGCTCGGATTCTATGTCTCCGGCCATCCCTTGACCAGATATAAGGAGGAGTTGAAAATCTTTGTGACCAAAAACACCCAGACCATAGAAGATGCTAAGGACGGGGAGGAACTTTACATTGGGGGGGTTATCACCCATGTGAAGACCAGCATTGACCGCAAAAAAAAGCAGATGGCTTTTGCCACCCTGGAGGATTTCGTGGGAACAGTGGAGGTTGTGATCTTCTCCGACTCTTATGAGAAGAGCCGCCGGATCATAAGAGCAGATTCCATGGTTTTGGTCAGAGGAAGAGCCTCCACTAAAGAGGGAGAAAAAGCCAAAGTGGTGGCATCTGAAATCATAAGTTTAAGCAAAGCATATCAGAAAATGAAGCCCCCTCTGCATATCTTTCTGTTCTCATTCGGAACAAGTCAAGATATCGTCTCCGACTTAAAAGAGATTCTCTCCACCCATCCAGGCAAATCACAGGTGTTCCTGCATGTAAGAACAAACTCTGCAGGACCCACAGGACATGAGGAACTGAAAATGAGGCTGAAAAACGCAGAGGTAGAGGTGTCTGCGGAGCTTTTAGGAAAACTGAAGGGTTTGTTTGGGGAAAAGAACGTGTTCTTAAATCGGGGCTGAAGAATTCTCTCGTTGGTAACGGAGGAGGACATCCGTGACGATCGAGAGATCACTCTGGGAAGCACATATTCATTATCAATCAGTGTTTTGACCGAATCCGTTAGCTCACGTAAACGTATAAAATTACTGACTGTTTAGGCTTGACTTATCAGGAAATTGTATTAAGTTATTAAGTAGAATAGAGAATGGCAACTGGACAAGTTTTAAACGGGTGCCAACCCGCAAAAAATCTGGGGGTGGAAGGAACAAAAGAATCTTAGTTGAGAAAAAATAGATTAGAGGTTCCCCTCTTTACTTTTTTGTAAAGGAGTTAATTATGAGAAGTTTCAGAATTATTAATAGCGCCTTTCTTTTCTTGGTGCTCATCCTCTTTCTATCTGGCTCTGCGATTCCGAAGGACAGGGTCGATAGAGAAATAGAAGAGGTCCAGAAGATGATCGAGGAGAATGGCTACAACTGGACCGCGGGCAGAACTTCAGTTTCCGAGCTTTCCGACGAAGAATTCCAAGAGCTTTTAGGTTTGGAGGTGCCTGAATGGTACGATGACTGGTTCAAAAACGCCACAAAAATAGAAGCTCCCCAAAAGGTGACTTTCCCTATGGTTTTTGACTGGCGGGATTCGGCTGGGGTCACCCCGGTTAAAGGTCAAGGGGCTTGTGGGAGCTGTTGGGCTTTTGGTGCTCTGGCAGCTTTGGAGGCGATGGCAAAAATCTATGGAGAGAAGGAGCTGGATCTCTCGGAACAACAGATTCTTTCCTGCAAAAGCTATGGCTGGGGATGTGACGGGGGCTGGATGAGTTATGCTTATGAGCTGTTCCAGGAGTTTGGCTCGGTAAGTGAGCAGTGTATGCCCTACCATGCTATTGATACCGATCCTTGTATCCAAGAATCCTGTGAAGTTTTCGCCTTGCTAACAATGTGGACGCCATCAAAACCGCCCTTCTTACCGGACCGGTATCTTGCGCCATGAGAGCTTACAACGATTTCCAACACTACGACGAAGGATGTTACGAAAACCCTGGGTTGGATCCGCCCAATCATGCGATCTTGCTTATAGGATGGAATGATACTTTATGTGGTGACGAAGGCGCCTGGATTGGGAAAAACAGTTGGGGTACCAACTGGGGCATGGACGGCTACTTTTACATAAAATATAACACCTGTCATATCGGATATGCCACTGATCTGATATATTACATCCCTCCCGGTCCTTTCGTCGAACTGGAGGATTTCTGTGTAAACGACTCCTCCGGAGGCAATGGAAACGGAAGATCGGAACCAGAAGAGACGGTGAATAT
>JAGMBK010000131.1 GCA_023129805.1 Candidatus Zixiibacteriota bacterium | reverse complement strand
TCCGCAATCTTTATGTAAGCATAAGGACGGTTCTGGACTCTTCTTTTTGTCTTTCCCACACCGTTGTTTTTTTCCGGTGAACTGGCATTAAATACTTTTTCTCCTTTCAAAACAGAAGAACATACTGAATCTACCTGGTCTATTTCGCTTAAACCAAAAAGAGCATCTACCTCTGGCAGTTTGCTCCACAATTCCTCAGGGTAGCGCTGGGCTAAACACCCGCAGAGAATGATCTTTTTGTTTCTATCTTGATTTTTCAAGGCGATCAAATTGAAAAGCTCCTCTATTGATTCCTCTTTGGCTGGCTGTATGAACCCGCAGGTGTTCAGGATAAGAATATCCGCCTGGTCTTCCTCCTCCGTGATCTTGTATCCTCTCTTTAAGAGAAGGACCTCCATTCTCTCCCCATCCACCTCATTTTTAGGACAGCCCAGGCTTTCAATCCAAACGGTTTTGATCATATATTCGTTGTCCCTGTGAAACGTAATTAAACAAATTATCCGGCATCCCTGTTAAGGGAAAAAATCTACCCCCAAATCTGTTGATTTGAATTTGACCCTATTCACTCAGATCCAGTTCCTCCACCCCGGGCAGGGTTTGGAAGATAAATTCGGAATCTTTGATTTTGCGGTTGGTTTTTATGCGCTGGAAGATCAGAGTTACTTCATTATCGTTGGAATCTTTATATTCTAATTTCTTAGCTAAAAGATTTTGTTTGTCCACCCAGATGGTCATTCTCTTTATGAAAACACTATCTTTCTTGGGAGAAAGTAAAAGCTTAAAGCACTTAGTCCGGTTGACCTTCTCCTCACCCTCTAATCGAGGAACATAATCAGATCGAAAATTGGATAGATACTGGTTGGGCCAGAACAGGTTTTCAGAACGATCAACAAGGTTTTTAATCACCTGCTTGTTTTCCACCGAATAATTCCAGACGAATTTTCCATCACATACGATGGTCTGGTCTTTTGTGTGGATTTTAAACTTATCCGGATTTTTCAAAATCATTTTGCCTTTGATTCTGTTTTCGGTTTCGAATATCTCCGAGCGGACGATCTTGATAAAATCCATGGAGAGGCTTTTAAGGGAACGATATTTTTCCTCCACCTTCAGAGCCAGGTTATTTGCGGTGATGCCTGCAGTATCCCGGCTGAAAATGACAAGTATAAAAGCAAGGATCAAGAAGGTAAAGGTTAGTCTGAGTTTCCTCATTTATTTTTCTCCCGGTTTTTCTTTACTTTCCATTCCTGGCTCTCCAGATAGGTGGCGTCCACCAGCACCTCTCTGGCTTTACTTCCGTCATATGGACCCACGATCTCCTCCTCCTCCATCTGATCTATCAGACGGGCGGCTCGTTGATAGCCAACGGCAAGTCTTCTTTGCAAAAGTGACACAGACCCCTGTTTATGTCTGATCACCAACTCCACCGCCCTGCGGAAAAGATCATCATCCTTTTCAGTTTCCTGTTGTATAGTGACCTCTTCCGGCTTAGTGGAGAGTATCTCGATCGGTTCCACAGAATAATCCTGACTTTTTATAAAGTCTACGATGCGGGCAGTCTCCTGGCTGGAGATATAGGCTCCATGAAGTCTTCTGGGGTCCGGGTGACCGGTCTGGATGAAGAGCATATCTCCCGAACCCAAGAGCTTTTCCGCCCCGTTGGTATCCAGGATGGTGCGGGAATCTATCTTGGAGGCGACCTGAAAGGCGATGCGAGCGGAGAAGTTGGCTTTGATCAGCCCGGTGATCACATCCACCGAGGGTCTCTGGGTGGCTAAGATCAGATGAATCCCCACCGCCCGCGCCATCTGAGCTAACCTGGTTACCAGATTCTCTACCCGAGTGGAAGAGGACATCATCAGATCAGCCAGCTCATCCACGATGATGATGATGTAGGGGAGTATTGACTCCTTTTTCTGTTTTCTATTGTAATCTTCGATATTTCTCACTCCGGATTTTGCCAGCTTTTTATACCTCTGCTCCATCTCTATTACAATCTCAGAAAGCACGTGTTCCGCCACCTTGGGGTTGGTGATCACCGCTCTTTCCAGATGAGGAATACCCTGATAAACTGAAAGCTCCAGCATCTTGGGATCGATCATGACGAACCTGATCTCCTCCGGAGCAAGCCGGTAAAGAAGGCTGGTGGTTATGGCATTTATGCACACTGATTTGCCCGATCCGGTGGATCCGGCAATCAGAAGATGGGGCATCTTTCCCAGATCAGTTACAAAGGACTCCCCGGAGGAGGTTTTGCCCAGAACCAAAGTCAGCTTCGCATCGGCATTTTGAAAAGCGGGGGAGGTGAGTATCTCCTTTAAGTAGACAGTCTGTGAGCTCTTATTGGGAATCTCCACTCCGATAGCCGCCTTTCCGGGAACCGGTGCCACGATTCTCACCTTCCGCGCTCGCATGGCTAAAGCTAAATCATCTGATAGATTCACCACCTGATTTACCTTGATCCCTGCCGCTGGCTTGAACTCATATCGGGTTATGACCGGACCGGGATAAATCTCAATCTTCTCGCCTTCGATCTCCACCCCGAAGGTGGATAAAGTCTGCTTAAGAATCTTGGCGGTCTGGTTCAACTCCTCCTCCGACACGGACAGTTTTACATAAGGCGGATCATTTAGAAGATCTAAAGGGGGAAATCTATACCCTTCCTCCATTCCTCTCTCCTCTCCTCGCACCAGGGTGAGCGATGACCTATCCCTACTCACAGATGAGACTTGGGGAGTGGTCTTTTCTTCCTCCGGCAAAGTTGTAGCTATCTTTCCCACCGGGACAGCCTGTTCGGCTCTCTCTTTTGCTTTAGACTCTTTCTCCCTTTTGACCCTTTGCCGATGAATTCTCCTCAGCTCTCGCCATTTGCTTCCCTGAGTCAAAAGTCTCTCCAGCATGCGCTTGAATAGAAGAATAAAGTCGCTGGGTTTAAATGGTGTGATCATTGCTGCCAACATGATCAGAGAGGCGATCAATAAGACATAAGAGCCTGCACTTCCCAGAAGCTTCGGAAAGATCTCCCCCAAAGCGGATGAGGCCCATCCTCCCAGAGTCACCTGAGAAAAATCGGTCACCTCCTGGCTTCTTTTGGCTGGGAGAGTAAGCAGGACTCCCAGAATAAATACGAAAATGAAAACAAAGAGAACCTTTTTTGAAATGAGGCCAAGTCGCACTTTAGGAAAACAGCTTATTCCAAAAAGGATGAAAAACAGAGGAATGAAGAAACCAGAGTAGCCCAAAGTGTAAAGGATAAGATAGGAAACCCCGGCACCCACAGGTCCACACTGGTTGTTGAATTTTTGGGAGAAGATTTCGGTTAAGCTTTGTATGCTGGTATGTTTTTTTAGAATTTGATTGTCGCTTATCTTATCATAGCTGAAAAGCGATAACCACATAAAAAGAGCTAAAGCGATCAACAAAATTCCTAAAATCTCTTTTTTTCTTTTATCCGCTATGGTAGTTGAAACTCTCATGGGGCTTTTATCTCATTTGCTTTCGGAAACACTGTTTGTGTTACAAGTGTAATTTAAAACTATAATTTACCCTGTCAACAAAAATATAGCACCAGAAGCTTCGCATTTTTCTCAACCCACAGGCTCATTCTCCCCTTAGATGAAATGCTTTAAAAAAATTTTCCCTTCAGAATATTTGACCATCAGGTTGTCAAATTTAAACCTGGATTTTTATTCTTCAAATCCAGGGAAATGACGGAAAGTTAGATGGGAGACTCTAATGGACGCCACAAAGAAAAGAAGAATTCTCGGTTTAAAAAAAGAAAGGCAGGGACACACCCTGGTTTCGGTGTGCCCTGCCTTCACAAATCTGCTGCAGCCAGGCTTTACTTCACTGCATCCTTCAGATGTTTGCCGGCTTTAAACTTCGGCACTTTGGCGGCGGCAATCCGGATGGGTGCACCCGTCTGCGGGTTTCTCCCCATTCGGGCTTTTCTCCTGGCTACGGAGAAGGTACCAAATCCAACGAAACTAACCTTCCGCCCCCTCTTCAAAGAACCTGTGACTCCATCAAAGAAGGCCTTGACAGCCTTATTGGCCTGCGCTTTGGTGACCTTCGCCTCTTTGGCGATCCTGTTAACCAGATCCTCTTTTGTCATCTACTCACCCCCTTTACGACTTTTAGAGGTTCGACAGTTTTTGTTTCTCTGTTAACATGTGGAGAATACAATGTTTTTAAGGGTTTGTCAAGAACTTTTTTTATTTTTTTAAAAAAATGGCTCAACCATGCCTTTTCAGAAAGTCAATTAAAAACTGTGCCGTCACAGTTTTTAATTGACTTTCTGAA
>JAGMBK010000130.1 GCA_023129805.1 Candidatus Zixiibacteriota bacterium | reverse complement strand
GGAAGAAGAATGGGATTGAGACGATTCAGATAGGACGTAAACCGAGTTTATGGTAGCCGCAGGCTTTAGCCTGCGAAAAATTGACCTTGATTTTCAATAGCTTACGCTCAATTTGAAGTTATCGGGTAAAACGCGTAGGCAAGCCTTCATGGCTTGCAAATACGCCATAATTACTTTTTCACATGAAATACATAGTTAAAGTCGAAGACAAAAATTTTCAGATAGCCATTACTGAAACAGACGGAAGATTAAAAATCGATCTGGATGGCAAGCCGATCTCCGCAGACTCCATTGAAATAAGGGGGAAAAACCACGTCTCCTTTTTGTTCAACCATAGATCATTTGATCTGGAGTTTTCCAAAAATGAAGAGGGGGTATCTGTATTTTTAAATGGGAAAAGATATGACTGTGTCTTAGAGGATGAGAGAACTCAGAGGTTGAAAAGATTAGGAAAACTCAAGGTTGAAACAAAAAAGGAAAAAGAGTTGAGAAGCCCTATGCCCGGTCTGGTCACCGCCATAGAAGTAAAAGAGGGGGATTGGGTGGTAGCAGGACAGGGCGTAGTAATCGTGGAAGCCATGAAGATGGAAAACGAGCTGAAAGCAAAATTCGATGGGAAGGTGAAAGCAATTAAGGTCAAAGAGCATCAGGCAGTGGATAAGGACGAGGTGCTGATCGTTTTTGAATAGGTGAAAGGTCAAAGGATAATACAAACAGAAATGCTTGTATTTTTTAAGACAAATTAATATACTTGTATTATGAAAGAGGAGTTAAAAATCTTTACGATAATCGTTGGTGATTTGGTCGGCTCTCGAAATGTCTCTGGTCGACAACCGCTATCACATAAAATTCGTTTGGTAATCGATCACATTACCAAAGAATTCCGGAAGGAGTTTTATGCTCCCCTTGCTCTAACGCGGGGAATAGATGAACTTTCCGGGGTCCTCAAGCGACCCAATATGAGCTATCGAATTTGTAGACATCTAAATGAGGGAGTGTATCCTCACCTATTTCGTTTTGCGGTTGTGAGAGGTACTTTGGACATTGCCATCACCTCCAAGGATGCAAGAAGGATGGATGGTCCTGCTTTTCATACAGGGGCTGATATGATCCAACGGGCTAAGAAGAAGAATCTCTACTATTGTTTTAATCTAGGATTTCAATTTGAAGAGTTCAATCTATGGCTAACCGAACTGGCGAACTTGCTTCACATTCTACGTAGTGGCTGGACTAAACATCAGCGCCGCGTGGTGCAGTTCTACGAAAGATTTGGAAACCAGAAAGCAGTAGCAAAAGAACTTGGTATAACCCAGCAGGCAGTATCTGACTCACTTCGACAAGCTCATTGGAAAGAATTGAAACGAGTGGAGACTATCATTGATGGAGTTCTAGAAAGGAATGGTTCTAACAAGTGAAATAGCTTGTATGTAACGAAACAAGCCAAGCAATTTGTTAAGAGGGCACGAGGACGAAGATGAACATTATATTCAATATAGATGTCTTGCAATATGTAATTATCGTAATGGGGTATGTTTTGACTATTGCTACAAGCGGTTTAATTGTCCGTCATTTTATTGGTGGTACTATACAGGGATCCTCAAACGCAGATTCTAAGAGGTCTATTTCCAGAACTAATTATGATTTGGGAGCAATCATAGGCAAGTGTGAAAACTTACTGACAATCACTTTAGTCCTGGTCAATGCTTTTACAGGGTTGGCTCTGATATTTACTGCAAAATCTATTATCCGAAGTGAACATATTAAGAGAAATCCTAAGTATTATCTGGGTGGAACCGTGGTAAATTTCACTTATTCATTTTTAATGGGCTTTTTTATTCGCATTCTCCTGAGTGCTATTGGCCACCCAATATAGGCTTTACTAAGGTCTTGTTGCCAAAAGTTGACCAGCTTCGCCCAACACAGAATAAAAGGTTCTCCCGCCAAAGGCGGGGTCAGAATGACAAAAAGCAAATTGGCATCGGCATTTTCGAATGCCGGTGCATCAAAAGAGTGTCACCTAAAAGGTTTGACTTATGAATCCTATTGTTAAATTGGCTGCAAGTGCTCTACCAGGAGAAAGGAAATACATTCTCTTCGCAGGCGCCGGTGTATCGAAGGATGCAGGAATACCTACTGCTTGGGATCTAATGCTCAAAACGGCTGGTTTGCTTTATGCCTCCGAGAGTGATGAGATAGATCCAAAGGTTGATTTGGAAGAATGGTTTCTAAAAAGCGACTATGCCCAAATGGAGTACTCGCAGCTAATAGAAAAGATTTACCCAAATTATCCAGACCAACAGAATTTTCTTAAGGTCTATCTGAACAATATGGAAGTTGGACAAGCTCATAGGGCAATTGCGGAGCTGGTAAGAAGAGGAATCATCAGAGCTATCGTTACTACTAACTTTGATCATTACATAGAAAAGGCTTTGGAAGAAAAAGGGTTAGAACCACAGGTAATATCGACAGAAGAAGACTTAAAGAATTCAGAGCCGTTAATCCACTGCAAAGCAGTCAGAGTCTACAAGCCTCATGGAGACTTGGGACGTGGGGCGCTAAAAAATACCCCGAAAGACTTGGAGAAACTCTCACCGCTAATGGAAAAAGAGTTGGTAAGAGTCTTAAGTGAACACGGGGTCATAGTGCTTGGCTACTCGGGTCGTGACAATTGTATAAAGAGGATATTCAAACAAAGAAGTTACATCTATTATCCTTTATTCTGGGTTGATCCTAATACGCCTGACCGAGAAATGGAAGACATATTGAAGAAACAAGGTCACACATATATTCCGTGCACCGGAGCATCCCAATTCATAGATGACTTTGTACGGCTATTAGAAAGACTAGAAGAGTTAGCCCCTGTTACCGTCGGGGGGCCAACCATTTCCGACCTCAAGTACGCATTCTCATCTCCAAACGAGCCAGTTGCGCCTCTGTATTCAGAATATCTGAAGAACCTATTTGGAGAGTTAGAACGAACGAAGCCAGATTTTTCAAAGTTCGCACAATATGATGAAGCCATAGTGGCTCAAATAAAGGAAGGACTGGGTATCTCCTATCGTTTTATAGAAGCAGCCTTGTTAGCTAGCAAGTATTCCCACATCGATGCCGTTGAGGCTATGTATAGGTGGTTCGGGAACGCTCTGAAGTTGCACGACGTCCCCGAGGGGTTTTCCGGCTCTTTCAGTAAAACAGATTTCGATGGCTATAAATTTCTGGTTTATGAAATGTTTGTGTCACTCGTTGCGGCTTTGATAAAATATGATAACTGGGAGATCATGGGGCAGATCCTTGCCGATGATCTCTTTCTTGAAAAACGGTATGACAGCAAATATGTTCCTTTTGTTCGAATCTGCGCCTATGTAGCTTCTCTAAATGACTTCAGAAATCAGCGACTCAATCTGAGACGAATCAGCGTGATGGCGGACCTTCTGAAGGAACGATTTGAGAAAAGTGAATTATCGGAGCTTCTCGAACACCGTGAATTCATGGAAGCAGACTATTTTCTTTTTGTGAGAACAGTTTCTCACGAAGAGAATTTTGAATATTCATATAATGTCTGGTATCCTCGGAGTTGTGTTTACCTAAAGGGGGCTCCTAGCTACATAACCAGGTCCGAGAGCAAAAGGTACTTGGAAAAGATATTGAAGGCCACGGGCTTCCAAAAACCGGAAGAATTCGTCGAACATCTTACAACGGGCCATTCTGCGTATATTAAGTCTTTTCACAATTCTTGGGCGAACGATCCTTTGGAGTACTTTGATCTGAGTAAAATCGGAACTCGCAGATGAGCGAATCTGTCCCGTTATCACACACTCTAAAGCCATCTTAACGAGATTGCCTTTGAACAAACATAAAAGAATCTCAACCACTTCTGATATCGAGATCCAGGACTTGTATGTCCCCGAGTCCTTAGCCCACTTGGATTATCAAAAGGATTTGGGTTATCCGGGGGAGTATCCTTTTACCCGTGGAATATATAAAAATATGTATCGGGGGCGGCTGTGGACCATGCGGCAGTATGCTGGGTTTGGCACGGCTAAGGAGACCAACAAAAGATACAGATATCTTCTGGAGCAGGGGCAAACCGGTCTTTCAGTTGCATTCGATCTTCCCACCCAGATAGGCTACGATTCGGATCATCCGCTGTCTGAAGGAGAGGTGGGCAAAACCGGAGTAGCAATAGATACCTTAGAGGATATGGGGATTCTGTTTGCGCACATTCCTCTTGACAAAGTCTCCGTCTCCATGACCATCAACGCCACCGCGTCTGTGCTTCTGGCAATGTATGTGGTTCTGGCAAAGAAAAACAATGTCTCACTCGATTTGCTTTCCGGAACCATACAAAATGACATCCTAAAAGAATACATTGCCCGCGGAACCTTTATCTTCCCTCCCAAACCCTCGATGCGGTTGATTACTGACATTTTTAAATATGCCAAGGAAAACATTCCCAAATGGAATCCTATAAGCATCAGCGGCTATCACATAA
>JAGMBK010000013.1 GCA_023129805.1 Candidatus Zixiibacteriota bacterium | reverse complement strand
AAATAGTGTGGAGCAGTGGTCCCAGGATCGGCGAACTTTATAAGCTTCTGGAGAAAAATGAACTGTTCTTGGGAGCGGATGGAAAGGGAAGATCGGTCTGGATTGCCATGGGCTATGTGATCGCCACCGATAGAAGCGAGGTTATTGCGCTTCACGACTGCGATATCCTCACTTACAATCGGGAACTTCTGGCGCGCCTGTGTTTTCCATCAGCCAATCCTAACATGGGATATGAATTCTGCAAAGGATTTTATAGCCGGGTGACCGATCGCATGTTCGGTAGGGTTACCCGCCTGTTTTTCACTCCTCTGATCCGGGCTTTGGAAAAGATTGTAGGTTATCTGCCCATTTTAGTCTATTTCGACAGCTTTCGTTATCCGCTGTCCGGAGAGTTCAGTTTAGATGTTGATTTGGCCCGGGTCAACAGAATCCCTTCCGACTGGGGACTGGAGGTGGGACTTTTAGCTGAGGTATATCGCAACTGCGTGCCCAAAAGGATCTGTCAGGTGGATCTGGTGGAAAGCTTCGAACACAAGCATCAGGAGCTTTCAGAAAGCGATCCCCAAAGGGGGCTTTTGAAGATGTCTGTGGACATCACCAAAACCATCTTCAGGACCCTTTCCACTGAGGGGGTGATCCTCTCCGCCGGACTTTTGCGCACACTGGAATCTACCTATCTGAGAACCGCACAGGATACCGTAAAAAGATATGAGGATGATGCTTCCATAAATCAGCTCTATTTTGACCGACATGCAGAGGTTTCAGCGGTAGAGGCGTTCTGCAAAGGGATCAAGATAGCCGCCAAAGAGTTTCTGGATGATCCATTAAGCACCCCTGAGATTCCCAACTGGAACCGGGTCACCTCCGCCATCCCGGATTTCTTGGACAAACTGCGAGAAACGGTGGAGGAGGATAACCGGTAGCCTTCGCCCATGCTCAAAACATTCAAGGCACTTCGAAGAAATGCTCTTTCTATTTTGCGCTTCTCCATCAAAGCCTGTGATCCTTCTTATGCTATCAAAAAGCGCATCAAACTTAAGTCAGGAAAACTGTGGGTGGATAGCTTTTCTTATGATTTAAGATCAATCCAGAAAATTTTCATAATTGGGGCAGGCAAAGCTTCTGCTCGAATGGCACAAGCCTTAGAGGAGATTTTGGGGGAGAAGATCTCCTCGGGGATAGTGATAACCAAAAAGGGTTATGGGGTTTTGCTCAAGAAAGTCGAATTGGTGGAGGGAGGACATCCTCTGCCTGACAGATATGGATGGCAAGCCACCAGAGAGATTTTAAGACTCCTCTCCCGAACTAACAGAGACGACTTGGTCATTTTCCTTCTTTCCGGCGGTGGGTCTGCACTTCTGGTTTCCCCTATACCGGGAATAAGTTTAAGGGATAAAATTAAGCTCACCGATCAGCTTTTGAGATGTGGCGCCGACATCAAAGAGATCAACGCCATTCGCAAGCATATCTCTCAGGTCAAAGGAGGGAGGTTAGCTCAACTGGCTAAACCTTCACCAGTTCTCACCCTGATATTATCTGATGTGATCGGAGACAGGCTCGACTCTATCGCGTCAGGACCCACAGCACCTGACGGCACCACATTTTCTGAGTGTCTGAAGATCATTCAAAAATATGAATTGGCAGATAAGATTCCAAAATCTATATATCTCCATTTGAAAAAAGGCGCTCAAGGAGAAATCGAAGAGACGCCCAAACCGGGTGATCGGATTTTTAAAAGAGTTAAAAATGTGATAATCGGATCGAATCGAATGGCTTTGCAAGCGGCAAAAAAGAAGGCAGAAGATCTGGGATATAACACATTAGTCCTACCCCGACCTGTGGCTGGTGATACCACCAGGGCGGCACGAAGACACGTGAACTTAGTTAAGCAAATAAAGAGGCAGAAAAATCCGGTAAGTCCGCCCGCTTGCGCTATCTCCGGTGGGGAGACCACGGTGAAGGTTAAGGGAAAAGGACTAGGAGGGAGAAATCAGGAGTTTGCTCTGGTGGGTGCTGTGGGGATCGAGGGGATGAAAAATGTGGCGTTTCTTTCTGCTGGAACAGATGGAACCGATGGACCCACAGATGCAGCAGGAGCAATATGCGATGGAGAGACCGTGACGCGGGCACTTCAAAAAGGATTGGACCCAAAACGGTATTTAGATGAAAATGATTCCTATCATTTCTTTCAGCACTTGGGCGATCTGATAATTACCGGACCTACCCACACCAACGTGATGGACATTCATCTGGTGCTGATTGAAAAATGAGAACAATCCAATGGGACAGGTTTATAGGGGAGAACCTTCAAATGCTGTTGAAAAGGTCACATCCCCTTTAATTGGCTAAAGGAAATTGTCGTAGGGACAGCCCTTGTGGCTGTCCGCATTAGGGTTAAGACAGGGATTCATCCTGAAGGACTCATCCTGAAGGACAAGCCCTGTCCCTACATAGGGAATCACTAACTACAAATAAAATATCAAAAAGACTTGTTTTTTTAAAAAGTATATTTTAACTTTTATTGGAAAAGCAAAATTAGATCATTTTCACTTTTGAGAGTTGGTAGAATATGATCAGGGACATACTATCTAAGGAAGTCAAAAAAGAGATTCAGCAGATTGGGGAAGTGGACGTATTGGTGGGGATTCCCAGTTACAATAGTGCCAGAACCATCCCTCATGTGGTGAGGGCAGTCTCAGCCGGACTGACAAAATACTTCCCCAAATACCGCACCCTTCTGGTCAACTCGGATGGGGGCTCTACAGACGGCACTCAGGAAGCAGTAAAGGAAACCACTCTGGATGATCTGGACGTTTTGCTGATGGAACATCCTGTGTATCCCGTTCACAAGATAGTCACGCCCCACCATGGCATGCCCGGGAAAGGGAACGCCTTCAGGACAATATTTAAGATAGCTTCCGCTCTGAATGCTAAGGCCTGCGCAGTGGTCGACTCCGATCTAAGGAGCATAACGCCTGAGTGGATTGAGGCTTTAGTCGAGCCAATTCTTTTTCACGAATATGATTTCGTTGCCCCTTACTACAAGCGCCACAAGTATGATGGCACCATAACCAACAGCATAGTCTATCCTCTGACCAGAGCTTTGTATGGAAAGAGGATCAGACAGCCCATAGGAGGTGATTTTGGATTTTCGGGCAGATTAGCGCAGCACTATCTTCAAAAGAAAGTTTACGACACTGACGTCGCCCGCTTTGGCATAGACATCTGGATGAGCACCACTGCCATGGCAGACGGATTTAAGATGTGTCAATCCTTCTTAGGAGCAAAGATTCACCAAGCAAAAGACCCGGGAGCTGATCTCTCCGAGATGCTGGCACAGGTGATCGGCTCGGTATTTCGCTTGATGGAGATCTACTACCCGGTTTGGTCTGAGGTGGCCAGCTCAGAGGCAGTTAAGGAGTTCGGCTTCAAGTTCGAGGTGGGGTTGGAGCCGATCCGGGTGAATTTAGAAAGAATGGTGGACAGCTTCAAACATGGAATGTCCAATCTAACGCCAGTATGGCAGAAGATCCTCTCCCATGACTTGATGGCTCAACTTAAAGAGATGGCCTCCCGTCATGTGGTTGAATTCCATCTTCCAGATGCTACCTGGGTCAGGATCATATATGATTTTGCCCTGACATATCATCGACAGGTGATGTCCCCAACTCATATTTTGAAATCCTTAACCCCTCTCTATCTGGGATGGATCGCCTCCTTCGTCAACCAGACCATGGAGTCAGATGCAGGAGAGGTGGATGAAAGAATAGAAGCTTTAAGCCAGGAGTTTGAAAAACAAAAGATTTATCTGTTAGCCAACTGGGATAAGGGAATTAAACCATAGCCCAGAGGAGGTGCTAGATGGAGTCCTCATGGAGTACGTCGATTACTCAATCCTGGAAAAAGATCGCTGGGTTCGCCCCCGACGCGCTGCAACTCATAATCATTATCATCTTAGGATTTATCCTCGCTTGGTTGCTGAAATTGATAGTGAGAGAGGTTTTGAAGGTGGTTAAGTTCGATGTATTTGGTTACCGGGTGGGGATGACATCAGTTTTGAGCAAAGCCAGTATTACCCATTCACCCAGCGAGGTGATAGGAATCATCATCTACTGGTGTGCTGTTTTGCTTTTCTTTCTGATCGCCTTGGGAACTTTAGAACTCTACGCTGTGGATCATCTGGTCACATCGATCTTCACTTACATCCCTCGTTTCGTGATCGCCATCTTCGTTTTCCTTTTGGGATACTTTCTTTCCAGATTCTTGAGCAGAGCGATTCTCATCGGACTGGTTAATGCTCACGTGAAGTCCGCCAAGCTGATAGCCACCCTTTTTCAGATATTGATCATCATACTCTTCTCTGCCATGGCCATAGAACAGTTGGGAATAGCCCGTGGCATCGTGGTTGCCACCTTCGCCATCTCTTTTGGGGGTGTGGTTTTAGCATCAGCCATCGCATTCGGCTTGGGAGGAAAGGATTTGGCTAAAGATATACTGGAGAGAAGATTTAAAGCCCCCAAGGAGGAGAAAACCAAGCCGGATGAGTTCTCTCATCTGTAAGAGATCTCTGAGAAATTCCTTTTGCAGGGCTTCTCATGCCATAGGCAGATCCCCCAGATGGGAGAGCCCTGCCTACGACAGCAAAAGGTGTTGATTGTTCGTAGGTTGGGCATCCATGTCCGACCACTCTCTTTCATTTTTTCACAGATATCTGTAAGGTTTTATGGTCAGAAAGAAAAAGAAATTTTTGATCTTCACCGATCTGGATGGCACCCTGCTGGATGCGGATAATTATTCATTTAAAGAAGCCCTCCCTGCCCTAAAAGAGGTCAAAAAGAGAAAAATCCCTCTGATTTTATCTTCCAGCAAAACCAGAGCAGAACTTGAACTTTATCAGAAGAAATTGAAGATAGAAGACCCCTTTATATCCGAGAACGGTGGAGCAATTTTCATTCCACCAAGATACTTCCGACAGCTACCAGGTGAACTTAGAAAAAAGGGAAAATATCTGGTTTTGGAATTGGGGACTCCTTACCAGCAGATCAGAAGAAAATTCTTAGAGGTTTTTGATGAATTGAACCTCAAAGTGGTTGGCTTTGGAGACCTAAAAGCTGAAGAGATATCCTCTTTGCTCAACCTTAGTAAAGCTGAGGCAGAGTTAGCCAAAAAAAGAGAATACGATGAGCCGTTTTATTTCTTAAAGAAAATAGAAAAGGAGAAGATTAAGTTAGCGGAAAGGGAGTTCAATAAAAACGGACTGAGCTTGACCACAGGAGGAAAGCTTTTTCATCTTACCGGAGACAATGATAAGGGAAAAGCGGTTAAACTTTTAACCCAGATATACAAAAGCAACTGGGGAAATGATCTTTTGACCATCGGGCTGGGCGATAGCTCAAATGATCTTCCCATGCTTGAATCGGTGGATATTCCTGTGCTGATAAGAAAAAAGGGCAACTCCTATGAGCAAAAGATATTAAACAAGCTGTCCGCAGGTCAGTTGTCAGTTGACTCAAATGAGACTCAAATGAGATCCAGAGGAAAGGTATATAAAACCTCAGGCATGGGTCCCCAAGGATGGAATCAAGCCATTCTTGATTTGATAGAAAAACACGAATTAAAAGCGAGCTAACTTGCTTCTTTTCGGCGGAAAAGTTTTGATTCGAAATCGGATTTGTGTCCTGCAAGAATACAAAATGCAAGTTTTTTGCCGATATATAAAAAAATGTGATATTCATACATCTATCTGATTTAAGATTTTTAAGGATAGGGTTATGCCTGGTAAAAAAGAGACAAATCTTTGGTCGCTTCTTTCACAGCCCAGATGGATTTTCTGCCTGCTTCGAGGAATAATCTTTTTGAGCTTCGTCTTCTGGATGTTTTTCTCTCCGGACTATGATCATCGGATATGGCTGCTTTTGGTTTTTTTTCTGGGTTATTCCCTTGTTGCATTCATCTTGACCAGAAAATCCAAGACAAAAGGGGAAAAACTTTATTTCCTCACCAGCATTCTGGATATAATCTTAATCACCTTTTTGGGGCTTCTAACAGATAGACAGGAAAGCGGGTTCTTTTTCCTTTACTTTTTGGTGGTGCCATTTGGAAGCATTGTAGCCGGCCTTATTCCCGGATTTTCCTTGGCATTCCTCTCTTCCGTCCTCTACCTCTCTGTAAATGCAAAAGATCCGGCTGGGTTTTCTGTCAGCTCTGTGCTGGTAAAGATTTTAGCTTTGTGGGCTCTGGCTACCGCCGTAGGCATTGTGGTGAAAGAAATGAAATCCTCCAGATCAAAACTTCTGAGAATGTTTGACATCCTAAATCAGAGAACCTCCGAGTTGGAGAAATCACAGGCCCAGATCGAGACCATCTATGAGACCTCGCGCACCCTGGGAGAGAGGTTGAATCTGGATGAGGTGGTAGAAGAGATACTGAATATAGTGCAAAAGATACTGGGTTACCGATTCTTTTCAATTTTCATTTTAACCAACCAGAATACCCTCTCCCTTTTGGGGAAAATCAAAGAAGGGGAAAGAATAAAATACGCGGAGCCAAAAGTAGAGCGTCTGAAGGGAATTCTGCGCGGAATAGTTAGCACCGGAAAGCCAATCAGGATTTTCGATGTGACAAAAGATCCAAATTTTGAGACCAACCCGGAGGGAATAAGATCTTATATGGCCGTTTCTATGATTTCCCGAGGGAAGGTGATAGGGGTGATGGATGCACGTTCCACCCGGATGGGAGCATTTCTGGATCAGGATGAGAAAATTTTCGCCATTCTGGCTGGTTCAGCCGCCTTGGCTGTTGAAAATGCGCTTCTGCATCAGAAGACCCAGGAGCTGACCATAGTGGACGAATTAACTGGTCTTTATAACTTTCGCTATTTTAGTAACAAACTGAGGACTGAGATCAGAAGAGCAGAAAGATACCACCTGCCTTTATCTCTTATCATGATCGACATAGACTGGTTCAAAAGATGCAATGATACCTACGGGCATCTTTTCGGTAACCGGGTTCTGCAGGAGATGGCTTTAAGAATCAAAGAATCGGTTCGGGATGTGGATGTGGTGTGCCGTTACGGTGGAGAAGAGTTTGCCGTGATCCTGCCTCAGACTAAAAAAGTCGACGCTCAGATGATCGGAGAAAGGATCAGACATAGGGTGGAATCGGCTGATTTTGTAAGCGACGCTAAAGACTTCGAGGCTAAAATCACGGTGAGCTTAGGAATCGCTTCCTACCCGGAAAATGGGAAGACTACCAAGGAGTTGATCGAAAAGGTGGACCGGGCTTTGTATTTAGCCAAAGCTCGAGGAAAGAATTTGGTTTGCACGGTTTAATCTCTCAGTCCAAATCCTAGGGATCCTCTTGCTTCCCCTTGGTATTCTTCACCAATCCGATGGAACCTGTGGACATGAAACAACGGCGGCTAAATAACACCCGCCCAAGGCGGGGGGGAGTTGCGTAATTAGAATTTCCAAATCCGCCTAAAGAAAAGCTTGTTCTGGAGTGTAAAGCTTTAGCTTTACCTTGATAAACCTGAAGGTTTATACTCCAGGGTCTGGTTGCTATTGAACTGCGGCTTGGTAGGTCGGGTTGCGATCCCGCCTTTGGCGGGAGAGCTACCCGACATTCTGTGTGATAATCTATCTGGTCAGGACAAATCTTGCTTTCCGTTGCTGTTCCTTACCAACAGGAAACAAGCGGTGGGCAAAGGACACTCGCCTAAAGCAGGGGAGATTGTCTTTAAATGATTTGACAAAAACTTCAGAAGGGGGTTAATTTACAAAGAATTTCGTACTCTTGATTAAAATCAAATGATCTTTAACTTTTCTCAGAAAACAAAAATGAAGAATTTTTCCACCATCAGAGAGAAATTACTTTCCTCAGAGAAACGACTTGTCGTGAAGGGGATTCATCCTAAAGGAAAAATATCCAAAAGGTCATCTGTTCTCCGAATCGCTTTAGGATTTCCCAACACCTATGAGGTGGGGATGTCCAATCTGGGTTTTCAGACCATTTATCGTCTGTTCAATCAGATGAACCAGGTGGTTTGTGAAAGGTTTTTTCTGTCCTATGGATCCCGGGGATTCGACTTTCCCCTTTACGAGGGAACCAGAACCTTAGAATCCAATCATAATATCAAAGATTTCGACTTAATCGCCTTCTCAATTCCTTTCGAGCTGGACTATCCCCACGCATTAAAACTTCTGAAATTTTCTGGAATTCCTCTTTTATCCTCTCAGAGGAGGGCGGATACACCCTTGATAATTGCGGGTGGAGTTGCACCAACTTTAAATCCTGAAATCTTAGCCCCTTTCTTTGACTGCCTGTTTATGGGTGAAGCAGAGGATATGCTGGCAGAATTTACGGAGCAATGTTTTCAACTTTACTTGCGGAAAACTCCAAAGGAGGAAGCTTTATTTCAGTTTTCCAAAATCAAAGGTGTATATGTTCCCCGATTTTATAAGATAAGCTACCATGAAGATGGTAGCGTTAAAGAAATAAATGTAGCTGAAGGTGTCCCATCGGTGGTTCAGAGAAGGAGTGTGAATCTGAAAGGGGTGGAGACTTTTTCTCCCATAACTTCGCCTCATGCCCATTTCAAGAACTCGCTTTTAATCGAGGTGGGAAGAGGATGTGCCCACGGATGTCGATTTTGTGCGACAGGATTTATTTATCAACCCTGCAGATTCTATAAGAAGGAATCTATTCTCTCCCAGGTGGAAAAATACGCCAAGGATAGCAAGTCCGCAGTATCCACAAGACACGTCGGATTGATTGGCTCTTTGATATCCGATCATCCAAAGTTAGAGGACATCTGTGAGGCTCTTTATCTGGAGGGATTTGAGATCGGAACTTCATCTTTGAGGGTGGACTCACTCAGCCCCAAGCTTTTGAAAATACTCGTTGATTCCGGAATGAAGACACTTACCGTTGCTCCTGAGGTAGGGACAAAGAAGATGTGGAAGGTGATCAACAAAAAGATAGATAGAGAAGCTGTCTTGAAATCCGCAGAACTGGCATCTGAAGCTTTCATCCCTAATCTGAAGCTATATTTCATCATTGGACTTCCTTTTGAAGGAGAGGAGGACATCGATGGAATTGTAGATCTGGTCCACGAGGTGCATCGGATTTTTATAAAAGATTACAGGCTAAATAAGGCACGTAAGAGAAGAAAGAGTGGTAAAAGAAGGCTAAGGCTCTCCATCAACCCCTTCATCCCCAAACCCCATACCCCTTTTCAATGGTGCGGTATGGATGGAGAAAAAGAGTTAAAGAGAAAGCTAAATATCATCGCTTGTGGGGTCAAAGATCTGAGAGGGGTCCATTTTGAAAGAAAAAGCATTCGGCAGGCAATTCTTCAGGGGATATTCTCTTTAGGAAATCGCAAGGTAGGAGAGGGGTTATTCTATGTAATCGAAGAGAATTTAAGTTTTCGCCAGGCATGGAAAAAAGTAGGCGTTGACCCGAACTCAATCGTTTTCGAGCCAAAGAAGTTGAATTCTTCACTTCCCTGGGATATAATTGACTGTGGGGTGAGTAAGAGCTTCCTGATAAAAGAATTTGAAAAAGCTAAGAGGGTTGCCGCAGAATGGGAAAAGCAAGATGTGCGCCCCTGAAGATAACTTATACTTTCACTTTCAGATGTGGACCAGCCGACAATCAAACATCAATCGGGGTTTGTCCATTTTGTCGATTTGGTCTTGAATGAGGATACTGTAAGCTAGACACAGCTTGTGTCTTGGATCATGATGAAATAACTCTCCCAACAGATAAAACAGATTAAAGGATAAGAAAATGCGTGTGCATCTTCGATCTGTTTCATCCTTTGATCTGTTGGGAATCATTTAAACGGTATGAACAATGCGGTTCATGCCAAAGGATAAAACCTAGCTTAAGGCTTCCACCTTCCCTGCTTTCAGACAACTGGAACAAACTCTAATGGTGGTTCGTTTCCCCTTTTTTATGACCTTCACTTTTTGCAGGTTAGGAAGCCACCTTCTTTTGGTAAGGTTATGGGCATGACTGATCGAATGTCCATACAAAGGTTTCTTTCCACAAATCTCACACACTTTAGACATCTACTCCTCCTTCCCTTCAAGTCGAAGATCCCGCCAAAGGCGGAGGTCGAAGACCCCACAATGGGCAGGGTAAACTAACATCATTATACGTGCATTTTTGAAAAAAGCAAGAATAATCTTTTTGATAATTCTCCTCATTTATTCCATGTAAATGGTATCGTCCAAGAGGAGAAATATCTAAAGATGATAACATTGTTGGTGAGTAGATGTGTTTATTTTATCAACCAAATAATCTGTAGTTGTTCATCCCATGGATCCATAGGATTTGAATCTTGTCCAGAATGGATCCATTCGGAAGACTCGATTCATGGTTCGACAGTTCGACAAGTCCCACACTGTGCGGGACAAAGTCGAAGGACAAGCTCACCATCCTGTCTTCGACCCTGCACTTCGTCTCCCGCCAAAGGCGGGATGTCGAAGGAAGGCTCAGACCCGAAGGGAGCCTGTGGTTCGACCAGCTAACCACCCCGAGTAAAACCGAAGGGTCGAAGGATCGAGCAAAAAAGCCCCAGCTCTCACCAAGCTGGGGCTAATTCGTGCGCAACAAAAAGGTTTATCACCGGGCTATTAACAACCTGGCGCTGGTCCACCTCTGAACAGATAGTTGATCAGGTAGACCACATCCCCAAGCTCAACAATTTCATCGCAATTACAATCTCCGGTCCATAAAGGATCAGGAGCAGGACCTTCTCTATAAAGGTAGTTTATTAAGTAAACCACATCCCCAAGTTCTATGACCCCGTCTCCATTGGCGTCGCCACGAACGAAGGGAGATTCTGTTATCGCAAACAAACTGTCGCTTTCATCCTCGGCGGTGAGACCTACGGTGTAAAACGCTTCCGTTTTGACTTTGCAGCTGTCTGACGGGGTATTGGGAATGACCCAGTTAATGTGGGATGAATCTTGTATGCCGCTGGCAATCAGATATGGATAAGTTTCACCTCCATCTGTTGAATACCAGGCGCTGACGGAATCGACCAAGACCGAATCGATGAGGCTCCACACAACAAGTTGGCTTTCCCCTGCTTCGAATTCTTCGCCACCGTTCGGGCTGATAACGAAAACATGCGAAACATCAAGAGTGATTGGGACTACAAATGGATCAGCGTCCAAGTCATTGTTATCAATGATCAGATATCCAACGTAAGAGCCGTCATCGAGTCCCGACGAATTGAATGTGAGTTGAATGATCGCACTATCGCCCGGAGATACCATCCCTGTCGTGGGTTCTTCATCCAGCCACGTAAGATCAGCTCCGAGAAGAGCGTCACTTTCTGTACTGGCACCAGCCATAGCCAAACCGCCCACTCCTTCCCGGATTGAAAATATCAGCATTTCCGCAACGCCGTTATTGTGAATTACAAGGTTTCTGGTCGTCGCAGAATCTGGGAAAAGATTAACATTAACTCGACTGGGATCGACGCTTATATCGGGATCAGAGGGCTGGATTGGGCTGGTTCTGTAAGGTATAAAATCTGCGGTTGGAGAATTAGGGTCATCCTCGTGGTCAAATATCGTTTCGGCAATTTCAGCTGAATCACTGGATCCCCACCAGTTGTTCTCAGCATTGATGACGGTTACATCAGGATTCTGATATTCACCAAGATACAGATTCAGACTATCGTTTCCGTAGATGTCGTTGTCATTTAGGACTGCTGAGGGACCGTCATATGCACCGATGTTGGTGGACCTCAGGTGAATTCCGATACCGCCGTTATTGATAATCCTGTTGAAGCTGATATTGAGGTCGCACGGGGGATTTCCTGATCCGCTTTCGCTTTTGATCCCCACGTCATATTTGCTTATCGTGTTTCCCTCAATGGTTGTCTCACAACCATGGGACAGGTATATGCCAGTGCCTTTGTCAATACTTGCGCCGGTCTGAACCAAGGTGTTGTTCGTAATCTCCGCGTCGCATCTCGACGCTTGGATGCCATACGTGTTGAAGTCCTGTATCCAATTGTTGTCAATTCTGGCAGAATTGTTCGTTGCATTACAGTATAGACCCACAACGGATGACCCTGGACCGTAAATCATGTTGTTTCTTATTTGGGGAGATGAGTACACCTCACTTCCGGTGAACCATATTCCCGATTTGTAGGTTGTATGAATCTGGTTGTCCGAGATGGTGACTGGAGAACCACCACTATAACTGTAATATATCCCACCATAACAATATCTAATTATGTTATGGTGAATCGAAGGAGCTACACCATCCACCCGCACCACAGGGTAATTAACGGACCCATAAATCCCACCGTACTTGATCAGGCAATAGTCCAGAGTGTTAGAGCCGTTGTGAAACTGGATATAGCGCCAATCGCCAGAATTAGGCGAACTGGCTCCACCATCACCATTAGAATCTCCTCCTAAGCTATCATCCTTCCACGAGGTGAAAGCCACCGGATTACCAGAAGTCCCCTGAACATCCAGAATACCCGATACATAAATACTTTGGCCACTCTCCAGCTTCACCACCGTGCCAGCCTCAATAGTTAAGGTGACACCCGAAGGGATTGTGAGATTGCTTGTAACCATGTACACGTAATCCGAATACCAGGTCGTATTCTCCGAAATGGTTCCGCCAACGTAGATGACATATGACGCGCCAGTCACGGCCTTGTAGGCATTTACCCTTCCAGATCCCAGCATGCCCTCGTAGCCAGGATTCACCGCATCGATGTTGTCCGCTGCCGAGACTATTCTGGCAAAGATAGAATCGCTGTCCCACCAGGGATAAATGGATTTCAACAGCGCTGTTATCCCCACCGCAACCGGAGTTGCCATCGAAGTTCCGCTAAGGTAACTATAGCCAGCAGTATAGTGCGATGAGTAGGTGCTGTAAATGTCCACGCCTGGAGCAGAGACATCAACCCAGTCCCCGTAGTTGGAAAAGCTGGCCTTCTGGTCCGACTGATCCGTTGCCGCTACGGTCAGAACCTCCGTCCTTTGAGCAAGATAATCAGCTGAGTTATCATTATCATTCCCTGCGGCGTGTACGATGAGAACTCCGTTTGTCTGAGCATAATCGCAAGCAGTACCCAGCCCTCCGCTATTACTGGAACCCCAGCTGGAATTGACTGCCGTAGCCCCCTTATCAACGGCATAGACGATGGCTTGGGCAGCGAAATCCATACGCACCAAGCCCGCCTCATATGGCACCCCATCATCCCATAATGTGTCAGACCATCCAACCCTCAGGGCCATCAACTGAGAGTCCCAGCTAACGCCTGCGATACCGATGCCGTTATCAGTAACAGCAGAGGCGATGCCCGCACAGTGAGTCCCATGTCCATTGAAATCACGCGGATCATTATCAGCGTTAACAAAATCTTCTCCCTCCCAGCCCTGGGAAACGTCCACCCAATCCCAGCCGAACATGTCATCGATGTAACCATTCCCGTCATCATCTTGACCATTTCCAAGAATCTCATCTGGGTTATGCCAGATGTGTGAAGTGAGATCGGCGTGGGAGTACAGGATGCCCGTATCTATTATGCATAGAATAACAGTGCCCTCTCCCTCAGTAACATCCCATGCTTCAGGTGCATCAATGTCGTGATCGTTTGCCTGATGAAGATACCACTGATTCGAGAAGTACGGGTCGTCGGGAGTCCCATACAGGCGGTGAATGTAGATTGCTTCAGCTTTTTCCACAGCTCCATCGGCCCGATACGCCTCCAGGACGGTTTCGAGAAGACCTTTCTGGGGATCAAAGGTTAATCTGTAAAACTTCTTGAGCGTTTCAGCACCAAGCTTGGCCTTATGCTCCCCAGGGAAAAGAGGCTCAATCTTGCTCACACCATAAAGCTTGTTTAGATTGTTCAGCGATTTGATTCGACCCAGGCTGAAGTCGCCAACGTGCTGAGCACTTATCTCCAGAACTATTTGGTCACTCACCACTGCAACCGGGCTGCCACCGCTGTCGTTATCGGTCTGAACAGTCCGCTGTGCTTGGGCGAAGGACGCCATTATAAAACCTCCCATAACCAGAATCAGTATCAACCTTTTCATTGTCTTGCCCCTCCATATGTGTGAGGTTCAGTCGTAGCCCTCTTAATCGTTAGGCTATCGGAATTCAAAACGGGCCAGCAAGGCTCGTGGCAAAAACATTATCTTATCATTAATAATATAGTCACTTAACATCCATAGTCAACAGTTATTTCCCTATGCTTTCTTAGCATGAAATCAGGATAGATATTCTTCTACAGGGGGGTGGTTTCCGCCCTCGTCGAGACAATTGATATCGATTAAACCAAAAAACTAAAGTTGAACCTTCGTATTATGGATGAAATTTCCCTTGACATCATGCTGTCCGTGAACTAAGATTATTATGGAGGTGAAGAGATGAACACTTTAAAGACTGCCTTTCTTTTGACTTTATTGACTTTGCTTTTTGTTTTCATTGGTCAATTGCTGGGAGGAAACCAGGGGATGGTGGTGGCATTAATCTTTGCCGCCATCATGAACCTGGGCACCTACTGGTTCTCCGATAAGATAGTTTTAGCCATGTATCGGGCACAACCGGTGGATGAAGGGAGAAGCCGAAGGCTTCACAGCATTGTCAGGCGGGCGGCATCTACGGCACATCTTCCTATGCCCAAAGTGTATATAATTCCGTCTCAAACCCCTAACGCCTTTGCCACCGGAAGAAATCCCAAACACTCAGCCGTGGCAGTGACCCAGGGGATCATGAAGGTTTTAGATGATGATGAACTGGAGGGAGTGATCTCGCATGAGATGGCTCATATAAAGAATAGAGATATTCTCACCGGATCCATTGTAGCCACCCTGGCGGGTGCCATCAGCATGTTAGCTTTTATGGCTCGATTTGCGGCAATCTTCGGTGGTTACGGCGGAAGGGACAGCCAGGGTCGTGGAGGTGGGTTGGGTCTTCTGATAATGGCGATAGTGGCGCCTTTGGCTGCCCTTCTGATACAGATGGCTATCTCCAGATCCAGAGAATATGCGGCAGATAGAACCGCCGCAAAAAACAGCCACAAGCCCCTTGCTCTGGCTAATGCCTTAAGGAAGCTGGAGGGTGCGGCCAGAAGGAAACCTCTTGGTGCAAAACCTGCCACCGCTCATCTTTTCATCGTGAACCCTCTCTCCGGAAAAGGAATGGCCAGTTTGTTTTCCACTCACCCGCCAGTTGAAGAACGAGTGGCAAGACTTCAGAAGATGGCAAAAGGGATTTGAAGCCGTCCGCTGACTGACGTCCGCCGACTGCCGTCATATTGATGCGGTAAGGACGATGAATTCCGATAGACCCTCACCGCATTTTTTGTCTAAATGGAGGAAGAAATCCCTGTATGGGAAGTGCCTGGATTCAGATACTTATAATTTTGCTTCTGATCTTAGCCAATGGTTTTTTCGCCTCATCTGAGATCGCCTTAATTTCCGCCAGAAGAAGTCGGATCAAACAGCTCTCCGAAAAGGGGCATAAAAAAGCTCAACTGGTAAACAAACTCCAGAACAAGCCGGATGTTTTCTTGGCCACCGTTCAGGTGGGAATCACTCTGGTGGGAACATTAGCTTCAGTGATGGGAGGGGCGAAACTGGTCGATCACTTGAAACCGTGGATTGAGAAAATTCCCTCCCCGGTTATCCAGAATTCCAGTGAGTCGATCGCCATCGGCATGGTGGTGGTGATCATCACCTATTTCCTCTTGGTGCTGGGTGAGTTAGTTCCCAAATATCTGGCTTTGGCTCACCCGGAAAAGGTCGCCTTCAGAACCGTGGGACCGGTTCACGCTCTGTCAAACTTGGCTTTCATAGTGGTCAAACTGCTTTCCAACTCCAGCCGATTCTTAGTCTCCCTTTTTGTCAAAGAGGTGCCCAAAGAGAGTGGATTTGTCACCGACGAAGAATTGAAGTTTATAGTGCACGAGGGGAAAACCAAGGGGATCTTTGATCAGACCGAGGAGGAGCTGATCCGCAGTGCGCTTGAGTTCACTGATACCACGGTGCGAAATGCCATGACCCCCCGGACCGAGATCATTGCCCTGGACAAAGGTACCGGGCAACAGCAGGTGATTCGCGCCATGACCGAGGAAGGATTTTCCCGAATTCCGGTGTATAAAGATAACCTGGACAATATCGTGGGGATAATCTATGCCAAAGATATCATCAACCTTCTGCAGAACAGAGAACTCATCATTTTAGAAGACATCCTGCGCAGGCCCTATTTTGTGCCGGATTCCATGAAGATCTCTGAGCTTTTAAAAAACTTTCAAAAAAAACAATTGCATATGGCCATAGTGCTGGACGAATTTGGTGGCACTGCCGGGCTTATCACCCTGGAGGATATAATCGAGGAGATCGTGGGGGAGATTCGGGATGAATATGATCAAGAGGAGGAAGAAATTTATCTGCTCTCCGACAACTTAGCCATAGTGAACGCCAGCTTGTTTATCGGGGAGTTCAACCAAAAGTTTGGGACCGATCTTCCCGAAGAATATAATACCGTGGGAGGATATCTTACCGGCAGTTTGGGAAGAATACCCCTTCTGGATGAGGAGATCAAAATAGGAAACCTCACCTTTGTGATCTTTGATAAGGTGGGACCCCGGCTCAAGAAGATAAAAGTGATCAGAGAACGGAAGGAGTAGAAAAGAACAAACAGGTCAAAGGCAAATGGAATAAGGTGACTTTGAATTGTCATACAAAGCCCTGAAGAAGTCCAACGGGAAGGGTTTTGTTGGAGTGTCCCGCCTTTGGCGGGACCTGTCCTATCCTATGGATCCTGTGGAAAACTTCTTAAAAGACAAAGAACTTTAACATGGTTCACCTAAAGGTGAACACTCCTACTTCTCCTTTTCCTGCCAGAGGCGGGATTCCAAGTGGGGCGATGCATTCATACGAATTTTTTCAGAGCTCTCTTGATTTCTTACAGCAGACGGATTGTGAACTATTGTTTTTGATCTTTATTTTCGTATCCATATCATGTTTGAATCCATAATCGAACCCATAGGCGCTTGGGTAATAAACTTCATCTCCCAATTGGGTTATTTGGGCATAATCATCACCATGGGAATCGAGAGTGCCTGTATACCGCTACCCTCGGAGATCATCATGCCTTTCTCCGGATACTTAGCATTCACCGGAAGATTCAGCCTGTGGGGGGTCTCCGTGGCTGGCGCATTTGGTTGTGTGGTGGGATCGGTGGTGGCTTACTGGGTGGGAGTTTGGGGAGGACGCCCCTTCATACAAAAATATGGAAGATACGTTCTGATCTCATCTAACGATTTAGCCACTGCTGATCGCTGGTTTGAGAGATACGGAGATTGGGCAATATTCTTCTCCCGTCTTTTGCCGGTGATAAGAACATTCATCTCCCTTCCGGCAGGAATCGCCCGGATGAATTTTCCGAAGTTTGTCATCTACACTTTCCTCGGGTCTTTGCCCTGGTGTTTCATGTTAGCCTATGTGGGAAAGATACTGGGAGAAAACTGGATGAGCATAAGAGTATACTTTCATCGAGCCGACATCTTTATCGGAATAATCATAGTCTTAGGCATAGCCTATTTCTTATATCGGCATTTAAGACCGGAGAAAAAAAACAATCTCCCTTCAAGTGAATAAATGCACGCCTTAGCTTTTTTTGGCACAGCCTTCGTTTCCTTGTTCTTGGTGGTAGACGTTGCCACCAACATGCCCATCTTTTTGTCCTTAACTGAGAAGTATTCTGTCCGTGACAGAAAGAACATCGCCCGAAGAGCGCTTCTGGTTGCTTTGGGGATTCAGCTTTTGTTTGTGATCTTTGGTAACTATATCTTCGGATATTTAAACATCAAGCTATATTCATTTTCCATTGCCGGGGGAATTCTGCTCTCCGTGGTTGCCATGGAGATGCTCTTCGGGCGCAAGACCCGCACTGAATACCAGGAAAAAGAACATGAGGAGGAGAAGGAAGACATCACCATCGTTCCTCTGGCAATTCCTCTGCACACCGGACCCGCCTCCATCGTCACTGGGATGATCATGTTCGGTAACGCCGATGCCCTGATGTTGAAGGGGGTCTTCATTCTTGCCACTGTCTGCGTCTATTTATCCTCCATGCTCATCCTCTTGAAATCAGACATAATCTTCAAGATTTTCAAGCCTCTGGGCATGAAGGTGATAACCCGGGTGATGGGCTTGATTTTGTTAACTTTAGCAGTGCAATTTGTGGTGAATGGAATAAAAGAAGCGTTAAAATAAAGTTCATCTCCTGTCTGATAGCTTTCCCGAATTCTTTTTGATCCAACAGTAAAGAAAATTATTCGAGAGATCCAGGCGCACCCAACGATGCGAATGCTGGAGTGTTCACCTTTAGGTGAACCGTAGTCTGTAGGTCGGGTTTCCCGCCGATGGTTCGACTTCGCTCACCATAAAAGGCGGGATACCTGACACCCCTGATATTTGTCAGGCAGCCCCACCTTTGGCTGGACTGCCCGACCTACCGCTATTTAACCTCCCCTAAATCCCCTCTCCTTGTTAAGGAGAGGGTTGGATGAGGTTTACCCTGCTTCAGGTGGGTGTTCTCCACCCGCCGATTGTTTCCTCGTCCGCAGGATCCATAGGATTGGT
>JAGMBK010000129.1 GCA_023129805.1 Candidatus Zixiibacteriota bacterium | reverse complement strand
TTCTCTCTCTTGTTTTGGGCATGTATCTTGAACCAATAAAATCTAAAACTTAAAAAAAGCTGAAGGGGGTGAAAAAAGTGAACAAGTTCAGATATCAGAATTTTTCGGTGTTAGAGAGAACTCCAACTTCTCCTGCTGCTCTGGAGCATAACCTGAACGACCTTATGTATAACTCTACCACTTGCAGAGCAAAGGTGGAGATGGTTAATCCGACCACCGGAGAGTATCGGATAGTGCTACAGGGCACCCTGGATTACTGGGAAGAGTCAAAGAACCCAACTAATCAGTAAACAGCAGGTCAAAAAGGATTTACCCTGAAGGATTTATCCTGAAGGGGAGGCCTTAAGGAAAGAGCCCCGCCCCAGGCGGGGCTCTTTCAACTAATCTTTTAAGGGGGGACAAAATGAGAAGACAAAAATTAAGCCCTTCGGCGAAAAAAAACCAGAGTAAAAAAAGGCGTTCGAAGACTCTCAGAAAAAGCAAAACCATCTGGGTAGATCCGACAGTGCCCATTACCAAGATCTCAAAACGGAAAAAAACAAAAAAATTGGACTTAAATGAGATGAAAAATAACAGCTGTTGGTGGTTTGGTTAAAATTGAAATAGGTTTCGCTGAAACTTCGTTTATAAAATCTCTCCTTTTTTAAGGGGTAAATTATGCCTTTAAAAAATGTGAAATGGATTTCACACTCTCTATATTGATTTATTAATTTGTTGCATCTTCCCTTCTTCAAACCTCAAATATTTTGTCCCTTCATTGAAACAATAAATATAGATAGTCATCGTCAGGATTTCCATATCTATTCTTCTCGAGTCCACAAAGAACAAATTGTCGGATAGTCCCGCCTTCGGTGGGACATATCCGACCTACTGATTTTGTGATAATTGAGCTTTGTTGGTCAAGCGTCTCGTGGGGTGCTTGACAAAATTAGTAATGTCAAGCAGATCTAAAGAGCATGTTTAACCTACAGGCTCACTTCGTGCGACAACTTAAATTCCTCTAACAGTTTAAACTCTTCTCCACAAAAGTCTTGATCTTTAGTATCTTCCTAATATATTTCGCATGTGAGAGAAAGACAATTTCAAAGGATCTTGTGATCCTGCGGTATGAACCATACGGTTCATACCTGCGGACGCTATATTTGTAGGTACGAAATCCCCCGCCAACGGCGGGGGTTTCGGACAAGAATGAACAAATTGTCGGATAGCCCCCATTTGGGGACATATCCGACCTACTCTCTTCCCAGTATATTTCACATGTGAGGAAAAGGTTATTTCAGTTTTGTGAACCTATAGAAGATGAAAGGAGTGGGCTATGAGAAAGAGGATCAAATTAATTATCTTCTTTATGATGGTTTTTTTAGGAGGGGTAATATTCCTCTTCACCCAGCATGGCATACAGCTTCTGGCGGAAGAAGAAACCCTACCAAAAGGAGAGACTATGAAATTGCCGAAACCGAGATTTAAAAGCTCCACAAGTGTGGAGGAGGCACTTTTGGGGCGCAGATCGGTAAGGGACTACAGAAAGGACTCTCTCACCATCGAGCAGATCTCACAACTTCTCTGGGCGGCACAGGGTCTGACGGCAAAGTGGGGAGGCAGAACCGCTCCTTCCGCCGGAGCTTTATATCCTCTGGAGATATACCTGGTGGTGGGAAAGGTGAAAGGACTGAAGCCCGGACTCTATCATTATGATCCGGGAAAGCACATCATTACCCAGAAGAAAGAAGGCGATCTGCGGAAAAAGATCACCCAAGCTTCACTTTATCAAGATGAGATATCCAAAGCTCCTGTAACTTTGATCATCGCCGCAGTTTATGAAAGGACTCAGAAAAAATATGGGAAAAGAGCCGTCCGGTATGTTCATATGGAGGTGGGTTCTGTGGGAGAAAACATCTACCTGCAGGCAGAAAGCCTCAATCTGGGGACTGTGTTTATCGGAGCCTTTGATGATGATGAGGTAAAAAAAGCCATGGGAATCGAGGAGGAGCCTCTGGGAATAATGCCCGTGGGGAAAAGTTAACTTCTTATTGTTTCGTTTGTCGTTGGCGAAGCTCGTATCGAAACTCGGCAAAAGAAGCTCGACGTTCGAAAAAATCAAGCTTCGATGACCTACTTCGAGTAAACGATACGGGCATGCGTATGCACTCATACGAGTCGACACCGCTAAACGAGCTTCAAAGACATGGGACTTCACATAATTCTGATATAATTCTTAATCGGTATATAAAGGCAACGGAAGTCATACCCCTTTGAAATGGAAAAAAATGGATTTAAGTAATAAGATCGCATTGGTCACCGGTAGCTCCCGGGGCATCGGAAGAGCCATCGCCCTGAAGTTGGCGGAGGAGGGATGTTCTCTGGTGATCAATTATCTGTCCAATAGCTGGGCGGCTGAAAAGGTAGTAGAGATGATCAAAAAGATAGGAAGAGGGGCTGTCTCTTTTCAATGTGACGTTTCCAACTTTGCCGACGCAGAGGAGATGATAAAGAAGGCAAAATCGGAATTTGGCAGAATCGACATTCTGGTCAACAACGTGGGACCTTTTCTTTACAAGACGATTTTCGATACCGCCATTCAGGAATGGCATCAGGTCATGAACTCCAATTTAAATTCGGTCTTCTACTGCTGTAAGGCGGTGGTGCCCATAATGAGGGAACAAGGATCCGGAGTGATTATCAATATCGGTGCACCCAATTCCGAAAGGACTGCTGGCTATCTTCGCACCTGCGCCTATGCGGTGGCTAAGACCGGGGTGGTGGTCTTCTCAAAAAGTCTGGCAAAGGAGGAAGCCCCAAACGGGATCCGAGTCAACGTGGTTAACCCCGGATTTATAGAGACTGAGTCCTACACCGAAGAGATGAAAAAAGATATGCCCCAAAACGTTCCTCTTAAAAGATTGGGCAAACCAGAAGAGATAGCCAATGCAGTAGCGTTTTTGGCTTCGGATGAGGCAAGCTATATCACCGGCAGCGTGCTTAACGTGCATGGCGGCTTATGGTGTTGAAAGCCTTCCGATCTGCTGAAATAAATTCTGCATAAATAGAATCAAAAGATGGGATATGGTTTTAGGGGTGCATCAATTATTGTTGATGCAGTTTTCGATTCGCAAAAAATAATTTTGCATTTTTTTTTATTAAAGGATGATGAGCAGTAGATCGGATATGCCTGCCAGCCATGGATGGTAAGACCTATCCGATCTCAAGATACTGCAGACATTTTTAGTGGGTTTTGTTGTGAAGAGGGTCAGGTGCTTTTAGCTTCAATATGAATCAATCTGGCGACGTATAATTTATTGAGAGCCAGCAAAATACGTTAGCACATCGGGTTTTTTTACCTCAGATGGGAATTGCTCAGAGGCTAAAAGCGGTGTTTGGAGAAGTGAAGCCTTCAAGAGGAAATCAGGAGTGTAAAGCCTTAGCCTTACAGTTAGCTCTGTGGGAAAAATTATCAGGTTCTTGGTGCCAAATGTGAAGCCTGGCACCCCGGATTTTCTTTTTCGATTCTTTTTTAGAAAATTGTTAAAAATAACTTGACAGAAGGGAATTATGGCTTAAATTGATAATGAGGGAAGGGTTCAATGGGTATTGTTATTACAGGCGTTCTCCTTGTTTTGCGGAAAACCGATAAATCAAGTGATGGGAGTTTTTCTCTCTATTTAAAGGAAGAAAACAGAGATTTACCCTTTTTATCACCTAAGGAGGCGATTAAGATATGATGTGGCTCAATTCAAAGGCTTTTGGAGACCACAGATTTTTCCTGCTGAAGCAAATCCTCCTCTTTTCGGTCATCCTCTGCTTTTTGGTTGTTTTCAACCTTAGTTTTGCAGATGAGTTGATCGATCCCGGCTCGCCAGATTGGGAGCACCCGTGGGATGACGCATGCAATACCGAGGTGGAGCAAAATCCAGAAGATCCTCTTGAAACAGATGATTGGTTGATGTTTCAGTTTGGATTCGGCTCCTGGATCATAATCCATCTTAAGTCGGCGGGACAGCAGGATGGTTTCGGAGAAGAGAAGGCTTTTGGGCCTTCAGAGAAGAATCGTGGTACTCTTCTCATTTTAATCAAATAAACAGGATCATTTAGTAAAGATTTAAAATGGAGAACCCGGATAAAAGGATTGATCTTGTTTCGTCTCTGGCGGCCAAAAGAGATTTTGAGTCCGCCCAGGCGGAGTTAGAGAAGCTGAGGAAAGGGAATGACACCCCCCTGGCTCGCTCAGGTGAGTTGTATTATCTGGAGGGACTGATCCTCAGTGGGCAAGCCCGCTACGGCGAAGCTTTGAAAAAAGCTGAGCAGGCTTACCAGCTTTTAAAGCAGACTTTAAAGAACAAAAGAATTGCCCAGGTGCAACTGCTTATGGGCAATATCTTAATTGCCACCGGCGAATTGAGACGAGCTGAAATCGAAATACAGGATGCGGTAGCTTCTTTCCGTCGGGCAGAAGATGAAAAGGGAATAGCAGAGGCTTATAATAAGCTGACACAGATATTCTTCATCCAAGCCGAGTTTGATCGTTCCATCGAATGTTTAAATCAAGCCACC
>JAGMBK010000128.1 GCA_023129805.1 Candidatus Zixiibacteriota bacterium | reverse complement strand
AACATCATTATGACACAGCCTCAAAGTGGAGAGGGGGATATACGGGAGGTGAGGTAAAAGAACGTAGGGACAGAGCTTGCCTGCACTGAGCCCGCCTTTGGCGGGAGAAGTGTCCCTGTCCTAAGCCTAATGCGGACAGCCACAAGGGCTGTCCCTACGACTGAAAAAAATCTCTCCCCCCTTTCCCCCTCTCCATTTTATGGAGAGGGGGACGACAGGGGGTGAGGTTGCGAAAATCATTCGAGGAGAAACTCTTGAAAATGTTTGCTAAAACCAAAGAGAACTTACGAACCATAAAGACCGCTGGGAAATTGGGATGGGCCATGGAGTCTAACTGGACCGATCCGTTACTCTTCGCCATCTACTCCATCGTCCGACCCATTGCTTCATCCCTTATTCTGGTGGTGATGTATTATGTCATAACCCGGGGAAAGACCGGCCTGGATCTGTTCGCATACATGTATGTGGGAAATGCTTTCTTCATGTATGTGATCAACGTTCTGTTCGGAATAAGCTGGGTTATTCATGAAGATCGGGATCATTATCAGATGATCAGGTATATCTACATATCTCCCATCAGGATGTATTATTACCTATTTGGCCGGGGCATTGCCAAGATGGTCCTAACCACCGTGGCGGTAATCATCACCATGGCTTTTGGCATGTTGGTTTTAAAGATTCCGGTCAACTTACTTGCTGTAGACTATCCTTTGCTTCTGTTTTCCGTAGCCGCCGGCATCTTCATCATCGCCTGTTTGGGCATACTTTTAGCTGGAGTAAGCATGGTAACGGCGCATCACAGCTATGCTTTGACCGAAGGGATGGCCGGACTTTTCTATCTTGCCTGCGGTGCCATCTATCCCATAGATATTCTGCCCATCTGGTTGCAGTATCTATCCAAAGCATTGCCCCTAACCTACTGGCTGGAGCTGGTGAGAAGATCGGTTCTGGGGAAAAGCCTCAGCCCCACTTTGAGCGGATATTCCAACTTTCAACTGATCTTGATCATGGCAGCAACCACGCTTGTTTTGGCTTTGTTTTCCCACTGGGTTTACCGATCCATTGAATACATTGCCCGAAAGCATGGGAAGATAGATCAACTGACTAATTATTGATAAAAACGGGTCGGCGCAAGAAAAGTTCAAAGCATAGACCTAACTGTTTTATATGATTGGGGTGTAGCAGAGAGGCAATGCATCCGGCCGTTAACCGGTCTCAAGATCCGGCGGAAAGATCGGAGGTTCGAATCCCCCCGCTCCAGTGATAACGGGAAGTCAGGGGAATAACTCAGATAGGAAAACCGCCCAGCTTCCCGTTGGTGTTTTTCACCAACGGGATAAGCTATTGCGGTTGGGCAATCACCAGGATCCCGCCAGAGGTATGAACCGAATGGTTCATACCAGAGACGGGAGAAGACCAACCGCAAGCAGGGTGATTTTGTTTGCGATAGAAGAAGCTCTTAAAGATTCAATGCATTCTCTTAAGGAAGAATATGTGGAATCGGAAGAATTAACTTGGTTTGGGTGGCATAGGGCTGCATGCCCTTAACTGGGAGAATCGCAACGCCGAGGTGGGCATAGTTATTGGAAAGAAGGAACACTGGAATAAGGGATACGGAACCGACGCCATGATGGCCATTCTGGACTTTGCCTTTAACCGGATGAATCTCCACAGAGTTTATCTGCGAGTGTATGATTATAATCTCAGAGGCATAAAGTCGTATGAGAAGTGCGGCTTCAAAAAAGAGGGAGTCTTAAGGGATGATCTCTACGCTCATGGCAAGTACCATGACACCATAATCATGGGAATTTTGAGGGATGAATTCAAGAAACTACCAGATGACTAATAAACTAATACAAACGCATTTTATTTCTGATACGAAGCTACCCCCTCTTCCTATCCCTCTCCCCCAGGGGGAGAGGGCAAGGGTGAGGGGGAATCAAGTGGAATGTAAAAAAGCGAATCATCCATACGAATTTTCATGCGTTTGTATTAGTCAACATTTTAAAAAGGAAAAGAAAGTAACCCTTGTTCTGATGGTTGACGATTCTTAGATCACTATGGAAAAAAACGTTGCTTTAGCTCTCATTTTAACCACCTTAGCGGGCCTCTCCACCACGCTGGGTAGCCTGTTAGGGCTTGTTGTCCGCAAACCCGGACCCCGCTTTATGAGCGCCACTTTGGGGTTTTCGGCCGGCGTGATGGTGATGATCTCCTTGTCGAACTTTTGCCGGGGAGCATTGAGTCGATCGGGTTTGCCTACGTACACTTCGGCTTTTTCATCGGGATCGTCGCCATATTCTTAATCGATTTTTCCCTCCCTCACGAATGGGCAGGTCACCATGACCGATCCGAGGGCGGAAAAGACAGCAAGCTTTTGCGGATGAGCTTGCTGGTTGCCCTGGGAATAGGAATTCACAACTTCCCGGAGGGGATGGCTACCTTTGCCGGAACTCTTAAAGACACCAACTTGGGAATAGCCATAGCTGTGGCCATAGCCATCCATAACATTCCGGAAGGTCTGGCTGTATCTGTACCGGTTTACGCTGCCACCAAAAGCCGGAGTAAGGCGTTTCTCTGGTCCTTTCTATCAGGTGTGGCAGAACCTGTGGGGGCTGGCGTTGCCGCAGTTTTTCTCCTGCCTTTCCTCACCCCAACCCTTTTAGGTTGGCTTCTGGCGTTCGTTGCCGGAGTCATGGTCTTCATCGCCTTCGACGAGCTTGTCCCCACCTCCCGCTCCTATGGCCAGGAGCACACAGCTATTCTGGGGATGGTCTTCGGGATGGCGGTTATGTCCTTAAGCTTGTGGATGTTGAAATAAGACAGCCCCTCCCAAGTTTGTAAAACTTCTAAGACCTTCCAGATGGCCCTCTGTTAATCAGATAAACTTCTGGACAAAAACAGTCAACTAATATAAATTAAAACACATAAAGATTGAATCTATTGCAAAGAATTTTCTTTGACTGAATCAGGAGGACAAGACATGAACAAAGGCGGCAAAAACTTAGTTATTATCGGTGCAGGGCCGGCAGGATATGTGGGAGCCATCCGGGCGGCTCAACTGGGAGCCAATGTGACCTTAGTGGAAAAAGAAGAGGTGGGAGGAACATGCTTGAACGTGGGATGTATTCCCACCAAGGTATTGACCTCCGCGGCTTACACCTTATCTTCATTGAAGCATGCCGGACGATGGGGACTTAACGTTCACGGAACTGATCTGGACTTTTCCCAGTTGATGAAAAGAAAACAGATGGTGGCAAACCGATTGGTCAGCGGGGTGAAAAGTCTACTTAAAGCGCGTGGGGTGAATTTCATCAAAGGGACGGCAACCTTTTTGGATGAAAAAAAGATCGAGGTTAGACTGGAAGATGGTACAATCGAAAAATTAGAAGCAGATAAGTTCCTCATCGCCACCGGCTCGGTTCCTATTCAGCTTCCTATTCCGGGAATCGAATCAGAAGGGGTGATAGACAGCACCGGCGCATTGTCTTTGACCTCCGTGCCCAAAAGCATGTTGATCATAGGAGGCGGAGCCATAGGATGTGAGTTTGCCTATATCTATCACTCCTTTGGAACGAAGATCATCATAGTGGAGGTGCTCTCCCAGATTCTGCCTGGAGAAGATGAGGAGATTGCATCAAGTTTAAGGAACTCCATAGAAAGATCGGGAATCAAGATATTCACCAGCTCCAAGGTTTCGCAAATAGCACCAGCCAAAGATGGTAAAATGACCGTGATCATCTCCGCATCAGAGGGAGAGATAAACGTAGAAGTGGAAAAGATTTTAGTATCAGTCGGAAGAAAAGCTAATACCAAAGATATGGGATTGGAGAAGTTGGGTATCAAGATGAATCGAGGAACTATAGTCGTGGACGATCATCTCAGAACCAATGTCCCCCATATCTTCTCCGCAGGAGATTGCATCGGCAACTGGCTTTTGGCACATGTGGCCTCCATGGAGGCAGAGATAGCTGTGGAAAACGCACTGGGCGAAGACAAGAGAATGGACTATACCGCTGTCCCTTGCTCTATTTACACCCACCCGGAGATAGGGAGCGTAGGGCTTAATGAGAAACAGGCTAAAGAAAAAGGATTGGAGGTAAAAACCGGCAAATTCCCCATGGTGGCTTGTGGAAGAGCGCAAGCAGAAAATGAGATCGAGGGTTTTGTCAAGGTTGTTGTGGAAAAAGCTTCAGGAAAGATTTTGGGAGCGCAGATTCTGGGGCACAGAGCCACAGACCTGATTGCAGAGCTAACCTTAGCCATCCAGATGGGAGCAAAAACCCAGGATATAATCGACACCATTCACGCCCATCCCACATTGAGTGAACCTATAAGAGAAGCCGCCTTAAAAGCGGAAGGTAGACCGATTCACATGATGTAGACGGATTGACCTTTCGGTGCCCGTCGGGTCCCCCGACCCGACGGGTAAGGTTCTCTAATATTAGGAAACGTGATTTCCGCCAGGTCAGGGGATGCGTGTGCACTCATACGAGCCTGGCGGGCACGGAAGATTTAGGCAATTAACCTCTGCCCTTCTTTCCCCCTCTCCACAAGTGAGGGTGT
>JAGMBK010000127.1 GCA_023129805.1 Candidatus Zixiibacteriota bacterium | reverse complement strand
AGAACTATCTGGAGATAGAAACCCCTCTGTTTTACTCTGAAAAGGATAAAGGCATCGATCTGGTGGTTGTCCCTTCCGACGATTTAAGAATCACCTTCATGGTGGATTATCGGAATCCAGCTTTGGGCACGCATTATACCTCCTTGGTCTCGCTGGAGAAGGAATTTGTGGAGGAATTTGCTCCCGCTCGAACTTTCTGCTTTTTTCACGAACTGGAGGAGTTATACAAAGAGGGTCTGGCAAAAGGGGGAAGCCTTCACAATGCACTGGTGATCTGCGATGAGAATAACTGTGAGGCTAAGATTGAGAAGCTCAAGGGACTATATGGGGTAGCCGAGGAGGTCTTTGTGGGCAAGACAGGGATCTTAAATGATGTTCCATTGAGGTTTCCCAATGAACCGTGTCGGCATAAGACCTTAGACCTGTTAGGAGATTTGTATCTTCTGGGGGTTCCCCTGAAAGGTCATGTTCTGGCAGCAAGATCCGGACATGCGGCAAATGTGGCGCTGGTGAGAAAACTTCGGGAGCAATATAAAAAGGAGCAGATAACCACCAGATACCAGAAGAGAGCCACCGGAGATTATCTTCTGGACATAAATGCCATCTTAAAAATCATGCCCCATCGTTACCCCTTTTTGCTGGTGGATCGGGTGGTGGATATTCAGCCCGGAAAAAGAGTGGTGGCCATCAAAAACGTTACCATGAATGAGCCCTTCTTCTCCGGTCACTTTCCCGGTCATCCCATAATGCCGGGAGTGCTGATTGTGGAGGCTATGGCTCAAGCCGGGGGAATTCTTCTTCTGAATACCGTGGACGATCCCGAAAACAAGCTGGTATACTTCATGGGAATCGACGGAGTTCGTTTCCGAAAGCCGGTTCTGCCCGGAGATCAAATCAGATTTGAGCTGGAGATGGTTCAGTTTCGCCGGGGGACCTGCAAGATGCAGGGAAAAGCCTATGTGGAAGGTGATCTGGTCTGTGAGGCAACTCTTTTGGCAACCATTGTGGATAAATGAAGATAAGAACATATATTAAACCCACCAGGTCAGGATATATCAAAAAAACAGTCTCCTTAATCGATAGCATTGAATTATTTTTGAAGCGGATCCTCAATTAGGACAACTCTTCCATCAAATCCGGATCATGGATATTCACCCCACCGCCATCATTCACAAAGATGTAAAGCTGGCAGATGACGTATGCGTTGGTCCTTTCAGTATAATAAATGAAGGAGCAGAAATTGGTGGGGGAACAGAAATCGGATCTCACGTTTTGATTGATTCGGGAACCATAATAGGAAGGAACTGCAAGATTCATCACGGAGCGGTTTTGGGCACTCTGCCGCAAGATCTGAAATTTCAGGGAGAAAAAACCTTTGTTACCGTCGGGGACGACACGGTGATTCGCGAATATGCCACCATCAACCGGGGCACCGAGTACCGGGGGAAGTCGGTGGTGGGCAAAGACTGCTTCATCATGGCCTACGCACATATCGCTCATGACTGCCTTTTAGGCGATCATGTGATCTTAGCTAACTCTGTCAATTTAGCCGGTCATATCGAGATCGGTGATTTTGCCATCATCGGAGGAGTGGTGCCGGTGCATCAGTTTGTCAAGATCGGAGCACATTCCATTGTAGGAGGAGGCTTCAGGGTGCAAAAGGATGTGTGTCCCTACGCTCTGGTGGCAGGCTATCCTTTAAAGACTACGGGGTTGAATCGAATCGGTCTGCAAAGAAGGGGATTCTCTGAAAAGACCATGCAGATTCTGGAGAAGACATTCAGAGTTTTGTTTAAATCAAAGCTGAACACATCTCAAGCTATCGAAAGAATCAAAACTGAAGTGGAGCTGGTTCCTGAAGTTCAGACCATTCTTGACTTCATAGTCAAAAGCGAAAGGGGGATCATTAAATAGATCAACGGGCTCGTCCTGACTTCGTCCCGCACTTCGTCCTGAGACTCAGTGTCGAAGGAAAGGACTCAGTCCGAGGGAAGGCATGGACTGAAGGATTGAACGGATTAAAACTGAGCTACTCTGTGGTATGTAACGGACACTCTTTTTCGTTACCATTTTTTTCTTTGTGGGTTAACGGATTGAGCGGATCAAACGGATTCAAAACCAAAGCATGGAGTCTGAGGTAACGGCGATTTTGTTGGGTGCCATTTTTTGTTGTAAAGACCGAATAATTATTGAAGATTCAAAAGAATTTTGGTGATATGTTTCTGTGAGAATACCAGAACCTAACTTAAGTTAGGTTCTGGTGCTTCTAATCTCAACTTCTCTTTGCACGAAAGACTGTAGAAAATTCTTTTGCGTAGTTACTCGATTCATCGAGCCCAAAAGACGCCCAGTGAATGGGGCAACTGCGAAAAGCTTCGGAGAACCCCCTCTTTATCCTTGACAAAAGGTAGGTTCTCCTTATTTTGGTTTAGGCAATAGAAGGTGGTTAGAGTTTCCTGATGAATTTTGACTATTGCCTGTTGACTGATTTTTCCGGGGCCGTAGTTCAGTTGGGAGAACGTCTGACTGGCAGTCAGAAGGTCACGGGTTCGAGTCCCGTCGGCTCCACTAAATTGAGGCAGGATAAAGAGTCCCTTCACCTCACCAAACGAAGGGATTCTTTTGTGAAAAGACCTCCTTCCGGTTATCTCAAGGTGTTGACTGCCAAACTCGAACCTTTAGGTGAAAAGGAATATGATGAACTTGGAAGTTGGTCGAAGGCATTTGATTCCAAAATGCTCTGAGATATAGGAGGCAGTTAGGCAAAACTTTTTATTTGCGGTCTTCTGGGCGGAAATAAATAGACAGATCCGCCATTCCATTCGCGTTTTACCGCTTTTTTTGGGGACGGTTTTTTTGGGGACGGATCTGTCTTACTATCGTCACAAGGATGACGGGATGGCTAATGGAAACAGAGAAAGACGTTGATGTTTTTTGGTTGACTCATCAGTATGTTTGATTTCCCGTGTTTTGTATAGTTTTCGGCATAATAGCGAAACCCTTTAGCAATAAAAAATAATTGGCAAGAATTTTTTAAGTTCAGTCTGAAAATAAGTCGAGGTGAGAGGTTACGATCTCTGATTTTCTATGTTAAAGATGAAAAGTAAGAAACGGAAACGAAAGCGTTTCCTCTGTATTCTTATCTTTTTAGCCCTCAATCAATGATACAGTTGCAAAAGGATTATTTTTGCAAAAGGTTTTTGCCTAAAAGGTTCTTAAAGTATTTTGTAACAAAAAGCAGATCTTCTCTTTCACTGTAAAGAATGATTAAAAAAATAGCAATGTGGTTTTTTGTAATTCACGCGGAAATGATGGAACTTTTTTGGCGTCCGGTTGTAGAAAAACAAATGAAAATTTAAGAAAATCAAAATTTGAAAGGAGGTTTTGTCATGTCTAAAAGAAGCATAGTTATCCTGATTCTTCTCGCATTTCTGACTTCCATGATAACCGCCACTCCGGTGAAGGCAAAAGAATATAAGGAGAGGTCGAAAAGGGGCTGGCTAGGCGTTTACATCCAGGATGTTACCACCGACATAAAGGAAGCCATGGATTTGAAATCAAAAAGGGGGATTTTAATTAGAGATGTGGTCGAAGATAGTCCGGCGGATGAGGCGGGAATAAAGCAAGAGGACCTAATCCTAAGATTTGGTGGGGAAAAGGTTATGGGTACCTCCCACTTCACAAAAATGGTAAGAGGAACCTCTCCCGAAGAAGAGGTGGAGCTTATAATTTTGCGGGATGGTAAGGAAAAAATCATAACCGTCACCCTGGGCAAACGACGGATGAGCGAATTTTTTTACGAGTATGAATTTGAACCGTTCTTAGGTGAGACAGAACGGATGAAACCTCATGTTTACTCCTTCAGTTTTTTCTCCGGCAGTCGAATTGGAGTGAAGGTGCAGGATATGACAGAACAGTTGGGCAACTATTTCGGCGTGGAGGATGGAGAGGGTGCCTTGATTACCGAGGTGGAGGAGGATATGCCCGCAGAAAGAGTTGGACTTAAGGCAGGTGACGTCATCGTGGAGGTGGATGGAGAAGAGATCGACGATACAGAAGATTTGATGGAGATCATCTCTGATAAGGAAGAGGGAGATAAGGTAGGAATCAAAGTTATCCGGAATCGCAAACCTGAGAGTTTTGTGGTTGAGGTGGAGGAAGAGGAGGAGTGGTCCTCATTTGATTTCGGCGGATTGAAGAAGCTAAAGATATTGCCCGAAAAACTTCACTCGACCAAGATTTTCTTGGAAAAGGAATTCTCGTCAGAGCTTGAGGAGGAACTGGAGGAACTGAGGGAGGATCTGGAAGAGCTTAAAGAGGAGCTGGAAGATTTGAAAGAGAAGATCAGATAAGAAATTAGCCCAGACCTCTCCTCCTAACCCCCTCTCCGTCTTGTGGAGAGGGGTTCACCCTGAAGGACTCACCCTGAAGGGGTAGGGGGTGAGGTGAAATAACCATGCAACAAAATTGTCCCCCTTCTTTCCTCCCACCCCGTTGGGGCAGGGGTTCAACCCCTGCCCCAACCAAGAGAGGTATGAACCGTATGGTTCATACCAAAGGCGGAAGAGTAGAGTTCCTGACGCAA
>JAGMBK010000126.1 GCA_023129805.1 Candidatus Zixiibacteriota bacterium | reverse complement strand
CCACCGATTTCGCCATCTTCTATGACGGCTCCATCAGGCATACTGGTGTGGTCGGTTTAGGAGGAAAAAATGTGACCAATGACATAGCCATTGGTTTGAGAACGCCGGTGGATCAGGCAGAGGAGATTAAGAAACTTTATGGTTGCGCCATATCCAGTCTGGTGGATCCAAATGAAATGATCGAGGTGCCCGGTGTGGGAGGACGGGAGCCCAAACAGATCTCTCGCAGTGTGCTGGCATCTATAATTGAACCCCGGGCGGAGGAGATACTCAGCCTTACCATGCAAGAGATGAAGAAGAGCAACTTTTTTGATCTTCTGAATGCGGGCATGGTTCTGACCGGTGGAGGGTCTTTGATGCAGGGAATGGTGGAGCTGGCAGAAAAGATATTCGATGTTCCGGTCAGAACCGGAAAACCAACAGGAATAAGCGGTCTGGAGGAGGCAGCCTCAAGCCCCATCCATTCCACCGGAGTGGGGCTGATCCTGTATGGATGGGAGCAGATGAAAGAAGGAAAGTCAGGTGGTCGCTTGAAGCCAAAAGGGTGGTTTCGAAAAATGAAAAATATATTAAATCAATATCTATAAAACTCAAAAAAAGAGGGAGGGTGAAGTTATGTTCTTTGAGCTGGATACCAACTATGAGAACTACGCCCGGATGAAGGTGGTGGGCGTAGGTGGCGCAGGCGGAAACGCAGTCAATCGGATGATCGATGCCGGACTTTCGGGAGTGGATTTCATCTCCATAAACACCGATTTGCAGGATCTGGAGAATTGCAAAGCAACCCATCGGGTGCAGATCGGCGCTCGCCTCACCAAGGGATTGGGAGCAGGAGCCAGTCCGGAGGTCGGCAGAAAGGCAATTGAGGAGGATCGGGATGTGGTGGCAGAATCGCTTTTAGGAGCAGACATGATCTTCGTCACCGCAGGAGTGGGAGGAGGTACCGGCACCGGCGCCTGTCCTGTCGTGGCAGAGATCGCCAAAGATCAGGGAGCCTTAACCATCGGAATCGTCACCAAACCTTTTGACTTTGAAGGAAAAAAGAGGATGGGACGCGCCCTTATGGGAATCGAAGAGCTGAAGGATAAAGTGGACACCTTAATCATAATTCCCAATCAAAAACTTTTAAACTTAGCCACCCCGGATACCAGACTCACCGATGCATTCAAGATGGCAGATGAGATTCTGCTTCAAGCCACCAAAGGGATTTCCGACCTTATCACCGTCCCTGGCCTGATCAATCTGGATTTTGCGGATGTTAAGACGGTGATGGCGGAGATGGGGGATGCACTTATGGGCATCGGATACGGAACCGGAGAGAATCGAGCCAAAGAAGCCGCCACTCAGGCTATCTCCAGCCCGCTTCTGGATAATGTCTCCATGAATGGAGCCAAAGCGGTTTTGATCAATATTACCGGGAACAGCAATATGAGCCTTTTGGAGGTGAACGAAGCCGCCAGCTTGATAACTGAGGCGGCAGGAGTTGAAGCGAATATCATCTTCGGTGCAGTCATAGACGAGACCCTGGATGACGAGATAAGGGTGACGGTAATCGCCACCGGGTTTGGCAATGATTTGAAAAATGTGGAAACCGAATCCGCCTCGGATCTGTTCTCTTCTCGCAAACTGGTCTTTGAGAAAAACCCAGGGAAATACAAGGAGCCTTTGGGTGAACCTCAAAGGGTTCCAGAAAGAAGCAAGGTTCAATCATATCAAAAAGATGATTGGGAGGTTCCCACCTTCTTGAGAAAACAAAATGGAGGATAAAAACTTCTTCAATGTTTGTTAAGTCAACCTTAGGTTCGTCACGGATTCACCGTGCACGGACACCTTGTTCGTGACGATGATCTTAGGGGTAACGGACGAGGCGTCCGTTACCAACGGAAAGAAAGAGGTTATGGTTTAGTCTACGACTATCCTTAAGTTCCCCCTTCTACACCTCCTTGCGACAGGCCCCGCCTACGGGCGGGGCTTTTTTTTCATGAGATAGCAGTAGGGGCGATGGCAGAGCATCGCCCCTACGACCACGTCTGAGGTCAACTGTATTGTGAAGCATCTTACATTACCCATTTCAGAGGTGTTTGGGGCGCATCCCAAACAGAACCACCCGGATAGGATTTCGATGGCATCAGCAATGAGAACCCATCGAAATCTTGTTTCTGCCTATGTTCTGGTTCCGCCCGTGCTGAGCCATAGATATGGCAAGAAATTAGTTTGACTTTTTTGATAGAACTTAGAATATTAGAGGTCACGGCTCATAATAACATGGTCCAGCGCTGCACGTCACTGGACCTCCGAAGATAAATAGAGAATCAGGAGGTGATGAAATGGAGATACAAGAAATCAAGATGGACAATTTGAACACAAAGAGTTTCATTGAGGAAAAAGTAAGTGAGATCTCTGCCACTGTTGGCGACGGCTTGGCTATTAATGCACTTTCCGGCGGTGTTGATTCTTCGGCTGTTACCATGTTGGGACATAAGGCATTGGGAAACAGACTCAAAACGGTCTTCATAGAGAACGGCCTGATGAGAGAAGGAGAACCTCAAAGAATAGCCACGCTGTTCGGAGAATTGGGCGTGCCTGTGGAAATCGTTGATACCAAAAGGCAGTTCTTCGATGCACTGAGAGGAATTGCCGATCCCGAAGAGAAAAGAGAAGCAATCACCCAAGTCTTCTACAAGGATGTTTTTGGCCAGTTGGTAAGGAAAAGCGGTGCAAAATATCTCCTACAGGGTACGAACTATACAGACGTAGAAGAGACCGTTGCCGGCATCAAAAGGCAACACAATATTCTTGAACAGCTGGGGATCGACACGCAAGAAGAGTACGGCTACAAAGTCATAGAACCCTTAATACAACTCAGAAAATCGGGAATAAGGAAGGTGGCTGAAGCTCTGGGACTCCCAAAAGAGATATATGGCAGGCCGCCTTTTCCCGGACCTGCTCTGGCAGCAAGGGTAATAGGAGAAGTAACGCCAGAGAGAGTAGAGATTGTAAGAGTTGCTACAAAGATTGTTGAAGAAGAGTTGTCGAAAACGGGAGCATTTCAATATCTGGCTATTTTGCATGAAGACAGAGTCACCGGAATAAGAGAGGGAAAAAGAGAGTTCGGCCTGCAGATAGAAATAAGATGCTGGGAAAGCAAAGATGCAAAAGTGGGCTCAGCAACGAGGCTTCCGTATGATGTCTTAGAGAAATTGTCAGAAAGGATAGTAGGAGAAATAAAGGGCGTTGTAAGCGTTACCTACAACATCACCAAGAAGCCACCTTCGACTATCGAGGCCATATAATACAACTAATACAACCCGAAAGCAAACTTGAGAGCTGTTCGGGATCATATTCCGAATAGAATTACCGGGATACAATCCCGGTAGCCTCAGTAGAGTCCAGAGTGTGGGACTCACTGGATCTGTCTTGCGTCCTTTTTTGTGGTTAGACGGATTGTACTCCTATTCGCGACTGGCGTTTTGAGTGGAGGCTTTGATTCAAAAGAACTAAGATTATTCCAGCAGATGCAGCCAGGTTCCCAGAAGAAAGTACACTCTTCCGATCAGAAGTGACATACGGGACATGACCGTATACCCGAAGGAGGCACCGAAGGAGATCATCAGAAACCATATGCCGATTTTGGCCACTCCTCCAAAGGCTCCCTTGTGTTCCTTGGAGAAGAAGAAGTAGATGAGACCGGTGATTACTCCCACGGTCAGGAGAATATTGTTGAGGGAGGTGAGCCAGTTATCAGTCCAAAGAGGAAGTAGATTGGCCTGGATCTGAAGTATCAGATCACCTGAGCCATAGCCCACTATGGTTATTCCGGCATAGATTCCGATTATCAGCGCCATGGGCCAACGGGAGAGCCAGCTGAATTTTTTGGTGAACCGGCTGAAAAGAAGTATCCCGAAGGCGAAAGGAACCAAAAGAAGAAGTCTTCCCTCCTGGGTGAGGGGGTCCCACAGGTTGGGTCTAAAGACGTTATGGTATTCCAATGTGGCCCAGTATCCGGCAGATATTCCCACAAAAAGGTGCTCGGCAAGCTTGTAAAACGGGTTGTCCTTATATAAGAAGGAAAATATGCACAGGGTCAAAAAGGCGCCGAGCCAGATTCCGATTGTCTCCCACACAGGCGTACCTCTTGTCTTTCAGCTTTCTCTCTTTAGAACTTGCTATCGTGAAACTTTCAGTTTTTTCTTCTTACTCTTGACTGAAAAATATGCGATGTTGCCAATTAAGATAAACAGGAAAACTATGATATGCGAAACGGACTGAGCATCCATTCCTCTCTGGGCGGTTCCGGGTCTTTGGAGTAACTTTTCATATTCAGCCGCCCCCTTCATGCCTCCCAAAAGCCCTACCAGTTGACCTGATTGAATGTAGGGATAAAACTCGGGAGCAACAACGGCAGTGCATCCGGAACCCAGTTTCACATGGTATCTGGATTGCACCTGAAGCACCCATTCCTTGGTTCCGGGTAGACCTCCGGAGATGTTCATCAGAAGAGCGATGTCATCAAAGTTCTTTACTCCCTGCATGATGGGAATGTCCTCCACCTTGGTTCCGCGGGAATCTGTTGGAAAGGTCTTGGGTATGTTGGTTCCCATGGAGACCATCACCACCTCTC
>JAGMBK010000125.1 GCA_023129805.1 Candidatus Zixiibacteriota bacterium | reverse complement strand
CCACCAGCAGGGAAGAATTTCTCCAAATGCGAAGAAGACCCTGAACCAGGCTCTATGACCATTTAGCTGAACTGGGTCGATCCTCTCCTGCACCAGATATTTGTCGTCGGGAAACTCTTGTCGAGCTTGTTGAACGTCCTTCATGTTTCGGGCATCGGTGACCACTCCATCACCGCATCCACCACAGGCTGGTTTAATCACAAAAGGTGTTCCCACCCTATCCAGACGGATTGAACGCACTTGTGGACGTTTATCCCAAGGAGGGAGCACGATAGTCTTCGGAAGATGTATGTCTTTTGAGGAAAATTCCCGCTGCATGGTGGACTTGTCAGTGGCCCACACAGCCTGGTCCTCATCATTGATCATCTTTATCCCCTCATCCTGCATCACATCCACCAACTGCTGAAAATCCTCCTCCTGATCAGATGCTCGATCAAAGAAGACTTTGAACCGAAGTTCTCCGTTCTCCATCCGATGTAGTGTTTCAAACAAATTATGGGGATGGATAAGATACGAGAAAAGTCCTCTTCTTCCACACTCTGTATCTATCTGGAGGACAAAATCAGCATCATATTCCCAGCACCAGGCTATGGCTAAATCATATTGCAAAGAGTGACCTCCTCTGTTCCACATGCGCGCCTATCCTTCCAAGAATATCATACCTGAGACGTCCTATCTTTTTTAAAGAAAGGTGAGAAACTTTGGTTTATCTTAATATAATCGGTCACAGGAAAACACTTGTTTACTTATATCTCAAAATTGAAAAAGCAAACTTTTTCACTTAACTGATACGGATAATTGCTTTTCGATCTATGAGAATCAGATAGAATGAAAAAGTGGGGCGGTGAGGGCTGGGATCACCGCCCCAAATCGACTGCTTCTCTCTAAATTCGGCTCTGACTCTAAAAAACTTCCCTTTGCCCTATTTTTCGCCGCCTAAGATCAGGGGGAGCCCGGATTTTGAGCTTCCGATGACCACTATCTTGGCGTTCGGGCTTTGGGCTAATTTTTCGGTCGCCTCAATTCCCTTCCACAGAAGAAGCTTTTCAGTCAGCCCCTTGGTCACGATCATCTGGAAATCAGAGATTCCCCGGGCTTCGATCCTTTTTCGCTCTGCTTCCTGAGTTTCTCTGAGCAGGACAAACTTCATCCTGAGCTGTTCCTGGTCTGCGGCTAATTTCTCATTTATGGCTTCAGTTATCTTGGGAGGCAGCACTACATTTCTTATGATCACGTTTTCCACATCTACGAACTTCTCTTTCAGCACCCCTCTGACTGCCTCTAAGATTTCTGAGGAAATGATCTCCCTTTTGGTGCTGTAAATCTCATCCGGCTTGTAGTTGCCCACGATGCTGCGTGCTTCTCCTCTGAGCACCGGACCGATCACCACTTCATAATAGGCAGGTCCCACCCTTATCTGAAGGCTGTCCAGTTTCTCCACCAGGGGTCTAAACCAGACCGAGGTCTCCAACCCGATGGAAGCTCCATCAGATGAAAGAACGTGCAAGTTCTCCAATCTCTCATCGGTCTGGGTTTTGTAGACGAAGAAGGAATTCCAGGGCAGATGCCACTTAAATCCCTCCCCATAGATTTTGCCCATTACAGTTCCATCGCGGAATTGCATATATTTCACCCCGTGATGTCCCGACGGAATTCGGGTGCCACAGCCCACCAGAAAGATGCTCAAAAGAGCCAGAACCAGAAAGTTACGCTTGTTCATTCTTTTTCACCTCCTTTTTTTGGTTTGTGGTTTAACAAAGCAATTGTTTTTTTGCCGAATCAAACGATGGCGAACTTTCAGAGCTTGCCGCCAAGCCATAAAGGCTTGGCTACGCGAAATTAAATGTGCCGGTTGGGGATACCCTTACCCTAACCTTAAATAGCCTGTAAGTCGGATATGTCTCGCCAAAGGTGAGACTATCCGACATTTTGGAAATCTTTGCCCTTCTGATTTTTCTTTCCCTAATCTTTCTTTCTGCAGGAATGTTGATCTTTTTGTTCGTCTGGGGTACAATTGTCCCTGACCTCTTTTATGTTTCAGAGTGACGGCTCCGCGAAATAACAGTAACTTCTCCTTCGAATAGAAGCCGCATGACATTTGCAACAAAATCGAGTATCGCTTCATATGCTTTGAGCAAGTGCTCCTTGAGCATAGGAATAGTCCACTTGTTGTTCCCAGTTTCTGCAATCAGATCAACTCTCTTAGAACTGATCTTCTTCATTATGAATCTATAGTTCCTCCTCTCTTCGACATAAGGTTCCTCTCGGTGGGTTTTTGGATGTCTGTATTCTTTAATGAGATTGTTGAAATGAGCGTTTCCGTGCAAGCTGAGTAGAACTTTCCTTAATTCTGAGCTAATTTTCGGGTTCTTTAGAAGGTCTTTGAATGCCACTGCCTCCGTTTTTCTTTTTAAATCATAATAACAATTAATCAATTGGGCAACTTTTTCTCGAAGTGCGTACAATCTAAAGATGGCATTGTCAATGTAATAAAGAAATGCGAGTTGGTAATCCAGTTCCAAGTATGAAAATGATTCCATTATACTCCACCGAACCTCTGTGTACAGCTGCCAAATATCTAGTAGCCATTGTTTGGAATTAGACAATCGAATATCTTTTTCGTTGAATGGATCATTTATAGGATCACATAGATTGAAATCGAGCCGAGGTAATTCTTTATCTATTCTCTCCCTGGTTCGAATTCTCTCTTGATATTCTTGGTATTGCATGCTTTACTTCGCGTCGTGTTGCACGTAGGTTACATATGTACCGCCACCGCCGGGACTATCTGTCTTTTCTGGGAATTCTTGGTATTTTGTTTTGCTTTCTTATGGTTGACGTTCCTCTACGGTTGTTGTATCCAAACAAAAAACTGAAAAAGGAATAAGATCAATTGAATCAGGATTTTCTTTATTAAAATAATATCCATTAAGTTCAGTCTTAATTGTAATTTTTAATCCGGGTTTAAGTAGTCGTGAATCCGTGGAATCTTCGATGCAACTCGCACCAAAATCTATGATTTCTAAAGTATCTTGACCAATCTTGAATGGATATTCACCATAATAAATTTCACCTTCACTATTGGTAAAACGACCAGCTTTAGACCAATCATCCAGCGCTATCGTGTCTACGATGTTTGAAATAGCCTCCTTGATTATTCCCCTATAATTGCTTTCGATGACAACTATTCTCTTTCCCATATCTCCACAGTACAGATAAAGCCAACCATTATCTGGATTCCAACTATACTGTTCCCGCCGATATAAATATTCACAGCTTACGGGCAAGACATTAAAATAAAACGATTCTTTCTGAAGCATTATGTTAAAATTGACCACATTTCCTTTTATCATAAAGTCTTTATGATACTCTTCAAATGAATAAAGATTTACGACCAGCTGATAATTACCATTAAGAATGTCAGTTTGCCTGAAATGTCCGGTTGAATCTGGAAATATTTCAAGCGTATTCAATTGAGGATTCTCAGGTATGATGAGAATCCGTGCCTCAATCAAAGTAGCCGGATGATCCGTTAAAACGATTCCTTCTATTGAGCCCTCATTGGGGATATTCGATTTAGTGGAATCCGCACAGCTGCACAGAATCAACAAAAGACAGATTGTTAATACTATAATGGATTTTTCTACGTTTGAACTCATAACAAATTCATGACTATTCCGCAAGTTCTTTTGTCCGAACCCCCCCAATGGGGGTTTTCGGACCTACAAAATCCTTTCTTTATTTATGCGTTACTTTATCTCATGAATTGGTTGATGCAGCCTCACCGCCAACCATGAAGAGAAAAAAGAATATGACCATCCTGATGGCTCAGAGATTCCTTATGGGAGACGTCTTTGAATCTTTGTCCCTCGTATGTATTCATAGGAAAATTGGAAAGAAAACTCAAATCTCTCCTGAGATAGATATCTTGTGCACCCCGCCCAAATCTGCATAAGAAGAGAAGGCATAATCAAAGCGGTAGACTTTCCATGTCACTCCAAATCCGGCGGCAAAGCCGGCCCAGTCGTCTTTGTCTGAATCGGTTTTGAAATTTTTGCCAAATGAGCTCCAGCCCAATCTTAAATAAAGAGGTTTTAAGGCGGTGAACTCTCCCCCTAGATTGAAGAAGATATCATTATCAAAAGGCTTGGCGGCATCTAAGGCTACGATCAGGGGAATTTCTCGCATGCGATGAGATATTCCCAGTTTGACTGATGCAGGTAACGGATCCTTATGCGATTTGGTGTGACCTTTGAGTTGAGTGCCTATGTTCTGACCTACTCCGCCAATGCGAGTGCGGTTATCTCTGGAGATATATAAAATCCCTAAATCCAAAGCCAGTGCATCGGAGGAGTATCCATCGATCTTCTCATAGATTAATTTTCCTGTGGCTCCCAGGCTGAATTGAGTATTTATCTTTTGGGCTAAAGAAATTGCTATGGCAAAATCTGATGCCCCGAAGGTTCCCAAATCTATGCCTTGATCATCCGTCTTGGTGAAAGAACCGTAATTGAAATAATAGATGGAAGCACCCAATCTGGTATTTTCACTGTAGGGATGCACATATCCCAAGAATCCGGATTGAATATCGGTGATATAGTTGTTATAGGTGGTAAAGAAGCGTTTCGTCTCC
>JAGMBK010000124.1 GCA_023129805.1 Candidatus Zixiibacteriota bacterium | reverse complement strand
GGTCTTTGGAGAAGACCCGGATGAGAAGGGTGAAGATCATGGAGTACCTTTTGCTTATAATTCGCACTCTGATCATCCTTCTGGTGATTGCTGCCTTTGCTCGGCCAGCCATAAGAGGAGGCTTTGCCACAAAGGTAGGAGCACATGCCAAGACATCTGTGGTGATACTTCTGGATAATTCTTACAGCATGGGTTACGAGACCAAAGACGGACCGGTCTTTGGGCTGGCGCAAAAGAGGGCAAAAAAAATACTTGATCAGCTCAAGGAAGGTGATGAAGCCAGCCTGGTTTTGTTCGCCTCCCAACCAAACCTTTCAAATCTTCAGCCGACCTATGATTTCAAAAACCTGACAAAGTATCTGGACGAAGAGGCGATGCTGTCCGCTAAAAAAACCGATGTAGGTGAGGCTCTAAAGGTAGCCTATGAGATTTTAGAAGAATCCAAAAATCTGAACCAGGAGATTTATCTTGTCACAGATATGGAAAAATCCGGATGGTCCTCCGTCCATCCTGGCTTTCTTTCCTCTGAAAACAATAAATCAAAGCTCTATCTGGTGGATGTTTCTCCCCCGGAGAAACAGAACCTGTGCATAGAAAAGATAGATTTCGGCAATCAGTTGATAGAGAAAGGAAAGCCCTTTCAGATTACAGCAAGAATCGCCAATTTCAGCTCCCAGCCGACCAGAAGCCTTCTGGTGGGGCTGTATCTGGATGGAAAACGGGTAAGCCAGACCGACACAGATATCGAGAAAGGTGGAAAGGCAACGGTGAAATTTATGCCAACCGTGGAGGGTGCAGGAATTCACACCGGGTTCTTTGAACTGACCGATGATGATCTTTTGATAGATAATCGCAGGTTTTTCGCCTTCAAGATTCCGGAGAAGATCAACATCCTTCTGGTTGGAGAAAACCAAAGGGACACCCACCATTTGAACCTGGCTTTGAATCCTCTGGACAAACGTGATACCAACAAGGAAGTTACCCGGACAAACAAAAACTCTCTGTCGGGGATCAATTTCACCAAATATCAGGTGGCCATCCTTTCCAATCTCTCCCGATTGACCGATGTTCAGCTTGCCAATTTGGAAAGATTCGTCCAGAGGGGAGGGGGAGTATTTTTCATTCTGGGAGATAACATTGATCCTGAGTTTTATTCTAACCAGCTTATCAAGAGATTCTTCAATCTAAGTATGAAAGATCCACTTACTCCCACCAAGAACGTAGGAGGATTTTTCAGCTTTGAAAAGATCGATTTAGATCATCCCATTTTTCAGGTATATCGAAACGTGGAAAAAGATAAACTCCCCTTGGTAAAGTTTTTCTCCATTTTCGAGTTGCCGGAAGACCGGAATGTGAAGACCATCGTTCGTTTCAATGTGGGCAAGCCGGCACTCATAGAAAAAAGCTTTGGGGCGGGCAAGGTTTTGCTTCTGGCGGCATCTGTGGATGAGAGCCAGGGTGATCTGGTGGTGCATCCCTTCTTTGTTCCCCTGATCAACCGGGCGGTGGAGTATCTTGCCTCTGATCTATCCAGATTGGATGAGGATATCCTGATAGGCTTAAAGGTCACCAGGGAACTTCCCGCCGATTTGGCTGGAAAAGGAATAGAACTGTTCGATCCGGAGATGAGAAAGAAAGCCCTGCAGCCATCATTTCATACTGACAAGCTCATCTTAAGGATAGATGATACTTACTTGCCCGGGATATACAACATACGAGCTTTGACTTCTTCATCCACCAGAGGAAACGTAGTGGATCGATTTGCGGTAAACATAGATCCCAAAGATTCCGATCCCGAAAAGATCGAAATGTCCGAAGTTAAAAAGAAATTAGAAGGTCTTTCCTTTTTTTACATCAATCCTCAGGATGACATAGAGGAATCGATTTTGCAATCGCGCTACGGCAAAGAGCTGTGGAAGACATTTTTGTGGTTAGCGTTTGGTCTTTTGGCTCTGGAGATGTTTCTGGCAAGGAGCAAAAAGAAGGATATGGTGAAGGAGGAAAAGACTTAAAGAATTTGGAGTATCAAGCTTTAGCAAAGATGTCGGGTAGCTCCCCTACGGGTCGCAACTCGACCTACAGGCTGGAGTATCAAGCTTTAGCGTGATTGCCGTTGTTGGGGTGTACCTTTGTTCCCAACATTTATGGTTCGGGGTGACGGAGACCCGTCTGGGAGGGCACCCCGAGCCAACGCTGAGAATCCTAAAATCGATACATCCGAGAAATTGTAGGGGTCGGATTTATCCGACCAGTTAAGACTTGATTTGCTTATGTAGGAAGTAGTTGTTGTTGCGGGGTACCCTTACCCCGCAACATTTATGGTTCGGAGTGAAGGCACCCCCAACCAACGCTGGTCCCGTGTTCGTCACGGATTCATCCTGATCCCGCCTTTGGCGGGAGAACGGACACCTTGTCCGTGACGCCAGCTTTATGGTAACGGACGGGGCGTCCGTTACCAACTGAGCAAAGTATCCATTGCCAATAATAGTATTGACTGAATTGCCAGCGCATATTATTCTATCAACATGCGTTTTCATTTTCTGCGACTAAGGTAAGGTGAATCCTATATGACTCTGGTTGGCTTGAAGAATATCTCAAAATCGTATGGCACCGATCTGGTCCTGGACAACATCACCTGGCAGATTGAGGAAGGAAGGAAAATAGGGCTTTTGGGATCAAATGGAGCAGGGAAAACCACTCTTTTCCAAATCATCACCGGTGAGTTGGAGCCAGATAAGGGCGAGGTTATCAGGAGCAAACACCTAAGAATTGGATTCTTGCGCCAGGAATACGAACTTGAGGATGATCTCACCCTGTTTGATGAAATGCTCAAACCCTTCTCTGAGCTTTTGAAGCTGCATGAAAGGTTGCGAAAAACGGAAGAGGAGATGTCCTCTACAAATAATTCGAGCAAGCTATTGAAACTTTATGGTGAACTGCAACTCGAATACGAAAACAAGGACGGATATAGCTATGAGAATAAAATTGAAAGGGTGCTTTATGGGTTGGGCTTTAAGAAAGAAGATTTTGGTAAGAGTATCAACATTTTGAGTGGAGGGGAGAAAAACCGAGCCGCTTTGGCATCTGTTCTTTTGTCCAAGCCGAATCTTCTTTTGTTGGACGAGCCCACCAATCATCTGGATATCGAGGGAACTGAATGGCTGGAGCAATATCTGTCAGAATTTCCCGGAACCGTGGTTTTGGTCTCGCACGATCGGTATTTTCTGGATCGGGTCATCCATGAGGTGACAGAGCTTGAGGATCACCGCATAGAAAGATATGTGGGTGATTTCTCCGCTTATGTGGTTCAAAAAGCCCAAAGGCTGGAAAAGGGGTTAAAGGAATATGAAGCACAAAAGGATTATATTCTTCGCACCGAGGATTTCATTCGCAGAAACATTGCCGGACAGAAGACCAAGCAGGCGCAATCCAGAAGAAAGGCTTTAGAGAAACTTGAAAAACTGGAAAAGCCAAAGGCCAAAACTAAAAAAGTAAAAATTTCGTTTTCTCCAACCCAACGCACTTCGAGGGCACTTGTTTGGACAGAGAATCTGTGCAAAAAGTTCGACGGGAAGAGTCTTTTTGAAAACGTCAGTTTCTCAATCGAAAGATATGATCGGGTGGGTTTGATCGGTCCTAATGGATGCGGCAAGACTACGTTTTTGAAAATCCTTATGGTAAAAGAAAAGCCCACATCTGGGGAAGTGGGCATTGGCTCCAAGTTGGTTGAAAATCCCGCCCTTGGCGGGGATGTAGGCTATTATGATCAGGAGCACCAGGGGCTGGATCTAGAAAACTCGGTTTTAGACGAAGTGTGGAAAGCCAGTCCCCGCAAGTTGCTGTCAGAGATGCGAAGCTTTTTGGCAAGATTCTTATTTTGCGGAGACGATGTGTTTCGAAAGGTAAAAAGTTTTTCCGGTGGAGAACAAAGTCGGGTGATTCTGGCAAAGCTGATTCTGTCCAAACCCAATTTTCTCATCTTAGACGAGCCGACCAATCATTTAGACATCGCCTCCCGGGAGGTTTTAGAAAATGCACTGGGAGAGTTCGGGGGCACGCTTCTGGTTGTCTCGCACGATCGTTATTTCCTCAACAAAATTGTAAGCAGGATTTATGTTTTTGAAGACGGAGGCTTGAAAGAATACTTGGGAAATTATTCCTATTATGAGGAAAAGAAAAAAAAGCAAAAAGAAGAAGAGAAAAAGCTCATAGAGCTTGAAAAACAGGAAAGAAAAAAGCAAACACAAGTCAAGAAAACCAAGCCCAAAGTCAAGAAAAGAAGCCTGTATCAAATAGAGAAGGATATCTCTGAAGTCGAGCAGAAAATAGAGGAGATAGATTATCTGGTCTCTACAGAGGAGGTCTACACCGATTGGCAGAAGCTTCTGGAATTAAATCAGGAAAAGGAAGAGTTGTCTAAAAAATTGAAAGAGTTATACGCTGAATGGGAGGATTCAGCGGAGCGGTAGGTCGGGCTCCCGCAGGGTGCCCGACAGGTCTGTAGGGGGCGCATTTATGCGCCTCGCCGACAACGGGTTCGATCCTTCGACCCCTCGGTTTTACTCGGGGTGGTGAGCCTGTGGTTCGACTTCGCTCACCACCATGAGTAAAGTCGAATGGTCGAACCACAGGCTCAGGATGGTGAGTTTGCCGAACCATGAATCGAACCCCTACACGAACTCCGTAGGGCGGGCACCATTGCCCGCCGATTTACACCGGATCGGACAGGGGTTGTACCCCTGT
>JAGMBK010000123.1 GCA_023129805.1 Candidatus Zixiibacteriota bacterium | reverse complement strand
GAGAGATACCCCAAAGATACAGATTAGAGGCAAAGAAATGCAAAGGCTGTGGGAAGATATATTTCCCCCCGCGGCTTATTTGCGCCGAATGTAAATCCCGGGATTTTGAGGATGTGAAACTCAAGGATCAAGGGAAATTGTTGAGCTATACCGTGATCCGGGTGGCACCCAGCCAGTTCGTGGATCAATCCCCTTATCCCATGGGGATAGTGGAACTGGACGATGGCACTAAACTGTTAGCCCAGATTGCGGATTGCGAGCCGGATCAGCTAAAAATTGGGATGAAGTTGAAGCTGGAGTTTCGAAAGATCCAGCAGGATGGGGAAGCCGGTATCCTGTGTTACGGATACAAATACGTACCAGCATAACTGCACCTTGAACGCTTGTAGGGACTCGATTCATCGAGCCCGCTCAATTTTGACTGGAGTGTAAAGCTTTAGGGGTTGGAGAAAAAGTGTTTTTGGAGTGCGAAAGCCTGTCCGAAGGATCCCGCTTCGCGGGGCTTTCGCGGTCTTTAAAACCGCATCAGCAAGCTGATGCACTCCTTTAACTATTCCGCATATAAATATGTTTCGAATAGAAAGCAAAGTAGACACAAAGAGCTCTGAGTTTCAGCAGAATAAAGCTGAAATGCAAAGGCTGGTCGCAGAGTATCAGGAGATATTGAAAGAGATAAAATTGGGGGGACCGGAGAAGGATCGCAAAAGACATCACGAGAGGGGAAAGCTCCTGGTCAGGGAAAGACTGGACCTTTTGTTTGATAAGAATACCCCTTTTTTGGAGTTGTCTCCTCTGGCCGCTTACGATATGTACGACAACGGAGCCCCGGCCGCAGGCATGGTCACCGGGGTGGGGGTGGTGCATGGTCGGGAGGTCTTGGTGGTGGCAAACGATGCCACGGTCAAAGGCGGCACTTACTTTCCTATTACCATAAAGAAACATGTGCGGGCTCAAGAGGTGGCCATGGAGAATCGACTTCCTTGCGTCTATCTGGTCGATTCCGGTGGCATCTTTCTTCCCTATCAATCCGGAACCTTTCCGGACAAGGAACATTTCGGGAAGATATTCTATAATCAGGCCCGCCTCTCTGCCATGGGAATTGCTCAAATCGCCATTGTGATGGGTTCCTGCACAGCAGGAGGAGCATACGTTCCTGCCATGAGCGATGAGGCGGTGATTGTAAGAAGACAGGGAACCATCTTCATCGGCGGTCCCCCTCTGGTAAAGGCGGCAACCGGCGAGGAGGTGACGGCTGAGGAGCTGGGAGGTGCGGACGTTCATTGCAGAATCTCCGGCGTGGCTGATCATTATGCTTTAAACGATCAGCATGCGCTTCAGATCGCCAGAAACATAGTTGAATCTCTGGATCCACCCAAAAAATTTGAACTGGATGTGGCTGAGTCGGAGGATCCTTATTATGATCCGGAGGAGATGTACGGCATAGTCCCTCGCGACCTGCGAAAGCAGTACGATATCCGGGAGGTCATCGCCAGAATAGTTGATGGAAGCAGATTTCAGGAGTTCAAGGAGCTATATGGACCTACCATCGTGACCGGATTTGCCCGAATCATGGGCTATCCGGTGGGGATTTTGGGAAACAATGGAGTGCTTTTCTCTGAAAGCTCTCTGAAGGCGTCTCATTTCATCAATCTCTGCACCATGCGAAAGATCCCCTTAATTTTCCTGCAAAATATCACCGGCTTCATCGTGGGAAAACAATATGAGCATGGTGGGATTGCCAGGGATGGGGCAAAGATGGTCCATGCGGTGGCAAATGCAGACGTTCCCAAGCTAACCGTGATCGTCGGCGGCTCCTATGGAGCAGGAAACTACGGCATGTGCGGACGAGCTTATGATCCACGCTTTTTGTGGATGTGGCCCAATGCCAGAATCTGCGTGATGGGAGGGGAACAGGCGGCTTTCGTCCTTTTGACCGTGAAGATGAGACAGCTCAAAAAACAGGGCAAGACCATGACCGAGGAAGAACAACAGAAGTTCATGGAGCCTACAATTAAAAAATATGATGAGGAGGCCAGCCCTTACTATAGCGGCGCTCAGATCTGGGATGACGGGATACTGGACCCTCTGCAGACCCGCACCGCCTTGGCTTTGGGCATCTCCATGGCACTTAATGCTCCCATTCCCGATCAAAGATTTGGGGTTTTCAGGATGTAATATCTCTTACGGGATCTCTGAAAAAACTAAATTGGAAAAGGTGTTACTGGAGTGTCAATCCCCGCCCAGGCGGGATCTACGACTTTAGCTTGACCTGAAACCCATAGAAAGACAAAAAGCTTTAACCTGGTCCCGCCAAAGGCGGGACACTCCAATTTGCTCTTTCCAAGTAGTTTTTCAAAGACCTCATACAACCTAAGAAGGTTGTTTTTTGGAAATACAACCAAAAATGGTTGTATCGAGTTCATTAACCATCAAATAAACTCGGACAATAGAACGATCTTTCATTGTGATTAAAGGAGTTCTAAAAATTGACTGAAGAAACGAGATTCGAAACTATTTTATATTCGACAGAGAACAAAATTGGCAAAGTTTATCTAAACCGCCCCGAAGTTCACAATGCCTTCAATGAGGTGATGATCGCCGAGCTTACTGAGATCTTCAAAAAGATTTCAGAGGATGAGTTGGTGCGGGTTGTGGTTCTGACCGGAAATGGTAAGTCTTTTTCGGCTGGAGCAGATTTGAACTGGATGAAGAAAATGATAAACTACAGTTATGAGCAGAATCTCGATGATTCGCTCAAGTTAGCCGAGCTATTCTATCTGATGTATTCTCTACCCAAACCGATCATTGCCAGAGTGAATGGAGCGGCGATAGGTGGGGGGACAGGTCTGGTAGCAGTGTGCGACATTGCCATCGCCTCGGAGAATGCAAAGTTCAGCCTAAGCGAGGTGAAACTGGGCTTGGTGCCGGCATGTATCTCCCCCTATGTCATCCGGAAAGTAGGCGAGGGAAGATGCAGAGAATTCTTCCTTACAGGAGAAAGACTAACCGCCCACAGGGCTTTGGAGGCTGGTCTGGTGAATCAAGTTGTGCCTTTGGGGGAATTGGATCAGGCAGTGCAGGAGAAAGCCAATCAGCTTATATCCAGTGGTCCCAGTGCGCTGGCAATGTGCAAGGAGCTTTTGAAGAGTGTCCCAGGTATGGATTTCGAGAAGGCGAAGACTTACACTGCGGACATGATTGCCCAAATGCGAATAGGAGATGAAGGGCAGGAAGGAATGAACTCGTTCCTGGAGAAAAGAAAGCCAAAGTGGACCGAGTAAAAGTATTATAGACTGATGTTCATAACATTTTGAAAAGATATGAAGAGGGGGAAAATCATAAAACAACTGGATTGGGTTAGAAAAGAATTTGACAGTATAGAAAAATATATCAAAATTCACTATGGGAAACAGGCTCCATTTTCCATTCTTGGGGATTTTTGTCTGGTTCATCTGGACAATCCGGACGAAAAGACCATCAAAGAGAGGGAACAGGAATTCTTGAAAGATGATGGACTTCACGATGATTGCCCTTTATGTCAATTGCAAAGGGAAGAAGGTGGATTTGTGGCCTATGATGGATGTGATGGGTGGTGTCCGGAATGTAAACAAAAGGAAACCTGTGAGATCTATGATCCAGAAGAATGGAAGGAAGAGAAGATTAAAGAAGAGAATTTGGAGGTAAAAAGCAAAGTGAAGGAGCTAATACAGAGTCCTTGGTCGAGAAGCTTTGTGGATATGGGTAACATAGACCAGATGTCTCCAGATTTAGCTATACAGATTCTGTCGTTCGGTGTCTTAGGGCATGCTGGGGAATTAAAAATAGATTTGGAAAACAAGGAATATGCCGAAGATGTAATTCGGAGTTTCTTGGATCCTCTTGAATCAGCCTGCCGTGACTTGTCCTATGGATCCTGCGGAAAATCTTTTTTAACAAGCGAATCAACACCCTTTGTCCCAGAGGGAATCCGGGTTAATATTCAGGTAGCCATTTCTGTGTTATCTCAACTTACTTCTGGTGAATTCAAGGAAAAGGCAAAGGATTTGATTGTAAAGTTAAAAAAACTTTTGAATCTAGTTGAGAGAATTGAGAGTCAACCATATTTTTGATTTTTAAATGATAAAGAAGATACTCATAGCCAATCGGGGAGAAATCACTGTCAGAATTATAAGTGCCTGTAGGGAGATGTCCATTCCTACGGTGGCCATCTTCTCCACCGTGGACAGGAACTCATTGCACGTCCAGATGGCGGATGAAGCATTTTGCATAGGTGATCCCCCTCCTCTGGAAAGCTATCTGAACATAGATAAAATCATCCAGGTGGCAAAAGAGGCAGGCGCAGATGCTATCCATCCGGGCTATGGGTTTTTAGCGGAGAACTCTGATTTTTCTGAAAGATGTGAAAAAGAGGGAATTATCTTCATTGGTCCAAATTCCAAGGCTTTGAGATTGGTGGGTGACAAGGTGGCGTCACGCCAGACTATGACCCAAGCCAAGATTCCCATTATTCCTGGCATGATGAGCAGTGGGAAAGAGGTGAAAGGATTTAAAGAGGCAGCAGAAAAGATCGGCTTTCCGGTAATGATCAAGGCTTCCGCAGGAGGTGGGGGGAAGGGAATGCGAATCATAAACTCTCCTGAAGAGTTGGAGAAAGGAATTGAAGCTGGAATGCGTGAAGCTAAATCTGCCTTCGGAGATGAATCCGTATACCTGGAGAAATACATAGAAGAGCCCAGGCACGTTGAGTTTCAGGTGCTGGCGGATAATTTTGGAGACGTGGTTCATCTGTGCGAAAGAGAATGCTCCATTCAACGAAGACACCAGAAGATCGTGGAGGAGAC
>JAGMBK010000122.1 GCA_023129805.1 Candidatus Zixiibacteriota bacterium | reverse complement strand
AGGCTTTATGCCTTGGCTGGCAAGCCATGAAGGTTTGCCTGCGCGATTCTTTACAGAACGCAAAATCTCTTGAATAATCTCACCTTCAACTCAAAAGTTTCACCATGATGGCTTTTTGGGCATGAAGTCTGTTTTCCGCTTGATCAAACACCACCGAATGGGGACCATCCATCACCTCATCTGTGATCTCCTCACCCCTGTTTGCCGGCAGGCAGTGCATCACGATACAATCACTTTTAGCTTGCTTTAGCAGATCATCGTTGACCTGAAAATCTTTGAGAAGCTTTCTCCTCTGCTCGGAGAGATCCTTCTGTCCCATACTTGCCCATACATCGGTATAGACTACATCCGCATCCTTTATTGCTTCTTTCGGATCGAAGGTCACTGTTATTTGACTTAAGCCGATCTTTTGGGCATTCTTAAGGACGTCTTGATTCGGCTTGGTCTCAGGCGAAGTGCCAATCCGGAGGTTAAAGGAGAATCTAGTGGAGGCGTTAAGCCATGAATTAGCCACATTATTGCCATCACCCAGATAGGCGATGGTTAGACCTTCCACCTTCTCTTTCTTTTCAAGAATGGTCAACATATCCCCCATCACCTGACAGGGATGTAAAAGATCCGTCAGACCATTTATCACCGGAACCTCTGCATGTTTTGCTAATTGTTCCACCTTCTTATGATCAAATGCCCTTATCATTATCATACCTACAAACCGCGATAGAACCTTGGCAGCATCGTATATAGATTCCCGCTTACCCAGCCCGATCTCCTCTTTGGAAATATAGAGAGATTTCCCCCCCAGTTGGCCGATCCCCACCTCGAAGCTTACTCTGGTCCGAAGTGACGGCTTCAGGAAAATACAAGCCACTGTTTTATCTTTCAAAGGGAGCGGTACACTCTTTTTTGACTTCATATCCAGAGCCAGTTGAAACGTCTCCTTTATCTCCTCTGTGGTGAAATCTGTTATGGTCAGAAAATCCTTGTTCATCTGGTCTCCTTTCAGTAGGCCTCTGAAAAACTACTTTAAAAGGGTAATTTGGAGTGTTCACCTTTAGGTGAACCGGATTTTAAAGTTTTTTGTCTTTTCCCCCGCCAAAGGCGGGGGATCCTAAGGACAAGAAGTTTCAGGTCCCGCCAAAGGCGGGACACTCCAGTGAAATCTTTTTCAATTTGACCTTTTCAGAGACCTCTTCAGAATTTCTTGACAAATTTAATTGGATTTAGCTATAAGTCAAGTAAAAGTTAAATGAAGAAGGAAGATGGGAGAGGTCGGTAAACTAATTCAACGACCGTATCTCGTTCCCCTCTCCTTTCTAAGGAGAGGGGTTAGGGGTGAGGTTATACAGGATCCTATGATCCTCCAAACAGGCTCAGTCTGGTTTTTATGAACTCTCCCAATTTTTGAGGCTCGGCTGTCCCGATGCGATACATTTTGCCATCTTTCATATCCAGTTGAACAGACATAGAACCAGACACGTTATAAAGCCAGCCGCCTGGTATTTTTCTGATACCCCATCCATATAAGAAAGGGTTTTTCTGAACCGAACAGGATCGAATGTCTTTATAGTAAAACTTTTTGCGGATAAGCCCGATCCCGAATTTTATTTCGATATAGTTGGGAAATCCGGTGACGGTCAGAGTGGAAAACAAAGCCATGAGAATCAAAAACAACAGGATAAACGCTAAATAGAACCAGGAAGGGGCGGGTCTGTCACCTAAAGACTTGCCCAGCACCTCTTGATAATAAAGAATAGCTGCAAAAAAGAGGAGAATGGGAATGAAGACTAAGTTGATTATCCAACCTCTTTGTGTTTTCCTGTAAGTCACTTGCATTGTGAAGTTGTATTCTGGAGTGCAATTATTTTGGAAAGCTGTCAACGGATGCAACGGATTAAACTGATTACTAATGGTTTTATCCGTTACATCCGTTCAATCCGTTGACAAATCCACAAACAAATCTGTTACATCTGTTTAATCTGTTGGGAAATCCGCTTCAATAATTCCTCAGCCTTATCCATGGCAGGTTTGTAGCCACAGGTTGCACGCTCTTTGGCAATTTCAATATGTTCTTTTGCCTTTGAAAAATCCTTTGCGTCCAGATAGAATTCTGTTAGGAAGTTGTGTATATCTGCCTGCTTCAGGCGATACTCGCATCTGTCTGCTATGGTCAAAGCTTCATTTGCTAGCTTCAATGCCTCTTCCTTGCGGCCTTGTACAAATCGGAGTTTCGCTAGCTCCGAAAGGATATCGGGCTCCAACTCAACTAAGTTTATTTTTCTGTCACGCCGTAACGCCTCATCCAAATGCTTCTCAGCCTCTTTTAAATCTCCCTTAGCAAAATAACCTGCACCAAGTAGCCATTCAGCCCGGATTATGTCTATTTCATGATGCGCAACATCTGACAATTCCCGTGCCTTTTTAGCTGACTTCAGCGTCTCTTCGGCATCAGACATAAGTAGTGCCCGAAGTGAACGATATGCCCAGACAACGCCTTGAGACTGATGTTGGTGCTCTTTAACAACCAATTCCAAAGATTTTGCAAGCTCCTTCTCTGATTCTTCAAACCTATCCTGATATGCCCACGATCGACCAAGCTCTGCATGGCCTAAAGATTCATAGAATACAGATTTGATTTCTTGGCAGAGGTCAATTGAGCGTCGCAGGATAGATTCAGCAGACTTTAGCTCACCAAGTGCGATTTGGTCTAACGCTAGGTTGCCTAATCCGATGGCAAAGTTTTCTTTCGCACCTTCCCTCTCTCGAATTACAATCTGTCTCTTATGGAGCGGTATTGCTTTCTTAGGCTGACCAGATAAGCAGTAGGAATTCGCCAATTCGTTTAATACCCAGGCTTGGTCATACTCTTTCTTTAGCAGTGGTGGCTCATTCTCACCGACTGGCAAAAGAGCACTAAGGAGCTCAATACAAAGTTGATATGCACCAGATTGGAAGTAAAGAGGGGCTTCAAGTCGCTCCCGGTACAGTTCCTTCGCCTCATCATACCGCCCTGAATTTACGGTATGATGATACAATTCAATAACCGGTGCTAAATCATCCAGAGACTCGACCTTTTTAGGTTTTGGCACGGTTGAAAAGTGGTCTCGTAACTGTGAATGGACGTCTTTTTTATCAAGCAGTCTTTCGTAGCAATATCTTCTTACAATGGGATGCAGATCGTATCTATTGGTGCTTTCGTCACGGAGTAATATACCTCTGTTTACAAGCTCTTTTAGAACTCTACTAAACTCTTTCCGTTCGCCAAAAGTGTTGAAGATAGTAATTGCCTTATAATCCATTGAACTACGAAAAGCCGAAAGTTTGCTTGTGAACTCTTGTTTTTTCTGATCCAATGCATTGTAGGCCAACTCTAAGATATTGTGTTCCTCTTTGATACCTGTGAGTTCAGGTAAGGGGTTGTATTCCATCCATGTTTTAATGTCCTTAGGATATTGCGGGTCCTCAGCCACCATTCCTGCAAGCAATCTCAGAGATAATGGATGATAGCCAAAAGGTTCGCAGGCAGACTCAATCTCCGCCCTTGTTCCCTTTACACCCTGACGGTGGAAGAAATCAACTGCGTCCTCTTTATTCAACTCCTTCAATTCCTTATGAAAACAACCGGCTATTCCATCCAGCTCTTTTGGACGCAATCTGCTGGTGAGCAATGTCTTTGTCTTACCGGAGGCCAACCATTGTAAGAAGGTGCCAACATTTGGATCAATGCATGCCCGAAAATCCTTTTCATCCTTTTTTACCTCATCACCTTGATAAGGAGAACCCAGTCCTGCATAAGCCCGAAGCACCCTTTCTACTCCATCAAGCACTAAAAGAAACTGGTTATTACAAAGAAGGTGATAGAGACAATCCATTCTTTCACGAGTTGAGGCTATCCCTTTGGCGTCGATCTCGCCTTTGCTTGTATATTGGATTGCTTTCCTCAAGAAAGAGTCAAAGCTTGCTTCCCGATCGTAGAATGACCACCATATAATTCCGTCTGGTGCCAGTCCGTTCTTGATGATATCCTCATGCAGCCAATACCAGGTGAGAGCAGATTTTCCCATTCCACCAATGGCAATATAAGCAAACATCGGCTGCTCCCCTTTGGTGAACCATTCAGTCAACTCCTCTCTTTCTGATAGCCTGCCCGTAAAATTTTCCTGCAGTGGGTACGGATGTGCAAAATATGGAGTAGGAGGAGTTGGGATTCCCTCAGGTGAAGTGGGTTTTTCCGGAAGAGGGGGTGCGGGCTGATCTACTTTTACCTTTACCTCAATGGGCCTTTCTTCCCTGCTCTTCTCCGTCTTTCGCAAAAGAGGAATAACTACTGCTAGAAGTGCTGCTATAACTACAGCTGCTGCTCCAATTATTGCGGCAATAATTGCTGGATCCATGTCAACTCATTCCTCAAGAGGTTCTAACTAAACATCTGCAATCACATGTTCTCTTAATCTTCAATTCGATTCCACCCACTTGAGGCAACGGAAGGGTCCGTGATACCCTGAAAAGAATCCATTCCTCCAGAACCTCTTCCAATTCATCCCGGCATGCCTCAAGAGTATCAGAGTTGGCATACACCCCATCAAAGCCGGAAATCTCCCCATAGAATGTGTTGTCATCCTGCAGGATCTCATATTTTGCCTTTTTCATCGCCGCTTTCAGATAAGCGGTTAACATAATCTTATCCTCCTTTTGTCAATTTTTTTATTAGCAGGTGCAAGGTGTTTATTATTAGGCAATTGTCGGATAGGTCTTATGACCATATCCGACCTACATCCGCTGTCAACGGATGCAACGGATTGAACGAATTTCATCCTTTTTATCCGTTCAATCCGTTGACCAATC
>JAGMBK010000121.1 GCA_023129805.1 Candidatus Zixiibacteriota bacterium | reverse complement strand
TTCATACGAATAATAAGATGTAAACGGTTTCCTGCTCCTCTTAGTAAGTGGATTCTGCGGACGACTTCCAGACGCCAATTCTTTCCTAAGCGAATCAGTATGGGCTTTTCCCATAATCTGTCGATTCGGCTCTATGTTTATTGGCACCAGATATGCCCCTTGGTTGGTTTCTCATTAAACAGCACAAATGCTTAAGACTGAACATTTTCAGCCTCAGGGTGTTGCGTTATATGTGGGTGGTCACTTAAAGTGACCTGTTTGGCGTAGGGTTTACTAAATGGAAAGAGAGGAGCAGAACGCACAAAGCGAAATCAGGTGAATTCAAAGGGGAGAAAAGATGACATATAAAAACTCTAAAGGAATCATCTTGTTGGGGCTGATGATAGCTGTGGTTGTCCTGGGACTTATGCTTGCCATGGCTGCTCCTCAATTTGCAGGCGTCCTGCCCAGATTGGAATTCAAAGGCAAGAGCTGGGATATGGTTTCTGATATGTGACTGGCCAGATCTGATGCCATCTCGCAAAGAGCTCAATTTGCACTTTTTTTCGAATCAATCCGGATCTATTTGCCTATGATTTCGGCGACTCAACCATCAGGACAGTGAGTTTGGGTCAGAACGTATGGCTGTATTCCTGCACTCTTGACAATAACACCACTGTTTTCAAGCCGGACGGTGGTGCCAACTCGTCTGGAAATATGATGGCAAGTAGCAGTCAGGGAGGTGAGCGTGCGGATATAGATGTTCTGGCTTCTACCGGGAGGGTTAAGCTCGCCTTTCGCCAGACAAAATCTTAGTGGTGTGAAAAAGAGGTCGTGCTTACCAAATAAAAAAAGGAGATCCCCCGGAGCAAGAGAAGAGCGCTGCTTCTGAAGAAGAGGGATGTTGCTCTTTGGAAAAAACTTTTCTTGAAGGCTAATTCTCTATAAGCTTTGGCTCCAGAATCTCTCTGATTGAGGTGATGATGAAATAGATTTGTTCACCTAAAATCCCTTTGCCACCAGCTGAATCAGTCCACAATAAAGTCAAAAAGCAATAAGTCAAGTATTGCCTCCAGGTTAGTTGCCAATGCACAAGCTTGTTTTTGTACCAGAAAAGTAAAACCGTAGTTATCTTCTGCTTCATCTCCTTTTTCCCTTCTCCGTCATCTATAAAAGGGGATGGGACGAAGATTCCAATTGACATTATGGTTATTATCGGATGTTTTCTCGGCTGAGAAATGAACTTCTTGGCAGGCTTGTTTGTTCAATGGGATTTGAGAAGATGCCTTCCTAAGAGGGAAGAAGATTTTTGGGCTCTTAAATGAAAGAAATTAAGTTTCTTCAGCCGGTTGTCGATTATATCTATGTGTCTGCAGACAGAGTTAAAAGCGGTTAGAAAGGAGAGATGTTCTTCCCGGCCTCAAAGATTTTTACAGATGCTTAAGATTTTTAAAATTTCAGCCGACAAGACAAATAGTGTAACTTCTCAACTTTCATTTTTACCGGGTAAAACTAAAAAAGAGACTCATATGATCTTCAGAAAAAGAGCAAGAACTGCGGCGGGCTTAGACATCGGTGCTTCCTCCATTAAGCTGGTGAAGCTGGAGGAGAGATCTGGAAGTTTCGCCTTGACCTCTCTGGGGATGCGGGAACTGCCCTTGGAGGTTATAGTGGATGAGGAGATCAAAGACAAAGATACCATCATCTTCAATCTCCAGAGCCTGGTGGAACAATGCGATCCCAAGTTAAAGGAGGTAGCTATATCCATCTCCGGACATGGGGTGATCACAGATAAGATCACCATGGATCAAAAGAGCGGGATGGAGGCGGAGCAGGCTATTCTGTTTGAGGCAGAACAGAGAAGCCCATTTGATGTGGAAGATGTGACCATGGATTATCACACCGTCAACGTGAATGAAGAGATTAAGAAGATGGATGTGCTTTTGGTCGCTGCCAGAAACGAATTCCTAAATTCTTATGTGGAGCTGGTGACAGATGCCGGACTGAGACCGGTGATCGTGGACACCGACGCCTTTGCCATTCTGAATGCATATGATGCTAATTATGAAATTGATCCAGAAAAGGTGATTGCCTTGATGGATATCGGATTCGATACCACCAGTATCGTCTTTCTCAAGAACGGATTGTTTCATTCCACCAGAGACTTAGCCAGCGGTGGAAGATTAATCCATAACGCCATAATGAAGGAATTTCGCATCAATCAGGAATTGGCAGCCAAGACCATTAAGGGGGAGATGGGAACCCCCGTCGATCAGGATATGCTCAAAGCTACCGTGGTCACAGCCTCCGAGGAGATGATTTCTGGTCTGGAGGTGGCCTTTTCCTATTTCAAATCTACTGCCAAGGTGTCACAAGTGGATTGGATAGTTCTTTCTGGGGGGGGAGCTCTGATTCCGTTTTTGCCCGAATTCATCCAATCAAAATTGAATGTCCCTATTGAGATAGCCAATCCCTTGAGAAATATAGAATATGATCCAGACATCTTTAAGGATGTGCAGCCAGACAGAATTGCGCCACTTTTAGCGGTCTCGGTAGGGTTGGCTTCAAGAAAGGTATAATAAAATGGCTCGAGTCGAAATCAATTTGCTACCCAGGGAGCTTAGAAGAAAACGACGAAGCATCTCCTTTGACAAAAACCTAACCATCATCGCCGCTTTTGCCGGACTTCTGGTGGTATTGTTTGTGGGGATCAATGTGTTTCAGGGCATCAAGCTTAAAGCTTTGAACGCTAAGATAGCTGAGGCACAGAGAAAGGCCGACGAACTTAGAAAAAACATAGAATTGGTGGATGCCTTAACAGAGCTTAAGGGTAAGGTCTTACAGAGGATGTCTGCCATAGAGGCACTGGACAGAAACAGGACAGTCTGGGTCAGGGTGCTGGAAGATTTAAACAGAAGAGTCCCGGATTATTTGTGGCTCTCCCTTTTAAGGGAGGAAGAGTCGCAGAACCAGAAAACGCCAGATCCGGGAACAGAAACTACCGGCTCTTTTAATCAGATTCAGTCTCCGGTTACTAAGAGGGTGACCATAGAGGGGTATAGTTATTCTTTGAACAGCTTAGCCTCATTTCTGATTCAACTTATGGGATCGAAGTATTTCAAGAATATGGAGCTACAGTTTGTAAAGAGAGCGAAACTTGATCCAATCTGCGAGGCAGATAAGGAAGATAAGACCTTTTCCTTCCAGCTGGTGGGCGATCTTTACTATCTGCCAGATTTTGAAAGCCCGGATGCTGACACCGCTGTCCATGAGCTGGCTTTAACTAATGAAAGAAAAGATGATGAAACGAATTTGGCTGTCGGGAGGGAATAAATGGATTTGAAGGATCCGAAGATACAAAGGTTTCTTCTGGGAGGTCTGGTGATCTTTCTGGTGATTTATTTCTGGTACGCCAGGATTTACTCTAAAAATGCCAGATTAATAGAACAAAAGCAGGTTCAATATGAATATCTGCTGTCTGATTTGAAGAGCGTGGAGATGAAGGCAAGAAGCTTCGAGAATTTGAAAGAGGAATACGAAAAGTTGTTTGAAAGATATCGCAAGGTGGAGCGTTTGTTGCCAGAGGAAAAACAAATCCCCCTGTTCTTGATTCGAATGCATTTCGCTGGCCGAGCCAATCGGACTGGAATCATGCAGATCCTCCCGCAAAATCCAGTGCCCAGGAGCTTCTACAATACCAGCTCTTTTAAGATAGAAGTTACTGGATCATATCATAAATTGGGGAACTTCTTAAGCAGCATCGCCAATTTCCCCTTTCTGGCAAATGTGTCGGATGTGACCATAACTGCCCTGGGGGAGAAAGAAAAAAGTATTGCCGCATCTTTGAAGCTGACAACCTACTATGTCAAGGAGGAAGAGAGGCTCAAAAAGATAGAATTTTAAAAAGGGTGATACATGAGAACAAGTTACACAACCAAACTGCCTTATCTCATTCTGGGATTTCTCTTTTTTGTTGCGTTTACCCCTGCCCCAAGCCCAGCCCGGGGTAGTTGCCGAATAAAAAATATCAGCCTGAAGAAGCAAGGTAACTTTACCCAAGTTTCCATATACGCGGACAAGCAGTTTGAGTTTTCTCACTTCACAGAAGAGGCAAAGGGGGGGAAGCCTTATCGGGTGGTAATCGATTGCAAGAACGCAATTTTTGATTTACCCCGGAAAAATTATAAAACTGGGCTTCCGCCGGGCAGCATTACGGGTATCCGCACCGGCCAGTTTCAAGCTGTCCCGGAGCAAATCGTCAGAGTTGTTCTGGACCTAAAGGGCCCGGTGGTATACAAAGTGGTAGACCCGGAGACAGAAAACGAAGCCAGCATTGCCATTTTGACTACGCAAGATCCTGATTTTCCCATGTGGGTGGCGGTACTGGGGGAGAAGAAGGATCAAAAGGTATCCTTGGAAAAAAAGCAGTCCAAAATTCTTCCAACTGAAATAGCTTCCAAAGAGGAGCAAAGGTCTGATCAATCCAAAGCTTCTCTTGTCGGCGCGGTGGGATCCACTGACCTAACCGCGTCTGAAAAGGGGGAAGCTAAAATTGTTCAGAAAGAGAGAGTCTACCGAAGAACGGTTTGCTATGCTGATACAGGTGAGAGCATCATGTCTTTAAAAGAGAAACCTGTTTTATTGTCTCAGATAAAATCGGAACATGAAGATATAAAGAAGGAAGAATTAGCAAAGGAAGAAGCTGAGCCGTCCCAGAAAAGAAGAAGCTTGAGAGAAACGCTCAGCTATGTCGATACAGGTGAGACTATCTTGCCTGTAGAAGAGGAACCGGTTTTGCTATCTGAGGTTCAATCCGACATCGAAGAGATAAAGATAGAGGAGAGGGTTTCGCAGGTTATAGAACCGCTACCGGTGTTACCTACGCCTGAATTCTCCTGGGAGGTTTATTCG
>JAGMBK010000120.1 GCA_023129805.1 Candidatus Zixiibacteriota bacterium | reverse complement strand
TCAGCTTCTTGGATTAGAGGGAAAACAACGGATTGAACGGATTAAGCGGATATGATATAAGGCGATTTGTGAAATGTCTAAAGAATAGGTGCATGAAGTAGCATGGGCTTTGAATTATCCGGACATATCCAGGAGAAGCGAGAAATTAAAAAGAGCGCCGTCATATTTTATGATGAAAAAGTGCAGTAGTCAACAATGAGAGGTGTCCACATGAGGCAACTCAAGATTATTGTAGAAAAATATCCTGGCGGAAGGTGATCAAAAGGTGAAAAGAAACCAATTTATGCTACATTTGAGGATATATGAATTTTTTGCAAAAAGAGAAGAGATTAGAGGTTTCATAAACTCACTGCAAATTACAACAATATGGAAATATCGATCGTATAAACCCAGCAAGCGATGGTTTGGCTTTAAGTGAGCTAAGTTGAACTCAAGCTTAAGCCTTTGGCGAGGCAAGTTCATCATAAAGGGAAAAGAGAATGGCTGAAGAAGGACAGAAGATCAGAATATGGCTTAAGGCTTACGATCACAGGGCTCTGGATAAGTCAGCTAAGGAGATCGTAAGAACCGTAACTCGAACCGGGGCAAAGATAACCGGACCCGTGCCTCTGCCCACCCAAAGGAGAGTCTATACCGTTTTAAGGTCTCCGCATGTGGACAAGAAATCCCGAGAGCAGTTCGAGACGCGCATCCATAAAAGGCTGATAGATATTTACAACTCCACCCCCCAGACTGTGGATGCTTTGATGAAGCTGGATCTGCCCGCAGGTGTGGATGTGGAGATAAAGGTGTGAGAAGCAGTAACAGTATGCAGTACACAGATTTTTGGGAGTAACGAGGATGGAAGGAATTATCGGAAAAAAGATCGGGATGGCCAGAATCTTTAATCAGGAGGGGCAGGCTATACCGGTCACGGTTATAGAGGCAGGACCTTGTCCAGTGGTCCAGGTGAAAACCCAGGACAAAGACGGGTATAACGCCATTCAGATCGGTTTCGAGGAAAAAAGGAAGAAGCTTTTTACTCTTCCTCTTCTGGGTCATTTTGAGAGAGCCAAAGTTGAGCCCAAAAGGATATTAAGAGAGATAAAAGCAGTTCAGGTGGAAAAATTTAAGGCGGGACAGGAGTTGAAAGTAGACATATTCGCGGCAGGTGAGAAGGTTAACGTAACCGGAGTCTCTAAAGGTCTGGGATTTCAGGGCGGAGTGAGAAGACACAAATTCTATGGTGGTCCCAAAACCCATGGACAATCAGACCGACCGAGGGCTCCGGGCTCAATAGGTTCCAGCTCCTACCCTTCGCGGGTATTTAAGGGTCAAAGAATGGCAGGAAGAATGGGAGGGGAAAGGGTCACCGTCAGAAATCTTGAGGTGGTGGGGGTGGATGTGGAGAAGAATTTGCTTTTGCTCAAAGGAGCTGTTCCGGGCAAAAGGAATTCCTATTTGACTATAAAAAAATCTTTGGCTTAAAGGATGTTTATGCTCAACGCAGTTGCCTACGATAAAGAGGGAAATCAGATAGAGGCCTTCAAGCTGGATGAGAGGCTTTTCGGGCAGAATCCCAATCTGTCGGTGATTCACCAGTATGTAAAGGCTTATTCAGCCAACCAGGGACAGGGCACGGTGAAGAAAAAGAATCGGGTGGAGGTCAGAGGAGGGGGTGCTAAACCCTGGCGACAGAAGGGAACCGGACGGGCGCGTGCCGGGACCAACACATCCCCCATCTGGGTGGGTGGAGGAAGAGCCTTCCCTCCGGTGCCGCATGATTGTCACATAGACATTCCCAAAAAGATGAAACGCAAAGCATTGCTTTCAACTTTATCAGCTATGGCTTCGGAAAATCGAGTGAAGATAATCCAAGACATTAGCCTGGATGTCCCCAAAACCAAAGTTATGGCTGAGTTGTTTGACAAAATGGGAATCGGGGGAGCAAAAATCCTCTTCCTTTCTGAAGGGAAGGATGATAATTTATATAAGTCCTTAAAAAACCTGAAAGGTCTGGTATATAAAAGAGCTTGTCTGGTCAATCCTTATGATCTTTTGACCTGTGATTTTTTGGTCATGACAAAGATGGCTTTGGATGGTTTAACGGAGGTGTTTGCCGGATGAATGATCCTAGGATGATTATAAAAATGCCCCTGGTCTCGGAGAAGAGCACCAACCTTCGTGTTGATCAGAATAAATATGTCTTCAAAGTGGACAGAAAGGCAAACAAGCTCCAGATAAAGATGGCGGTGGAGGAGCTTTTCGGTGTGCAGGTGGTAGATGTAACCACCATGATGACGCATGGTAGACCCAAAAGATTGGGGAGATTTGAAGGAAGAAGGCCGGATTGGAAAAAAGCCATAGTGAAGCTTAAAAAAGGGGAGACCATAGAGCTTTTTGAGACGATTTAGTTGAGCCTTAAATGAGTTTTTGTTGCTGCTTTAGAAGATTAAGTTTATTGAGGTAGAAAGATGCCCATTAAGACATTCAAGCCAGTTACACCATCTTTAAGATCTAAGACGGTGTCCACCTTCGAGGAGATAACCTGCACTACTCCGGAGAAATCGCTTCTGATTCCTCTGAAGAAAAGTGGTGGTAGGAACAACCAGGGAAGGATCACCTGCCGACATCGGGGCGGAGGAAGCAAAAGGTTTTTGAGGATCATAGATTTCAAAAGAGATAAGCTGAACATCCCGGCTTTTGTGGCAACCATAGAGTATGATCCCAATCGGTCTGCTCGCATCGCCCTTTTGCATTATGCGGATGGAGAGAAAAAATATATTATAGCTCCTTTAGAATTAAAAGTGGGTGACAGGGTGATGTCAGGCGAGGAGGTGGAAATAAAACCGGGGAATGCCATGCCCCTGGGAAAAATTCCACAGGGTACCATGATCCATAATGTGGAGTTGAAAAGGGGGAAAGGCGCACAGATAGCCAGAGGAGCAGGAACATATGCTCAGCTGGTGGCAAAGGAGGGAGATTACGGACATGTGAGGCTTCCCTCCGGAGAAATGCGATTGGTAAGGCTGGAGTGCTTTGCTACTATCGGGCAGGTGGGCAATCTGGATCATGAAAACATATCCTACGGAAAGGCAGGCAAAACCAGATGGCTGGGCAGAAGACCCCGGGTGAGAGGAGTGGCAAAAAATCCGGTGGACCACCCCATGGGAGGTGGAGAAGGAAGATCATCCGGAGGCAGACATCCATGCACCCCCTGGGGAAAGATCACCAAGGGATTGAAGACCAGAAAGAAAAAGCCGTCGGATAAGCTGATCGTCAAAAGAAGAGGCAAGTAAAGTCAAAAATTAAAAGAGAAAAATTTAAAATTAAGAGGATTCTTACATTTTTGCATTCTAAATTTTGAATTTTGAACTTTTCGGAGGTGGATTAAAATATGGCAAGGTCTTTAAAGAAAGGTCCCTTTGTGGATGAACATCTTCAAAAAAAGATTTCGGCTTTGAATGAGACCAGAGAGAAGAGGGTGGTCAAGACCTGGTCCAGGCGATCCACCATAACCCCTGATTTTGTAGGACATACCATAGCTGTGCATAATGGGAATAAGTTCATTCCGGTATATATTTCAGAGAACATGGTGGGACATAAACTGGGAGAGTTCTCTCCCACCAGGATATTCCGAAGTCATTCCGGAAGGATGACGGAGAGATCCACATCACTGAAATAGGTTGACAGAAAAGACAGAGCAAGGATTTTGGATGTTTGTAGAATAGATCATGGAAGCTAAAGCTAAAGCAAGATTTGTCAGAATGTCTGCCCGGAAGGTGAGAAGGGTGGCAGATCTTATCAGAGGGAAAAATGTAGAGGAGGCACTGAACATTCTCACCTTCACTCCCAAGACGGCGGCTTCGGTTCTGGAAAAGACCTTAAAGTCTGCCACCGCTAATGCCTTAAGCGTGGAAGGGACGGCTAAGCTTAAAGCAGAGGATCTGTGGATAAAGAAGATATTAGTGGATGGCGGTCCCATCATGAAAAGAATCCGCCCCGTGAGTATGGGGAGAGCATATAGAATAAGAAAAAGAACCAATCATATCACCATAGTGGTGACCGATGGTAAGGAGGAAAAAGCCAAACTTGAACAAGGTTGAGGCGCTCGAAGCTTCTTTTTTTCGGCAGGATGCTCGTATCGAAGTCCGAGACCAGACTTGCGGCTAAATCACTAAAGATGAGAGAAGAAAAGGAAACGACAGGCATGCGTATTTCGAGCATCGAACTTCTTGGACGAATAAGCGCTACCAGCCTGGACAATGATAGCCCAAAAACTAAAGAATTTAAGGAGGTGTAGTTGGGACAGAAGACCAATCCCATAGGACTGAGGTTAGGGATCATAAAAAGCTGGAGCTCTAGATGGTTTTCCGACACGAAATTTTCCGATCTTCTTAAGGAAGACCTGACCATTCGAAGGTATACTGAGAAGAGGCTAGACCATGCCGGAATAGCGGCGATAGACCTAATCAGAGCTCCGCGGAAGGTGACTCTTGATATTCACACTGCCAGACCGGGGATCGTAATCGGACGCAAAGGGGCAGAGGTGGATAAGCTGAAAGAGGAGCTTCAACTGCTCACTAAGAAAGAAGTGGCTATTAATATCATAGAGGTGAAGAAAGCTGAGCTTTCTGCCAAACTGGTGGCAGAAGGCATTGCTAAACAGCTGGAAGGAAGGGTCTCCTTCAGAAGGGCGATGAAGAAGGCGATCAGCTCCGCCATGAAATCGGGGGCTTTTGGTATAAAAATCTCCTGTGGTGGCCGACTGGCCGGGGCAGAGATCGCCCGCACAGAAAAATATATGGATGGGAGAGTTCCGCTACATACCCTCCGCGCAGATATCGATTACGCCACCGCCACCGCCCACACCACCTATGGCTGTATTGGAGTGAAGGTGTGGATTTTCAAAGGAGAG
>JAGMBK010000012.1 GCA_023129805.1 Candidatus Zixiibacteriota bacterium | reverse complement strand
TTTCTAAAGGGGGGATGTAAACAATTATATGCTCTCCTTAATAACTGCCTACTTCTTTTGACTGTTATCTTTGAGCTTAAATTCCAGCCAGTCCACCATTTCCTGAACGTTCTTGGACATGTACCATCGCCCGTTGGCAAAGACACCGTAGTCGGCTCCGGCCATGGCTGAGGCGTAGCGGGTGGAATTGGCAAAGAAGAGCCACCCCTTCACCCATTTCTTCTCGATGGCTTCGTCAAAAATGTTAGCTCCCTGAGGCAATCCCTGGGCCGCGCCCTTTTCCCAGGCCGTCATTAATATCTTGGTAGCGGTTAAGGTCATCTCGTTGGTGGTCCTGATGGTGTTCTCGAAGCGGGCAAATTGGTTGTCCACCCACTGGGTGCTGTGGCAGGAGAGGCATACCTTTTGCATGGTCTCTTTTCGCTTGAGCATCTCATCTTCGTCGATCAGATATTCGGATGCCGGCTCACCGGTAAGTTCAGTGGCCAGAGACAGTCCGGCCTTGTTCATTATGATAGCAGTATTGGGAGACTTGGGGTGAGGGTGCGCATAGATGACACCAAAGATTCTTTTCCAGAGACGATCACTCATCTGGTGACTTCTCTCAGCTACAACCTCACCATCCCCAGTCACAACCAGGCTAACATGACAGGTGGCACAGGTGGGAGCGGTGAAATCCTTCCCCACCACCCAAGGAACTGCATCAAAGTTCCAGTCCTCGTTCAGGGAAAAGAAAATGTTTCCGTGCTTGCTGACCTGATACACCTTGTAGGCTGGAACGTCCGGTCCCTTGTGGCATTCGGAACAGGTGTAAGGTTTTCTGGCCATCTGGATGGAAAACTGATGTCGGGTGTGACAGGCGGCGCAGGAACCCATGCTGCCATCCGGATTCAGACGACCCACCCCCTGATTGGGCCAGCCGGAGAGGATGGGAAACTCCATCTCACCCAGCACTGTCTCCCGGATAGCCGTCCCTTGCACCATGATCTCGGTTCCATGACAATACAGGCACGATTCAAAGTTAGTCTCCTCATCCGGATCTATAAGCAACGTATTCTTTCCATCAAAATCCTGAATGCCGTTGATTGCAACCATCAAGCTGTGGTAAACCGGATTGTTGGTGAGATTGATGTGAGCGTAGGACATGATGTTTTTTTCATACTCACTCTTCTCCGTAGGATGGCAGGTGGCACAATCTTCAGGTGTGACCACGGTATGCACCTGATAGCCCCCATGGTCAAAAGTATCTCTGTGCTTTTCGGGATTTAAGGTGTGACACTCGGCGCAGCCGACCGTGGTCATAGTCAGGTGCTCCGGAATGCTGTCAGCTGATACGCGCCGTCCCAGTTTTTCTTTCTTAACAGCTTCAGCCGGGGTCACCTTGGCGTGAAGGCTATTTTGCCAGTCGGCCACAATGCCGGGAGTAACCGAGGCGTGGCAGGAGAGGCAGCCCTCTGTCTTGTCGCTGGAGTTTGGCTCTTGAGCATAGCTGACCCCAAACGGAGAAGAAAGCACCAAAAGTATCGCCAGTCCAGGCATGCTAACCTTTAACATCCCGCCTGGCATCCTGTTGCTCATCCGACACGGAATGAATCTATTCCAGTTCAATGACATCGCACCCTCCATGGTTACGGATTTCTTATTAACAAACCTTTTGCTCTTTATGCTTTTTGAGGATTTCGTCTGCCAATCTGTTCAAGGACTTAAAATCTTCCTCTTTGGGAAGACCTTTAACTAAAACCGGCTGGAGTATCTCCGCTTTGATGTTGGTCAGCATACCTGTAATTTGCTCACTCATTTTTCCTCCCCATCCATAGGAGCCAATCACCGATGCAAATTTCAGCTTCGGTCTCAAGATATTTGCAAGATAAACAGCATAGACAACATTAGGATGAGGACCAACCAATACAGTGGGTGACGCAATTACTATGGTGGCGGCATCCACAAGAGCCATGGCCAGCTCCCCTATGTCAGTTACGGTCAAATTGAATGGCTTTACAGTGATGCCTCTTTCCATTAGCGCATCTACAAAGTAATCCACCATGCTTCGTGTGCTGCCATGCATGGAGATGTAAGGTATAACCACTTCGTTTTTTACCTGATCTGAGACCCAATCTCTGTAGGCATCGAGAATGAACTCCGGTTTGTCGTAAACCGGACCGTGGCTGGGAGCAATTATCTTTATGTCCAGATTCTTTATTTTTTCTAAGTTTTTCCTGATAAGGGTCCGAAAGGGCATCATTATCTCGGCATAGTATCTTTTGGCAGATTCATAAACCTGTACTTCATCGGTTACAAACAGCTCGCTTGTGGATAGATGAGATCCGAAAAAATCGCAGGAGAACAAAATCTTATCCTCTCGCAGGAACGTAACCATGGTCTCAGGCCAATGCACCCAGGGGGCATAGATAAACTCCAAAGTTTTGTCTCCTAATGACAATGTTTGCCCATCATTTACCGTTATGAACTTCTCATCAGGGATCAGTAACAAATCCATAAGCATAACTTTACATTTAGGGTTGGTCACAACCTTGGCGTCGGGATAAGTCTTCAGTATGGCAGGAATTGCTCCTGAGTGATCCTGTTCGCCGTGATGGGAGATAACATAATCTATGTTTTGGATTCCCAGTTTTTTTAAGTTTGCCAGAAGTTCATGCTCTTTGACCGGATCAACCGTGTCCAAAAGCGCTGTTTTTTCACTTCCTGCTGTCAAGTAGGCGTTATAACTTGTTCCATCCGGAAGCGGTATAAGCTCGTCAAATAACCTTCTATCCCAGTCGATCGCGCCCACTGAGTAAATGTTTGGTCTCAACTCTTGGTAAGCCATATCTTTTCTCCTTTTCCATAACTCTTTTTGCGTGTGATAATGTAAACGTGTTCTTACGTGGCGGGCAGTCGATCTTTAATTTCAATCCTCCTTCTGTAATTCAAATGCGCTCTTGTCCGCGCCACAAACCGGGCACACCCAGTCGTCCGGCAACTTTTCAAAAGGTGTTCCCGGCTTTATTCCGGAATCGGGGTCACCTTTTTGGGGGTCGTAAACGTAACCGCAAACCGTGCATACGTATTTTTCCATCTTCTTTGCCTTTCTATTAGCTCCTTCATTGTATGTTGGCGCTGTTTTCGGAGCCTTTCCCCCTTTTATTTCGCGATAGTAGGCATAAGTCATGGGCTCCTTATCTTCGATGATTTCGGCGCCGATCACCTTCCCGATAAAAACAGTATGTGTTCCTACATCCAAGCTGTCGACAAGTTCAGCCTCTAAGTAACCTATGGTATTTTCCAGAACTATGGGGGCACCACTTATGCCAACCTTATAATTTATCTCCTTAAACTTATCAATGTCACGACCGCATCTGAAGCCAAAATGCCCTATGAATTTCAACGGCGTTTCCCTAGATAGAATGGATACTGAAAAAACTTTGCTTTCCCGAATAAACTCATGAGTCAAATTCTTATTGTTGACACTTACCGCTATGGTTGGCGGTTCTGACGTGGTTTGAAATACCGTGTTAGCAATTTGTCCGTTGAAGCGTTCACCTTTTTTTGAACTAATAACGTACAAGCCATAACTGATTTTGTGTAAGGTCTTAGTGTTCATTGTGCTCTTTCCTTTGCAGTATAGCCGGCTTTCTCCAATTGCTCCGTTATGGTGGTCTTATCCACCTCCCCATCCACCTTAACTAACTTTTCTTCAAGCAGCACCTCCACATTCCTGACACCGGGAATTTCCTTTAGGGCTTTCTCAACTGCCGATTGACAATGTTTGCAATCCATATCCGGAACGTAAAAGGTGTATTTTGCCTCCCGCATTTTTTCCCCTTAAAAAACTTTTGATTACCAAGCCAACAAACAAAAAAGTGGAAATCAGTTTGACAGAATAAGGGATCTCTCTTCCTTTAAAAAGCATATCTTTAACCACTACTCCGCCCAGCAAGGAGTCGAGCAGGATTCCTGATACCAAAGCGAGAAAAATTATGGAGATAAGATAGATGAAAAGCACCTTCTTCCCGAATTTCTTGGTAACGAAAGCAATGGTTACTGTATTGGTGGCAGTGCCGGCGATAAGAAAAGCAAGTGCCGCCCCGGGCACCAATCCCTTGGTCATCATGGCGGCAGCCACCGGCACAGATGCGATGGCACATACATATAAAGGAACCGAGATGGCAAGCATCAGGGGATAGGCTATCACTGGATTGGAAAGATATACCTCGGATATATCCCGTGGCAAAAGGGCAGATAGGACGCCGCCAATCAGAATTCCCCAAAAAATCGTTTTCCCGATATCTTCGGGTAAGTCCCCGAATTCATAGTTAAAGCCATCTTTTAACCTAGCTTTGAGAGGATGAGCATGTTCAGGATCGGGCTGAAAATCTCTTTTTTCTATTCTTTCTTTCACCAAAAGGCTTACCAGCGTACCCACAAGCAATCCCCCCACCAGAGCGGATAGGGGTCTGATGATGGCAAATGCAGTCCCTAAGAATGCATAGGTTACGAATATTGAATCGATCCCCGTGGTGGGAGTGGAGACCAAAAACGACATGGTTGCCGCCTTTGATGCGCCATCGTTCTTAAGTCCGGCAGCAAGTGGGATCACTCCACAGGAACATATGGGGAGAGGTATACCAAAGACGGTCGCTTTCCACACCGAGGAAAAACCCCCTCCTCCCAGATGCTGCCTGATGAATCTCTCGCCGATGAACGCATGAATCAAACCTGAGAAGAGAAAGCCGAGTATCAACCAGGGACTGACAATCAAAGTGAAGTCCCATATCTGTTTTATCACGTTCAGCAATATGTCAATCACCATTTATTTTTCCTTTTCCAGACAATCTTTGCAGATGCCTTTGAAGTAGCCGTGCTTTTCGTCGATTCGGTGTCCTTCTATGTTTGTTCGGTCCAGATAGGGGCACTCAATTTCCAAATCTATTATCCTGCCGCAGCTCTTGCAGAGAAGATGATGATGAGGACAGTCTCTACAATCATATCTTGTCTCTGTTCCCGTGATGGTTATTGCATGTATTATCCCTTTTTCCAAAAGAGCGTTTAAGGTATTATATATGGTGGTCTTTGAGATGGTGGGGATCTCCCTGGTCAGATACTCATATATCTCCTCCACAGTCGGATGAGTCCTATGCTTTTCTAAGTATTCTAAAATCCTTAACCGCTGGTATGTGGGCTTCAGACCTTTTGCTTGCAGAAGCTCTTTGTATTGTCTTATTTTTGCAATCATTTCAAATTAGTATACGATGCAAAAGTGAAAACGTTGTAGACATCGTAAAAGATTTTTGAAGAAATTCTGTGCGGGCAGGGGTGTAACCCAACCTGTCATGCTAAGCGGAGCGAAGCATCTGGCTTTAGATTCTTCGTCCCCCCGTACGGGGGACCCAGAATGACACAGGCACTGTCACCCTCCCAGACGGGTCTCCGTGAACGAAGTGAAGGGTCTCTTAGAGGTGTTAGATATCTATGTATTCATGTCAAAGGTTGGTTCGGGGTGCCCTTAGGATTCCTGTTGGGGCGGGGGTTGCACCCCCGCCCCTTTTCTACGGATGGGCGGCCGCCCCGAAGGATCCATAGGACAATCCGTCTCAGACCAAGAAATATCTCACAGCTGATTAATGGGATTAAGCTGATATCAGTAGTTCTCATCTGCTTAATTTGTTCCCATCAGCTGTGAGGTGCCTAATAGTTATGTCAGGAGCTCCACTCTTTCGTCTTTGGCGGAATCCTGGTGACTGACGTTTTAAGGTGTCAGGACTGAGGTCCTGACACAACATAAAGATCGCTGGGGATAACCCAGGTGTAAAAAGTTAAAAAGTGCTTGACAAATATTTCAGATGTAGTAAATTTAATTAGTCAATCTAAAAAGAGTGCAATTCTTAACTAAGACAAATTAGGTCTGAATTGGGGTTTTTTTAGAAGCCCTTTTTGATTCTATAACACAACTAATATTTCATGTTGGTAAAATTTATACCATGCTTTATCCGAATCTCTTTCCCATTTGACAGGGCAAAGATAGACTTTTCACTTAATTTGCGGAAGAATCGGAGTTAACAATAGGTTCCTCTTTTTCAGGATGAAAGGTGAGGATATAAATTCAAAATATGAGCGATTCTCTTTTGGTTTGCCCCTGGGATAATCAATCTTTGGCAATTGATCAGGGGCTCTCCAAAGGAGTTCTTCCTAATTTTGGTCTAACTCTCTATTTCCAAGGAGGTGGTAGATGGAGTTACCCACAATTCATTTTCAATCAACTCAAATCGTTAACTTTCTAAGAGCATACCAAGGAGATGGTTAAAACATTCTGCAAATGATTTAGTGAGTTTGTTTTTGTTCGTCACGGACGCCCCCGTCCGTGACGGTAAGATGACTGGTGGTAGGGAATGAGGCGTCCTCTACCAACGAGAGGTGTAGAGGAAAACTGTGAACCGTAAACCGTGAACCACTTGTGGTGAGCCCTTCAACTTCGTTCAGGATATACGAAGTCGAACCATTAACCAGTGAAACTGGGAGGTGTTCAAAATGAAAGCTCAAGAAAATCCTTTAACCCACAACCTCCAACCTATAACCTTTCCGCCGAAGGCGCCCACCCCGCCTTTGGCAGGGGATCTGCCTCTGGCAGAAAAATCCAAAAGGAGCAATAAAATGAAACGAAATTTGTTACTTTTAGCAGTGATGGTTTTAGTAGCGTTCGGTTTCTCCGGTTTTGCAGTGGCTGATCAGGACCCGAATGACAATGGTGTGGCTGACACCCTGTACCTTGAGTGTTATCCGGGTGACGATTCGCTTTTTGAGCCGGGGCCGTGGTTGGTCCGCGTTCCGCTCTATGTCACCAATGATATTCCCGATCCTGCCATAGACTCCATTATGGGTTTTTGTATTCCTCTCTGCTACACTCACACCAATCCTGGCAAATATTGCAGTCTGAGTGGCTACTGGAATAATACCAATCTTTTTCCTCTACCCGATCTCGACCGGAGCATCTTCCGTCACCTGCCCGGAGAGACCAACATCATGATGTCATATTCCGAGGACCTTTCGGGACGTGAGTGGGACAGCAGATTTCTGAATCTGGATGGCACCTCTCATTTCTGGTTCGTTATGACTGGCTCAGGCATCCAGGATCAAAACTGGCCGGGCGGATCCCGCCAGCTTCTGGCAACCATGACCTTTAAGCTGGAAGATACTATGACAGTTTGTATCGATAGCTGCTTCTGGCCACCGTCTTCCCGACTGGCTTTTGGCAGATCAGATGCGGAAACCTATATCCCGCAGATCTGGGATGACTATCTCGGCGAGGAGGAGTATTGCTTCGGCACTTCCATTGTTGAGCCAACGACCTTTATAGCCCATTTCATGACACCTGAAGGAGAGCCATACCCATTTGATGTTGTCATATCCGATGGCGAACATGTCGACATGTTCGCCCAGGTGACGTACATAGAGACTGAGGTGCCCAACACTGCCACGTATAAGGTGTTGTACTACGATACTACCGAGCTCGCCCGACATGAAGTGGCGACCCGGTTTGAACTAAGCTTTCCTGCAGGGTACACTGGAGAGTTCAATTTCTATGCTATTACTCTCGAGCAAATGTGGGTCCGAACACCCTACATCTTCTACGAAGAACTAGGCGCTGACCCTACTCTATTTTGGTATTACGATGCAAATGCCGACACGCTCTCGTGGACTCTGACAAAAGACTCCGGACGCGTAATGTACAGCATACTTATTACGAATCCGGTTCTAGTCCCACCTTGCTCTAGGCCTCAAGAGGTTGTGGAAGCTTGTACACTGTACGGTTTGGCCCGGTACGTCGAGCTTGAAAAGTGTTATATTCACCAGGATGGTTTGGATGTTTGCTCGTGTTTGTACGACCTAAAGGAACACGGACCATGCCCTGTTGTTGCGGGGTCTGTGCATGGTTTTGCGTCCTTTGGGGAGTTGGATCCATCTTGGGGCACTGTACGGCCGGGGTACGGATTGCGCAACGATTGTATAATAACCTATCCGCTCAACACCACGTTGCTCAATCTGGATGGGACACAAGCAGGCACAGAACAACTCTTTGATCCACCACATGCCGCGGAACAAGGAAATTACATCCTATGGTTATCGAATCCGCCAGACATGAATGACGCCATTAGTATGCCCGTGAAGGTCGAAGCGAGCAAATGCATTCCTTTTGATTTCTTTGCGCCCGAACTGGCCAGCTTCACTTTCTCAATTACAGCCTGCGCTCCATTTGCAAGCTGCTCCTCGGCTAATCTAGTTCACGTCAACGATTCACTATTAGTCAACGTCGGCACAGACATGTTGTATCCTTACTGGGGATGTTTCGTCTTGCCTACGAGTCTGACAGTAGACAGTCTATTTGCGTATTCGGACACGTTGGGCGAGGAAGAGTTAACAGAGCTTTATGACTTCACCATCAACCACATTGAGGGTTCCGATCTCTTTCTGGTGGTAGTCAGGAATGAGCACTATTATGACCGACTGAAGCTCGAATTTGCTTCTCGGGGTGATGTCACCGGGGACGGAGTGGTCAATATAGGGGATGTGGTCTATCTGATCAATTATCTTTTCAGAGGTGGACCGCCGCCATGTCAAGGATAGGTAACTATATCTCCGGGAAGTGGACCAGAACTGTATAAAGGAAAAGCCCCTGTTCAAATTGGGTTCTCCTTGCCCGCCATTTCAAACGAGAGAGAGGAGTTCGGGATTTTCTTCCGAAGCAGGATAAAATCCCGACTCCTTTGTTGGTCACGGATTCATCCTGATCCCGCCCTTGGTCTTCGACCCTGAGGGCTCAGACCCGAAGGGCGGGAGAACGGACGCCCTCCTCCATGACCATCTTCCTCAACGTCACGGACATCAAAGATCCGTCTGGAAGGTGTCCGTGACGAACACGAGCAACTGAAAAGGTCCTCTAACGGAAAGTCTTAACTTCCCCAAAAAGCAATTTCACTACAATTTTGATGGTGATCGAGATAGCCCACCTGTTATTAAGGAGAGTTATATGAGAGGAAAGAACGTTCATATTCAAAGAGTCAAACTTTTTCGATCGCCTTTCTCACCATTATCAACTTATGGACGGATATGCCTATCCCTCTGGGTAAAAAGGGGATAAAGGTCAGCACATGATTACAGATGATGAAAATTTTTCAAAATGAACATCAGAAACGCCAGAAACGCCAGAAACGTCAGTAAGCTCGGCGCCGACGTCGAAACATCCTGTTGGGGCGGAGGGGGTTACACCCCCGCCCCTTTCTGGTGGACAGATGTACAACCCCTGTCCGATCCGGTAGTAACGTCAGAAACGTCAGTAACGCCGGTGCCGACGTCGAAATATCAACGGCCTCTTGTTCGGGCGGGGGTTGAACCCCCGCCCGATCAGCTGGAACACAAAAAAAGTCCCCCAAAACTGGGGGACTTTTTTGCTTTTATATAAAATGCCCCTTATTTTCTAATCTTCATCTTCCTTTGTCTTAGATTGATCCAAATCCACCATTCGCACGTCTCCGGCATATTTCACTATCACCGGCTCCACTATCTTTAAGAGCCGGTTGGTCACCTCTTTTATCTTGAGCGCGCCGGTCTCGATCTTTTTCAACTTGTCGATGGTATCGGAGTCCAGATTCTCAGGCCTGCTCAAAATAAGCTGGACATATCCCAAAACTGCGGCCAACGGATTGTTCACCTCATGGTTGATGGTAACTGCGGTTTCGATCATGGCTTTCAGCCTTTCGGACTTTATCACATCCTCGGCAATCTCTCCTTCTATCTTTGCCTCCCACAAAGATGCCTTAGTGAGAGCTATCCCTAACTGGTGGCTCAGCGCTTCAAAAAGCTCCTCCTCCGGGCTTAAGTTTTTGTATCCTGCAACCAGCCCGGCGATGGCGCCGACTGTGTGTCCGTCTCTTTTTATGGGATAAGAGAAAACGCTGTGCGGCCCTTCTGAGTCAAAGGTGGCATAGATGGACTCCATATGAATTTGCTTTCTCATCGCTTCCATCACCTGTTGATCAAAATCGCGCAGGATCTTCAGCTTCTCTATCGCCCCGGAGGCTATCTGGTTAGTTGTCTTTTTCGTCTTTTCATCCCACAAGGTTATGGAGGTACATTGCAATCTGAGGATCTCCAGGAGCCCGTCCAGCGCCTCCTGAAGAATCTGGTTCATCTCCACCGAGGAATTGATTTTTTGTGCCAGATTCTTCAAAAGCAGAAATTTCTTATATTCTATGCTCGTTTCCATTTCTTGGGCTCATCTCCCCGAATCGTTTGTTGACTTCGACCTTCTTTTGTCTCCTCCTCCTGCAGGAAAAAGAAAAGCAAGTCCCATAACAGTAAACACAAAGACAACCGTTATCCATACTGCACAATTCTGTTCCATCTCTTCCCCTCTTTCCTCTTTTGGTTTGTTACCTCTAAAGCGATGCTCTGCTAATAACCTTGTTTTGGTGACAAACTTCATCTTGGGAAAGAGCAAAATATATGCCGCTGGGAGGGGCTTTTCTTTGGGGAATGATGCTTTAACTTCAGGGAATCAGAATATCCCCATGCCCCCAAAGTGCAACCCTTCCCGAGACTTACCCATCTGTTTTAAATTGCCGATTAAATATTATCATCAAAATCAACAAAGAGGTCAAGAAAAATCGCCGTCTGCTGTGCAATCATATTCACACAAATTGCAAAGTAAAGTATTTTTAAATGAGAAAAGCGAGAAGCTAAAAAGTTGAGAAATAAAAGGTATTTATCTAACTTTTTGAATTAAAAAACCGAGTTTGAGGCAGTCTACCTCACAGCCTGAGGTCTTATTGAAAAAACCCCACACTTGGGGCGGGATATTCGTATGAATGCATACGCAAATTCCCGTCCCTATAGAGGTGAATGACTTATCACCCATAGGGCCCGCCAAAGGCGGGCCAATAGGTTCTCAATAACCTCTGGATTGCGCAAATTGCAGGGAATAAGCCTATTTCAAAGCCTCCGAGGGGCGGGTGTAATCCCGATACAAGCTAAAGCTTCTAAAAATATCCTCAGGCAAAAGGGGCTTTTCCTTTGTGATCAGGTTCACCAGGTTTAAAGCAATCCCCGGACCAAGCATAAACCCCTGCCCGCAAAAACCCACAGCTACATAGAATCCATCTGAATCTTTCAGCTCATCCACGAGGGGAACCCCATCCGGGGTCATGGGATAAAGTCCACGCCACACTCTGCGCACCCTTATGTTTCTCAATCGGGGGAATAGATGGATCAATCGCCTGGCGGCTTGAGGAAGAAAGGAAGATGTGGAATCACGGCTGAGTCCGGGCACTATCGGCTCGGGAGTAAGACAGAATACTATGTGACCCTCTTTTTCCTGATAGAAGTAGAAATTCTTAGATCCGGGAAACTCCCTGATGTCCACCACCAGGGGTTGGAAGAAAGGCTTAACTGGCTCGGTTACGCCGGCTTCGTGCGAATCCGGAAAAACGGGTAAGTCCACCCCCATCATCTTCCCCACCTCCCGGGCATTTGCTCCCGCCGCATTTATCACCTTCTCAGTTAAGTAAGTCCCCTTATCGGTTTTAACCTTTATTCCGGAACCCTTTTCTCTCTCCAACCCTATCACCTTCTCCTGAAACTTAAATGTCGCACCCCGCTTAATTGCCTGATTGTAAAAGGCTCTTGCCGTCAGAATAGGAGACACGTTTCCATCTTCGGGAGAATAGGTTCCTCCTTTCAACCCTTTCGGATTTATCCCGGGGAGAAGTTTAACTATATCGTCTGCGTCCAACCAGTCAATGTTTAAACCATATTTTTTCTGAAGGTCAAGCAACTGCTTTAAGCTTTTTCTGTGCTCTTCCTCGTAGGCTGGAAAACAGTATCCGCCCGGTTGAAAATGAATATCGTCTTCGTATTCCTCCTTCCAGCCAGAGAAGACCTTAAGGCTCAGCCGGCAGGTTTGAATCTTGGCCGCGTCTGAATGAGTGGCTCTCACCCCTCCGATGGCGCTCTTGTTTTGACCCTGCCCCGGGGAAGGAAGCTCATCTATCACCAAAACCTTGAGTTTCTCCCGTGCTAAGAAGAATGCAGTAGGCAATCCCACACTGCCTGCGCCAATTATTATCACATCGTAATTCGTCATTTACAAATCTCTTAGGTCTCAAGCTATAATAGTGCCTCATCAACAAAGTTTTCGTAAGTTTTTTAATTTGAGTCTGAACAAAATGTATTATTGGTTGCTCTTAGACGGATTGTTCTATGGATCCTTCGGATTATCATCCGTCTTCCCTTCCGGCTGGATGATAACATCCCGCCGGAGCACAGAAAAGTTGCATTTTGTTAGCTGCTGGAGCAATAGTTCGCTGTTTTATTCGCCTAAAAATCGCGCCCCATCTTTCATTTACTCATCTTCAGATTCTTCCCCTGCCAGCATGCTCAGCTTGACTTCGGCAATCAGTGGTCTCTGAGTGAATGGGACTACCTCGGATAAGTCCACACCTTCCTGTTGATAGAGTCTTTTGATCAAAGACTGGCAGGTTTTTCCACCGCAGGCGCCCATCCCACATCTTAGGACTTTGAGCTGATTCATATCCCTTATCCCTTGACGAATCAGCTTCCTTATCTCTTTAGCCTTCACCCGCTCGCATCTGCAGATAATGGTCTCATCATCTATGCAGGCGGGCTCTGGGGCATCAATTGGCTCGCTCAGCTTGGGATCCTGAACTATGAATCCAGCCACCAGGGCGGCTTTTTCTCTGGGCACCCTCAAGGTGACCAGAATGGTTCTATCATAGGCTTTCCTCTTCGCTATCTTTTCCACTATTCCTTTAGTCACAAAGTTGCCATCCATATCCACAGCATCTACACAGTCTCCCACACCAACTTCAAGCTCTAAAAGCTCAAAGGGAACTATAACCAAGCCATCCGGACCCTCTCCTCTCAAATCCACCATGGTTATGGCTAAGCCGGGACAGACAGCCATACATAGGGTGCAACCAGTGCATTCATCACCGACCACTTCAGGGAGACCAAATATTGGGTCCCCCTTCATCTTGATCATGTCCTTGGGGCAAATATATATACAAGGGTCGCACGGTATCTCCTGCACACATCTTATGATGGGGAAAACGCCAGACTTTGGGGTCTTTATCTCCAGAGGATACGTTCCGCCCGGCTTGCTTTTCAGAATCTCCCATCTTCTATACCACTCCGCAGGAACCGACACCGCTTTACCCAGAGATTGGGCTATCTGTCTGCCGGCTATCTTTCCAGAGAAAATTGCGGCTGATGCTTCTGCGATCTCTGTGGCATCCCCGGCAGAGTAAACGTCTAAACCGAACTTTTTGGCTTGATCAAGAAGTTCATTCACCGGATTCAAACCGACCGCCACCAATAAAGTGTCTGTCTGGAAGGTCTTCTCTGTTCCGGGAATCTCACAAAAATTTTTGTCAACCTGCACCACGGTCACCGACTCAACCCTATCTTTTCCATTGGCGCATTTGACCGTATGAGAGGTCCATACCGGCACACCCAATCTCTTTATTTTATCCTGATGGACTTTGTATCCTCCCACCTGGGGCATAGCTTCCACCACACCCACCACACCGATGCCCGCCTGAAGAGCATGATATGCGGCGATAAGACCGACATTTCCTCCACCCACGATGAACAGCTTCTGGGAAGGGCGAATAAGATCCCGGTTCACCAGAGTTTGAAAGGCTCCTGCACCATACACACCGGGCAGATCGCAGCCGGGGAAGGAGAGGGCCTTTTCCCGGGCACCTGCAGCGATCAAGAGTCTTTTGGGGTTTATTAAAAGATACCCTTCATCATTTACTACCCCAATTTTTTTATCTTGGTAACATGCCACCGCGGTGGTGTTAAGCATCACCCGGATGTTGGAATGTTTTTCTATCTCCGAGGCAAGCTTTGTGGCGATGTCTATCCCCCTGGTTCCGGCAAAGCAATCTGCCACCGTGCCAAAGAAGGAGTGGGTCTGAAGAACCAGTTTTCCTCCGAGACGATGTTTGTCGTCAACGATTAAGACATCTATACCATGTGGGGCTAACTCCAAAGCCGCGGTGATCCCTGCGGGCCCACCTCCGATAATCAAAACATCGGTGTCAATGATCTGGATAGGTTTAAATTCACCCGGCAAAGTGTCAGCGGCTGGAAGCTCTGGGGTGCCATCGCAGGTGGTCACCCTCATTCCTTCCCTCACCGGGACCATACATCCTTTGACCGGAACTCCATCTGCCATGACCAGGCACTGGGCGCACTGCCCGTTGGCGCAGAAAATACCCTGGGGGCTCCCGTCCCTGGGATGATGACCGAAGATTTGTATACCGTATGCAAATAGTGCCGAGGAGATCACCTCCCCCTCTTTTGCCAGAAGTCTCCTCCCATTGAAATAGAAAGGAATCGTAGCCTCGCCAGCTACTTCCAAAACAGGATGTTTCTCAATACGATACATAAGCCTTTGTCTATTTTTCTAGAAGATGGTTTGAACAGGTTTTTGAACTTCCACAAAAATAAACACTTATACGAAAAGTTAGTTAAAAGTTTCACAAAGTCAATGCATTTTTGAAATTCGACTCTCCCTTGAGTATTATCTGAAAAGCTGAAAATTTTTTCTTGACCATTTTGATATTTCTGTTATATTACATTCGAATTCTTTCCTGAGGAAAGAGTGCAATTTTTCACAACTAAAAATTGGAGAAAATCTTTTTTTGTTTGCCCCAAATCTATTTACCATAGCCACGGTTAGGAGGATAAGATGAAGAAAGGTGTTTTGATTTCAGTTCTTGTAGTTTTAGTATCTTTTGTTATTTTGTCGGGCTCAAGTTTTGCGGATCAGGATCCCAACGATCCTTATGGACCTGACTCTGTGCTGTTCAGGTCAAGAGAGCTTTTGGTCCCCTGTCCGCCAGAGGCGGGGCAGGCTGTGCTCCCATTGTATTTCAGAAATGACACCTACATCATCGATCTGCAGGTTCCGCTGACCTGGGCCGGACCCGCTGATCTCGATTCAGCCAGCTTCTTCGGAAGCAGGATCAATTATGTGGTGGATAAGCATGTAACCATCGACAACCCGAACAAGAAGGTCCTGGTTACAGCACAGGTAGGTATACAACAACCCATACCTGACGGTCGAGGCATGCTGGTTAAGTTCTATTTCTCCACCAGCGATACGGGTGATTTGATCATCGACACGCTGGCTTCTTCTCCTCTTCCAGAGGAACACCTTTTGTTCACCCGAGAAGATTCGGTCACCTATACCCCCCAATACTGGATGGGCCAATTCCATCTGGTCTGTGAACATGATCCCAACGATCCAGGAATGCCGGATTCGGTCTCGTTTTATCCTCAATATGCCTATTACCCTCTGCCCAGTGGTCCGGGTTTATTTTACGCTCACCTGCGTGTAGCCAACGATGACTCGGTTGGAGCAATCATCCTTCCACTTGAGTGGTCCGGACCAGTTGACTTTGATTCTGTCACATTCAGAGAGACCATATTCGGGGATTCTGTTAGAGTGGTTAGTGTGGACACTGTAGGGCAAAATGTGCTGATCGGCTTGATCCCGATGTATGACCCTCCCATTCCTCCGGCTCAAGGACTTTTCACCACTCTGTGCTTCACCTTGAGCGATATGACCGGGATCGTGCAAATCGATTCCGCCCTCATCTATCCGATTAATCATTTACTCTTCACCACCACCGAACCTCAGGGCTATCGCCCTCAGTTTGTATCGGGAGAGTTCCCGGTCTTGCCATACTGGCCTGGAGACGCTACCTTTGACGGAGAATTGGTGGATATTGCAGATGTAGTTTATCTGATCAACTATATATATAGGGGCGGTCCTGCTCCGCCCCATCCCATCTCGGCAGATGTAAACCTTCCGATTCTGGATAGAATTATAGATATCGAGGATGTGATGTATCTGATTAATTATCTGTATAAAGGTGGACCGGAGCCCAATCCCGGTGATCCGTGGTAAGGAAGAAAGGATATACTTACAAATGAATAATTTCGCACAATTATCTTGACATGATCCTGCGCCAGCTCGCTAAAATAGTGCTTGACAGCAGTGGATTTTCATCTATATTTAGAGTACAAAAATTCTTAAAACTTTTTCCGGATAAGCTTCCAACTGGAGAAAAGAGAAGTAAAAAAATTCATTTTCATTCCGAGTGCTTGTTTAAATCATGGGAATTGGTCACATCCTATGGGGTATGAAGCATGTTACGGAATCTAACCTTTCTATTTTGGATGTGAAACGCAGACGTCAACCTTTTTTAATCAAGGAGTTCAAAATGAAAAGAAAGGGTCTGCTTTTATCGGGGATGATAGTTTTGATCTTCGGATTGTTTACCCTATCCTGGGGTCAATGCCCGGAGGACCCAAACGATCGAGGGGAATGTGACACCCTGAACGTTATCTGCCTGGACTGCGAACAGACTCCAGGTTCCGGACCCTATTTTGTTCGGTTCCCTCTACTTGTGACGCACGATCAGACAGTAGGAGATGATTCTATTGGTGGCTTTGTTATTCCTCTTGCCTGGACTCGCACCAATCCTTCTAAGTACTGCAGTGTGACTGCCTATTGGAATAACACCAAGCTGTTTCCCTCATCCAAGCGAGTAAGGAGCATCTTCCGTCATATGGAAATATCTCCCGGCGATACCATGTTCAACCGGATGATGTCGCTATCCGAGCTGGAGGAGGACCTGGAGTGGGACACCTTTGTACTGAATTTAGATGACACTTCCCACTTTTGGCTCACCATGGTTCCCATGTCAAAGGGTCTCCCCTGGTGGGAAGGGGATAGAACCTTACTCGCCACGATAACTTTCAGGATAGAGGATACCATGCATGTTTGCATAGACACCACCTTCTGGCCTCCTACTTCCCGATTAACTTTCAGCCGAATTGATGGGCAACTTTATATACCCAGACATAACTTACCTCATTGTTTCTGGGTCGGTCCCCCTCAGATTCGAGTTACCTCTCCCAATGGGGGCGAAGTGTGGATAGTGGGCGAGACCCGTGATATAACCTGGATCTCCGAGAACTTCTACGGGGAGAATGTAGACATCGAGTTCTCCACAGACGGCGGGACCAGTTGGATGACCATCATAGAGGATGCCTCCAATGATGGTGTCCATCCCTGGCTGGTGCCTGATACTACCTCCGATATATGTAAGGTGAAAGTGTCGGATGCCGAAGATGGAGATCCGTATGATGAAAGCGATGGTACCTTTTCGATCATATACACCGCCTATTTTACCATCGATGCCACACCCGATACCCAGTGGGTTAAGCAGGGCGATACCACAGAGTATGAGGTGATCTTGACCTCGGTTTATGGGTTCGACTCACCCTGCACCCTGACCATAAGCGGCATTCCCCCTGAAGCCACCTGCGAATTTGATCCTGTGGTGGTGATCCCCACCGACACCTCCATCTTAACTATTGAAGTAGATTCTCTTACTCCTTTAGGTTCTTATGAACTGACCATAATCGGGACGGAGCTGACCAAGCAGGTAACCGATAGCGTGAAGGCGCTACTTTATGTTATTTCTTCTTTGAACCATAAGCCGGAGATTACTGTTCCGGGACCACAAACCGTTTATGCTGGCCTGCAGCTTTCTTTCCCAGTGATCGCCACCGATCCAGATACGGTAGATACATTGATCTTGACCAAATCCGGTGTGGGCGAGTTTCCTTGTTATCCCAAAGTTTCACCGGTGGTTTGCTACTTCCAATGGACTACCGAGGATGAAGACACATTAAATTCCCCCTACACTGTTATATTTGCGGTGGATGATGGTCGTGACAGCACCGATACGGGTGTGGTGGAGATAACTGTTTTGCCCTATGATGTCCCTCCGTCAGGGATGCTTGGTGACGTTACCGGAGATACCCTGGTGGAACTTGCGGATGTGGTTTTCATATTAAACTATTTATTCAAGGGTGGACCGCCACCCAATCCTCCAGCCGCAGGTGATGTGAACGGAGACTGCTTCATAGGGCTATCAGATATAATCTGGTTGATCAACTATCTTTTTCGCTCTGGTCCGCCTCCCCAGATCAGATGCCTTCCCGGTGATTTTAACTATGATGGATATGTTGACATGTTAGATCCCCCATATTTCATAGACTTTATGGCTTACGGCGGACCTGCTCCTGTTTCCATGAGATCCACTGATGTGAATGCGGATTGCTTCATAAATCTGGTGGATTTGGTATATGAGATCAAGTATCTTTTAAGAGGTGGAGCAGCACCTGAACCCGGTTGTGTTGAACCGGCGCTGGCACCAGGAGTGGAAGAACCACCGCCTCCAGGTATGGCTGAAGTGGGCTTCTCCAGGTTGCGATATGACCACGTTTCCAGAGTGAGCCAGATGCCGATTTTTGCCAGCTTCGATGAGTCAGTGGCTGGCGTGGAGCTTGTCATCACCTTCAATCCAGATGAAGTTTCGTTATTGCCACCAACCCTCACCTCCAGAACAACGGAGATGGGACTATTTTACAATTTGAAGAGGGGAGAGCTGGTGATTGGACTGGTGGACATAAAAGGGGAAAACTTCATCCAGTCGGGAGATGGCCCCATCCTTAACTTAAGATTTGTGCCCACAAATCCAAAATCCTTCAATCTGACCAGCATTCAGATTGAAAAAGCCACCTTTGTGAACATGCAGGCGCAGGAGATGTTAGAGAAGGTGATCAGATAGAAAGGCTCATTTAGATAGAAAATAGCTCAGCTAGCTGATTGGAAAAAATAGTTAATTTAATTAGCCTTCTGGGATTCGCTCCAGAGGGCTAATTTTTTCCCCAAATGCCCCAAAAAACGCTCCGACACGCTTGTGCCTCTTCAAGGTAAGCTTTATATTTTGCTGTGAGATGTTTTTTCAAAGAGAAGTTGGATTCGGAGTTGGGAAAAAGCTTCATTTCTTTTTTGGTTTTAGCGCATAAAAATAAAAAATCAAGGAGTTGATTAAAATATGAAAAGACAGATCATGCTAACTTTTCTATGATGCTTGGGTAATAGGAATTACCGAAGCAGAAAGCTTCGACATTTCCCTCGGGACGAGCCCTAATGCCAATGCATCAAAAGATAACCCAACTCTCCCCAGCTTTGTAAACTAAGTTCTCAGCGCTTCCTCACTTAGCACATCTTTCAATTTGGGATGGATGAATATGCCATCCTTGCGGATAAGAACGTCATCGAAATAGATCTCCCCTCCCCCGTATTCTTTAGTCTGGATCAGAACCAAATCCCAGTGGATAGCGGACCTGTTTCCGTTGTCCGCCTCATCATAAGCGTTCCCCGGGGTGAGGTGGATACTGCCAAAGATTTTTTCATCAAACAGAGTATCTTTCATAGGCTTTTTTATGTCGGGATGGATTCCAAACGAGAACTCCCCTATGTATCTGGCTCCTTGGTCTGTGTCCAGGAGCTTTATCATCTTGCCTTGATTCACTGCGGCTTTGGCTTCCGTTATCTTCCCCTCTTTGAATTCCAACCTGATTCCATCATACAATACTCCATCATGAATCGAGGGGGTGTTGAAACTTATATGTCCGTTCACAGAAGACCTCACTGGAGCAGTGAAAACCTCACCATCCGGGATGTTGAGCTTGCCATCGCATTTTTTGTTGGGAATTCTCTTTATGGAAAACGAAAGGTCGGTGCCGGGACCAACTATTCGCACCCTATCCGTCTGGCTCATAAGCTGACACAGAGGATCCATGGCTTTTGACATCTTGACGTAATCTATGTTGCATACCTCAAAATAAAAATCCTCAAATGCCTCCTGGGAGGTTTCTGCCAGCTGGGCAAAGGAGTTGGTGGGATAACGCAGAACCACCCATTTAGTATGCTTGACTCTCTGCTCTAAATGAACTGGTTTATAGTAGATGGTCATATATTGCTCCATCTTCTTTTCAGGAA
>JAGMBK010000119.1 GCA_023129805.1 Candidatus Zixiibacteriota bacterium | reverse complement strand
GACCCTGAGGTCTTCCTTCGACACTGAGTCTCAGGACGAAGTGCAGGACCGAAGGACAGGGTGAATCCCTCTCTATTCTATGGAGAGAGGTTCACCCTGAGGGGAATAGGGATGAGGTAAAAAAGAACGTGGCGTCCGAGCTTGCCCTGAACCATACGGTTCAGGGCTTGTCTCGGACGATGGTGGCTCAGAGATTTGGAGATTGAGATAGAAAAAGAATCTTTTAGTAATATTATATTTCCTCTTACTCTTTCATTTGCTCCTCTAATTGTCTTAGGTTTTGGATGGCGACAGAGTCCTGTGGTGAGAACATTAAAATCTTTTCCCACACTTTTTTTGCTTTTTCATAATTTTTCTTTTCAGTATATATTGATCCCAAGAGATGATAAGCCTTTATATCGTCAGGGACTATTTCCAATATCCTCAGAGCGCATTTTTCCGCTAGATCCAATTTTCCCTTCAAAAACGACAGAAAATCTAAATCATAAAAAAATTTGACGTTGTTTCTCGGGAAAACCAAATAATAATAGCCCGGGTCCTGGGGATCGGCGCCTGCCGACAGACAGATCCTGTTGAACTTATAGGTGGAAAAAAATCTTTCAGTGTCGACTATCAACTGTTCCCGGAAGAGGCGCAACTTTAGCTGGAGCTCTTCCGGGTAAAATTCGATATAACCAACCAGAACGAAATAGTCCGGCAGGCGCATAAATTCACGCTCCGGACTGAATCCTTGGAGCGCAGTCTCCTGGTTCACCAGTCCATAGATATCATAATAAGTACTGCCGGTATAGTAGGGAATACGACCTATGTCCGAGATGGAAATGGTTGCGTTTTCAGGAAGCGATTTGGCCCAGCTCAAGATAGCCCAAGGTTAAATCATGATATCTCTTAGCATAGTACGTGTTTGGTAGAGGAAGCCCGAAGACATGCAACCTGAAGAAGACCAGCCCTATGACGGTAACCGCCAGCACAGCCATACCTGTTGCGAAATACTTTTTGTCGAGACGACTGTTCAAAAAATCAGATAGCGCGCCGATTACGAGCAGAGCGCAGCCGAGGGCAATACCTTCGGGGCGACTGAGGACGATCAGGAGAAGAAGAATATGAAGCCAAGCCGATCGACGGAGAAGCGCTATTGTTGCCCCGGTAATCAGCAGGGTATGCAATCCCAACTCAAGGCCACTCAGTCCCCAGAAAGCAGTAATGGGGCAGACCAGAAAAAGGGGCCCGACCAGCCAGGACAGCTTGGCATCATCTTTCTCAAAATGGCGAAACCAGATAATGGCAGACAGAAGAAATGAAGACAGGCCCATGAGCTTTGCAGTAACATAGGTCGGCAGGCCGAGCTTATATAAAAGCGACAGAAAAAGCAGCCACAGAAAATTGGAATAGCCTTCAACCGGCTTGTCGCCGGGATTGAATACCAGACCATGACCATTGGCCAAGTTTTCGGAATACCTAAACGTGATAAAAGCGTCGTCGATTGCATAATCCCAGAAAAGAAAAACGAACAGGAGAAATATTGCAGCCGAGGCGAGAAAGATGATTCTCTTGAGTGTAAACATGCCGTTTCTCAATGCCGATGTAACTCCCTCACCTCTGGTCGAGAACTAAACGGATTTATGTACGTAATCAGAAGGTTTGGGACATTGCGAGTAAAAAATTACGAGGTACTTTTTATCCTAGCAAATGCTTTGTTGCATTGTGATCCTATCTCTTACCTTTATCCCCAAAATCTGTCCACTTTCTGATGACGAGATACAGTCAGAACCTTCATAACCACTTTTTGAGTGAGATGGCAATTTTTCCGTCCTATTGTCAACTCAAGTCCCTCCTGGTACACTTAATTCTTTATTCATCAGGTTTTGCTTTGAGTGCTCTGTTAATGTTATACACAAAACTTGGAGCTTTGTCAAGAAATTCAAAAAATGTCGGATAGTCTTGTCTTCAACAAGACATACCCAACGCAGGAATAGCTACCACAAAAGATATCGGGGTGGAGCCTTAGCTCCATCCCTGCATCTGGAAAAATTATATAGATTTGGCGTTCACTTTTTTAGATGCTTTTCTATTTCCTTTAAATTCCGAACAGCGACCGAATCGTAGGGATCGACGCCAAGAATATATTCCCATGCCTGTCTGGCATTTTCGAAATCACTGAGGCTGGCGAATGACATTCCCAAAAGATGAAAAGCTTCCAGGTACTCAGGTCCCAGCTTAATCATCTGCCGGGCGCAGGCTATAGCCTTCTCCGGCTGATTGGTAGAATAATACACCAACCCCAGTTGATAAAGGAAATTTGAATTGTCTGCCAAAAACCGGGAAGCCTTCTCCATATAGGGAAGGGCTTTAGCATAGTCTTCCCTTTTGTAGTAGATATTGCCTATCATCCAGTTGGCTTTTGGATACACAGGATCTATTTTGAGAAGAGTATCTAAGATGAGAATAGTTTGATCGAAGTTTTGGTTTCTGTGATAATGAGCGGCTAAGTTAAAATAGCTAAGCGTATCATAGGGATCCCTCTCAGTGGCTCTCTGATACATCTTTGGCACCTCCTCGTGCCACCCTGCCAATCTCAAGATGCGAGCGATCTTGTACAGATTGTAATTGGTCTCATCCACTGGATGAGGGTCGTTCTCCTGAATCAACAGGTAGCGATCCAATGATCTTTGGTGGTGTGCATTGATCAGTACCCAGGGAAGGGTATGGAAAAGGCCGAACCACATGAAGATAAGTCCCCAGGCGGTAAATCTCTTTCCGACAAGCGAACCGATTAAGCGGGTCTTTTCTGACCCTGGCGGGTCTTCTACAGAGTGGCCTGAGTCTGTTGACCGTTCTTCTCCCCACCTTAAAAAAAGAAGCACCCCCAAAAGGCCAATAAAAGGAGCCGGGAACGACCTCAAATCCCAGTCTGCACTACCCAGGGTAAAGTTGAAAACAAAAAGATAGATCAGACCCAATAAGGTGGCAAAAGCTAAGAAATTGTTCAATCTATTTTCAAACTCTTGGCTGGATCTTGTGGACCTGAATTTTATTTTAAAGAAAATGAAAAAAATTATAAGAGAGATGCTCAAGGGAGAAACTAAAAGTAGCTGGTTTATAAACTCCGAGATATGAGCCAGAGAGAACATGGAGTAGGAGAAATCTTCGGTAACCTTCAAGGGCAGGATGAAAATACCTTTACCGGTTTTTTCCAGACCAGTAGCAACTTTGTGAACCCAAAAGATGATTGCAACTGAGGAAAGAATTAGTGCTATTGAGGTAGGAATATTTACGAAGGACTTGGCCTGCGAACATTCTTTTCTTAAGTGAACCTTTCGCTTTTCTGTCGATCCCTGGGGGGCGGATCCATCTTTTAGTCTAAAGGAAGCTTTCTTTTCTCCGATCCTTTTATGGCTTCCCAAAAGAAGGTAAATGAATGACAGAGCGAACATCAGAGAGGCGATATGCAAACCGACACTTATTACAAAAACCAAAAGCGCAGGAAGTATGCTGGTTTTGCCTGACAGATAAAGGACGGCAAAGAATATATAAGCTAAAAGCATCACCTGTAGGATGGAATAGCTTTCCACATAGCCGAAGAAAAGCTGGATTGATCCTGAGGAGACCAAAAAGAAAAAGATTAGGACCTTTCCAAAACCGGTTTTTCCCAAAAGAGAAGATAACTTCAACGCAAGAAAGACGAATACTCCCCCACAAAGGATGCTTATGATCAAGTAGGTCAGCTCCGGAGTCCAGGTGGGAATAAACTTGATCATCACCCGATATACCATCAGATGAACCAGTCCATCCAGCCATTCCTGGAGATGAATTCTCCCTTGCTCCAAATCTCTAATGCGGAAATAACCGTCTCCCAGAAGATGGAGCCTGGTTCGGAAAATCCAGAAGATGGGAAGAGAAAAAAGGCTCAAGATAACAAAGGTTTTGTTCTGCCCTAATGAAGCAAATGGTTTCTTAATCTTTTTAGCAAGAGCTTCAACTCTTTCATATAGGAGCTCACCTATCCCAGGAATCAAAATGGTTAAAGTCACCAAAGTCAAAATCCAGCCCAGATAGGCTGGAAAGAAGTGGTAAAAGTGAACTCCCCACATGTAAGCTGGTGCGACATAGATAGTGAGCAGGTGAGATAGGATTAAAACAGTCGTCCAGGGGAGGAAAATCCGTTCAAATAGTTTTTCAGAAATTTCCTTACTAACCACAGGAGCTTTCGTTTTCAGATCGTTTTTTTTCATACTAACTATAGTTTAAGGGATTTCATATTCCCTAAGTTGGTGTTTGTAATATATTATCATATCTATGCCTGTCAAGTTGGAACAGAGAAAGATGAGTGGTAGTAATTTTTGCTCCTGGGCGGATGTTATCCCTGACGGGTCTCCGTCATCCGCCCCCACGCATGTATTCACAACAGATGAAGCAGATTAAGCAGATATTTATAACCACTCAGAGAAAATATCTGGCCCACAAATGGCAATAACGAATAAAAAAGAAGTAGAACAATAGTTCGGTGTAATTTCACTTGACAACCCGACAAAATTTGGATATATAGCCAACATTCGGGGTCCAAAACCTTCCAATTGGCGGAGAACTTGATGATAACCATCAACAACAACTTTCTTAGACCAGCATATTTAGAGATCGATCTGGATGCTTTAGCCTTCAACGTGAGAAACATCAAGAAGAAATTGGGGACCGGGGTGGAGATGTTGGCAGTGGTGAAAGCGGATGGCTACGGACATGGAGCTTACCCAGTGGCTCGTGTGGTTTTAGAAAATGGAGCGGACTCTTTAGGGGTGGCTATCTTGGAGGAGGGGGTTGAGCTCAGAGAGAAGGGAGTAAAAGCTCCCCTTGTTAATCTGTACCCTGAGCCGCACCAGCGGGCAAAGATGATCGTGGAATACGATTTAGAACAGG
>JAGMBK010000118.1 GCA_023129805.1 Candidatus Zixiibacteriota bacterium | reverse complement strand
TAATTTGCGGGCTACTCTCCGCCGGTGTAAATGTGCACGACTTAAGAACTCTACCTATCCCGGTGGTGAGATATGAACTTAAATCCGGAAAAGAACGGGGAGGAATTCATACCCGGAGATCACCCCTGGACCCGAGGCAGACCGATATAGTTTTCTTCAATGGAGGAGGTCAGGATCTGCCCACCTCCAAAACCAAGTCGGTGGAAAGGCTTTTCTTTCGGGAGGATTTCAGAAGAGCATCTCCGGAGGAGACCGGACAGCTTGATTTTCCCCAACGGGTGATCGAATCCTATCGGGAGGAATTCTTAAGAGCGATAGATTCCCCACAGATAAGAAAAGCGCAGTTCAAGGTGGTTATCGACTATTCTCATGGAGGAGCGTGTGAGATCTTTCCATCCATCATTGGATCCTTAGGCTGTGAGGTTATCTCTTTGAACGCCTATCTGGATCCTCAAAAGCTTTCCCGATCAGATGAGGAGCTTTCTTTATCCATTCAACAGCTCTCCTCCATAGTGAAATCAGTAAATGCGGATGTGGGCTTTCTTTTTGATCCGGGAGCAGAGAAGCTCTCGGTGGTGGATGAGGAGGGCGAGCCTATCCCGCCGGATCTTTTGCTTCTGATAGTCACCTCCCTTTTCCTGGGCTGTACCCCGGCACGTAAGATCGCTGTTCCGGTGGTGGCTTCCATGGGGGTGGAAAAAATTGCCCAAGAGTATGGTGTAAAGGTGCTCCGGGTGAGGAATGACCATTTAGCCATGATGGATGCACTTTCCAGTTTAGGAGTCGATTTTGTGGGAGGAACTAAAGGAGGCTTCATCTTCCCTGGATTCCAATTGGGAGCAGATGCCATGTTCAACGTGGCGAAAATCTTAGAGCTTCTTTCCAATCCCGCCTTTGGCGGGACTGCACCTCCAAAGAGAAGTTTAGCCGATCTGAGAAAAGAATTAGATCAATTTCACATGGTCAAACGAACAGTCCCCTGCTCCTGGGGAAAAAAAGGACAGGTGATGAGGAAGCTTTCAAAATACACGGAAGACTGCAAGCGTGAACTGATAGATGGAGTAAGGATACTGAACTGTGATTCCTGGGTTCTGGTGATGCCGGATCGCAGAAAAGCCTCTTTCCACATATTCGCCGAAGCAACAAAAGAAGGGGAAGCAGAAAGGCTTTTAGAGAAATATGCCAGCAAAGTGAACCAATGGCAGAGATGATCAGGTTAACGAAGCAATATAGCAGGTCCACTGTTTCTGCCCGATGAATCGGGCAACTACGATTTCAAAACTCATAGGATACTAAAGATATCATCAACGGGATCAGACAACCATCTGGAATGGGCCTTCGACCATTTTCAATCTACATTCTTCATTGTCGCACATAGGGGCGGGAATTTTCGTATGAATGCATACGCATATTCCGCCCCAAGCCTACGTGGTCCGAGGCAAGCCCTTCAGGGTAAATCCCTTCAGGATAAGCTCGGACACTACATCCGCAGGTCCGAAATGTCCCCATTTGGGGACTTTCGGACAGAAACATATAATGCGTGGAATGCCCTAGTCTTCAACAAAACACATCTGATCTGCAAACATTTTTCGCCTATGGCGGAATTTGGATAAGTTAGGCAACTCCCAAAAAACTCAATTTTCTGCTTGCGTCCCATCTTCTCATTCTTATATTAAGAAAAAAACAGACCGGAAATCTGCATCAACGCTATGCAGGTTAACTCTTCAACTCTCTTTTACTGAGGAGGGAAAAATGACAGAGGAGGAAATCGGAAAGATATCGGATTATTTCCGTAAAATCGGGGTGGCCGCCATCAATATTACTAAGGGGACGCTCTCTGTCGGAGATACCATCCATATCAAGGGACACACCACCGATTTCACCCAAACGGTGGAGTCCTTGCAGATCGAACATGAACAGGTTCAAACCGCCAAACCGGGTGATTCTATAGGGATCAAGGTGAAAGAGGCGGTGCGGGATTATGACACGGTGTATAAGGTGACAGAATGAAATTTTAAAGGAAGCATTATCTCAACACCGGAGCAACAAACTATTCCCATCGGGGCGGGAGGATGTCCCGCCCCAAGTGTAATTTCTTTAACAAGTCCCTCTGCAATGTAAATACAAAAAGGTAGGTGACGACAAAGGCATGATTAACTTGGATGATCTTTCACGGGAACAGTTAATCGGCATGTTGGATGATTTCGCCAAAAACTGGTTGGCGCATGATGGGCTGTGGTTCCAGGCGGTGGAGCAGAGATTTGGCATAGATGCTGCTATAGAACTTGATCGGAAGGCGTGGGAGAAATTCACCGTAATCGAAGCAGAACGGATAATGAAACGCCACAAAATCCCTGAAGGAAGCGGTCTGGAAGGATTGAAAAAAGCTCTGGACTTCCGTCTTTACAGTCGGCTGAATATACAGGAAGTGGTGGAGGAAACCGAGAACCGTTTTATTTTTCGGATGAACGACTGCCGGGTCCAATCTGCCCGCAAAAGGAGGGGACTTGCCGACTTTCCCTGTAAGCCAGTTGGGATTGTGGAATACAGCGAGTTTGCCCGCATCATTGACCCACGCATCCGCACCACCTGCATCTGTTGTCCCCCGGACAAACATCCGGAAGAATATTACTGTGCCTGGGCATTTGAGATATAGGGTCATGGGGCAAGGGTCAAGAAAAAGGATTGGTTTGGGGTGGTGGGGTGGAAGGTAGCCGCACCTTTCAGGGTGCGCTGTTTGGTTTTCTTATCGCAGGCTACCAAGTTCTGGGCTGGGTGGTGGTTTTTGTAGCCGCAACCTTTAGGTTGCGCAATATAAAGTCATGAAAATCAAAGAACGCAAACATCGCCTGCCAAGAGAAGCCTACATAGGCAGAGTGAGGTGCGCTTTCACCATTTGCGTGTATGACAAGAGAACGCTTTTTGTTTCAGATCCTATTTTTCACTCTATGGAAGACATGTTAAAAGAGGCGCTGGTAAAAGCCAATTGCGATGCTCACATTTATCTCTTTATGCCTGACCATTGTCATTTATTGATTGAAGGAAAGTCAGAGAAATCAGATTTATGGCAGTGTGTAGTTGATTTCAAACGTAAAAGCGGATATTGGTTGGCGAGAAATCATCCGTTGAAGGAATGGCAAAAGGATTTTTATGATCACATTTTAAGGAAAGATGAAGAATTGATCAAACAAGTAAGATATATTTTGGCAAATCCCGTAAGAAAAGGGTTAGTCGAAGATTAGGAAGGATATCCATACAGAGGTTCGACATTGTATGATTTAAATGAATGGTAAAAAGACCAAATGTAGCCGCACTCTTTAGAGTGCGCAGAGATTTTCGCCCAGATGGGCGGCTACAAAACCAAAATCTTAAAATCTATTCTTACGAACTATGTCAGCCAGAGTTCTATCCAGTGCAGTTTTGGGCATTGACGCTTATATTGTAGAGGTGGAGGCAGATACAACACCGATGCTCCCCTCCTTTGCCACAGTGGGCTTGCCCACCGAGGCGGTGAAGGAGAGCAAGGAGCGGGTTATGTCTGCCATTAAAAATTCAGGCTTCATCTTTCCCAACAAGAAAGTTACCATAAATTTAGCTCCGGCAGATGTGAGAAAAGAAGGATCCGCTTTTGATCTTCCTATAGCCATCGGAATCTTAGCCACCACCGGTCAGATAGCAAGAGAAAGTTTTGATGAATATGCCATCTTGGGTGAGCTTTCACTGGATGGAAGCTTAAGACCGATTCGGGGAGCCTTATGCATGGCGCTTCATGCCCGTGAGTGCGACAATATAAAGGGAATGATCCTGCCCAAAGAGAATGCCAAAGAGGCGGCAATGGCAAAGGGGTTGAAGATCTATCCGGTCGAGTCTTTAAGACAGAGCATAGATTTTCTGGAGAATGGCGATACCATCAAACCATTTGAGATCGATATAGCTGAAGTCTTCGAAAAGGCGCTGACATACCCCATCGACTTTTCCGATGTGAAGGGTCAGGAACATGCCAAAAGGGCTTTAGAGGTGGCGGCGGCTGGAGGACACAACATAATACTGATCGGTCCACCCGGATCCGGCAAGACCATGCTGGCAAGAAGGTTTCCCTCAATCTTGCCCAATCTGACCTTAGACGAAGCCCTCCAGACTACAAAGATTCATTCAGTCGCCGGTCTTTTGCCACCGGATACCGCTTTGATAGCCACCCGTCCATACAGATCCCCTCATCATACCATAAGCGATGCCGGACTGATTGGCGGCGGAAGAATTCCCCGTCCCGGAGAAGTCAGCTTGGCTCATCATGGAGTTTTGTTTTTGGATGAGATGCCGGAATTTCACAAGGATGTGCTGGAGGTGTTAAGACAGCCCATGGAGGACGGATGGGTGACCATCTCCCGCGCCGCTATGTCTTTGACCTATCCTGCCCAATTTATGCTTGCCGGAGCTTTAAACCCTTGCCCTTGCGGTTATCACGGTGATCCGTCGCATCAATGTTCCTGCTCCCCCTTGCAGATTCAAAGATACATGAGCAAAATCTCGGGTCCGCTTCTGGATAGAATAGACATACACATAGAGGTGCCAGCCGTGAAGTTCAAGGAGCTCTCCGGACAACCCACAGGAGAGTCTTCTGAGGCAGTAAGAAAAAGGGTAAACGCCGCTCGAAGAGTTCAGTCGGAAAGGTTTAAAGAGGAGAAAAACATCTTCTGCAATGCTCACATGGAATCCAAGGAGATCATGAAGTATTGCCCCATTGGCGAGGATTCCAAAGAGCTTTTGCGGCAGGCCATAACCCATCTGGGGCTTTCTGCCCGTGCCTACGATCGTATCCTGAAAGTCTCCCGCACCATCGCCGACTTAGAATCCGTGCCCGACATCCTACCCCAGCACATAAGCGAGGCCATCCAGTATAGGAGTTTGGATAGGAACTTGTGGATGACGTAGCATGTGTGCCGCGGGAACCCGTCGAATGAGTACAGAGAGAAGTTCGAGCACATGAGAAGAAGAATACTGGTACCGTCCCGGAGAACAAGTAGCAGTAAGTCCATTGAG
>JAGMBK010000117.1 GCA_023129805.1 Candidatus Zixiibacteriota bacterium | reverse complement strand
GTTTTGCCACGCGCAAACCTTCTGAGGGTGGAGCTAAAGGGCTTGTTGAAAAAGCTACATTTTGGGGCGGGATGACGGAGACCCGTCTGGGAATTCCCGCCCCTATGAGAGATAATTCCTTATCATCCATAGGGCCCGCCTTTGGCGGGCCAAAAGAGTTTTTCAACAGTCCCTTCAGTTCTACCCAAAACCCACTTCGGCGAAAAAGTGAAATTTTTCACAAATTTTGCTTGATTTTGACGTGCCAGTTGCGTAATTTGTAAGTTAGAAAATTGTAGAGTATAGAATCTAGCGCTCCAAAAAGATGGATTTCCGTTTTTTAATGGGAGATCGGAGGTATGAACGGGATGCTAAGCAAAGAAGAGCTTATCGCTAAGGCGAAAAAGCCGGGGGAGGATGCAATGAGATTGCATCCTTTTTATAGGGGAAAGATTGAAATCGTTCCCAGATGCATCATCAGAGATTTTGATGACTTTGCCATCTGGTACACTCCGGGTGTGGCTCAACCGTGCAAGGACATCGATAAGCACCCTGAAAAAGTGTGGGAGCATACTAACAAAGCCAACACCGTGGCTGTGATTTCTGACGGAACACGGGTTTTGGGTCTGGGGGATATCGGTCCCGAGGCGGGGCTTCCGGTGATGGAGGGCAAGGCGCTTTTGTTTAAATATCTGGGTGGGGTGGATGTATATCCTCTATGCCTGGATACCAAAGATCCGGATGAGCTGATTAGGGTGGTGAAGATTCTGCAACCTTCCTTTGGAGGAATAAATCTGGAGGACATAGCCCAGCCCAAATGTTTTTATATTCTGGATACCCTTAGACATGAAGCCAGAATCCCGGTGTGGCACGATGACCAGCAGGGAACCGCCACGGTTACTGTGGCGGCATTGCTCAATGCGTTGAAGATAGTGGGCAAGAAGATTGACGAAATAAAAGTCTCCATGATCGGAGCTGGTGCTGCCAGCGTGGCTTGCCTTCGGGTGATGATCTCAGCCGGTGTTAAGCCCGCCAATGTTATAATGTGCGACATAGACGGTATACTCTATCCCGAAAGAACCAAGTACAGGAGGGGAGACCCCCGGTATGAGTTTTGCCGGATCACCAATGAAGAGGGAAGGAGGGGAGGAATCCCCGAGACCATGAGGGATACCGATGTCTGCATAGCCTACTCGGCCCCGGGACCGGATGTCATCAAGAAGGAATGGGTCGCCTCTATGAAGAAGGATGCCATTATTTTTGCCTGTGCCAATCCTGTCCCTGAGATCTGGCCCTGGGACGCCAAGGAGGCAGGAGCCAGAATTGTGGCGACGGGGAGATCCGATTTCCCTAATCAGGTAAATAATTCTCTGGGCTTCCCAGGAATTTTCCGGGGAGTTTTGGATGTCAGAGCTTCCACCATCACAGACGAGATGTGCATCGCCGCTGCTTTGGAGTTAGCACAAACCGCCGCAGATAAGGGTTTACAAGAAGACCATTTGATTCCCACCATGGATGAATGGGAAGTATATCCCAGAGAGGCTGTGGCCGTGGGGCTTAAGGCGATAGAGCAGGGGGTTGCAAAGATTAGGGCTTCAAAACAGGAGCTTTTTGATAGGGCTTCGGCGATCATAAAACGTGCCAGAGATCAAGCTCAGGTTTTGATGGATTCCGGGATAATAAAGCAGCCACCTCCAGAAGAAAAGTTAGAAAAATAGTTGTAAGAAGAATATATCGGTTTTGGTTTAAATGTGATCTGACACTAATAAAAAAAGGAGTTGAGTATGTCTGTGAAGGAAACTGACTATCTTACGGAAAGGCCTTACAATGTGAAGTATATAACCGATCCCACCCAGGATGAACTGAGAGAGTTGGCCCTCAAGCACGCGCCTGCCATAATGAAGACCGCCTACGGCAACATCGACAAGATTACCAGACTTAAGGCCAGGAAGGCCAAGTTAACTTACTGCATTGCACCGGAATCGGAAAAAAACAACTTCTCCGGAGGCATAATTGATCCAGCTAAAGCGAGCGAGTTGATAGAAAGGCAGAAAGCCTTCATCGAGAAGCAGGGAACGCTTATCGCAATCAACGCGTATTATGGATATGGCAAAGGAGCGGTTCCCATACAGTGGCTATATACCCTGGAGGCAGCCAATCTGGCGGGGATGCAGCAGGTGCTTGCGTTTCCCCGTTCTGCTATTGAAACCAAAGAACAGCTCACCCAACCGTTCAAGCCAAAGTTTCGTTTGGTTTTCACCGCGGGACTGGGCCTTGAGGATATGCCGGGCAACCTGGCTATGCTGGTGGACCTACAGAACTGGACCACTTATGTGATAGGATCGGATTATTTCGGCGAGACCAAGAAGGGTGCCTTGCGAATGCTGAATCACTACGCATATGGATTGGGTGGTTTGGTTCTTCATGCCGGCGCCAAGAAAGTGACCATCGATGGAAAAGCCATGACCATGGGGATCATGGGTCTTTCCGGTACGGGCAAGACTACCACGACCTTCAGCAAGCAGGGTGAACTGGCTCAACCTATTCAGGACGACATGATCGTAATGTGGCCCGACGGCTCTCTCACCATAACGGAAAATGGTTGCTTCGCCAAGACCTTTGGGCTCACCAAAGAATCAGAGCCGGTGCTATACGCTGGCTCCATTCATCCGGATGCCTGGGTGGAGAACGTTTTTCCCAATGCGGATGGAACCTACGATTTTAGCAAGGTGCGGCTCACTCCTGAAGATGTGGAGCGGCTTAAGGATATGCTCATCGGCACGGGCGCTCCGCCAGATAATGTGGAAGCCTTTATCAGTGGAAAGACGAAAATTGATGATGTGGTTGACGAGTATGATATTCCTGAGGATGGATGGGATTTCACCGTTTGGACGCAGAATGGCAGATCCATCATTCCCATGAAGGCAATAAAAGATGCCGCAAGCTTTGATGATATTCCGCCCCTGAAATCACTGGGAATTCTTAACCGGGATGAGGGCCCGGATGCGGCTGTCCCGGGAATCGTTCGTCTTCACACTCCGGAGTTGGCAGCCGGTTACTTCATGTTGGGTGAAACCTCAAAGACCTCCGCGGCAGGCAAAGAGAGAGGCAAGACCCGCTCTCCCTTTACCCAACCATTCTTCCCCAGCCCATTTGGACTGCAGGCCAAAAGGTTCAGCGAGCTGGCTGCCAAGTTAGAGGGCTTGCAAACCTGGCTGATGAATACCGGATACATAGGCGGAGACCAGAGAGATGAAGAAAAGGGGAATGCGCTCAAAGTGAAAATTCGTCATTCCTCTGCCATGCTTGAAGCTATGCTATCTGGAAATATAAAGTGGAAGAAGGACCCGGACTTTGGATACGAGATCGTGGATGTGGATGCTCCGGAGAATGCGGAGCTTCTAAGCAAAGTGCCAAAAGAGATTTTAAATCCAAAGATCTTTTATGAAAGCAGAGGTCGAGGCGATGAATACAAAACCTGGGTGGAGAAGATGAAGACGGAACGTGTGGCGTTTTTGAAGAAATTTAGTGTAGACGAAAACATCATCCAGGCAGTAGCAAATAGATAAGAAACAAAAGAAAAGGGATCAACCCTTGCCTTGGGCGTGGGGTAGATTCATAAGTCCGAAAAGTGCTTCAAGAAGCCTCTGAAAAACCATAAGGAGGAAAGAATTTGGAGTGTCCCGCCTTTGGCGGGACCATGTAAAAGTTCATTGTCTTTTCCTCGCCAAAGGTGGGGATCCTGCGGACAAGAGATTTTCTACAGGTCAGTTGACTCAAATGAGATCCATAGGACGGGTCAAGCTAAAGCTTGACACTCCAGCAAAAACCTTTCCCTTCAGAGTGAACCTCATTTAACTTTTTCAGAGCCCTCTTCAAGTTTTTTGATACCCAGTTCAAAGAATTGGGTCGTGGGAGCCTTTTCCTATCGAGAATTCCAGCCTTCAAAATAATGAAAAATAAAAAGACCAAGGGATTAGTGATAGTTTATACGGGTGACGGTAAGGGAAAAACCACCGCCGCTTTGGGCATGGCATTGCGAGCGGCAGGACATGGAAAAAAGACTCTAATCATTCAATTCATAAAAAGCTTTAAAAGATACGGTGAGTTAAAATTCGTCAAGAAGTTCGATTGCGGGATCGAAATCAAAACCATGGGGAAAGGATACGTTAAAATAGAAGGTGACAGATTTCCCTTTAAAGAACATGTGAAAGCCGCTAAACGAACCTTGAAGTTTGCAAAAGATCAAATCTTATCCAAAAAATACCATATCATCGTTCTGGATGAAATCAATATCGCCTTAGATAAAAAGCTTCTCACCGTTCAAGAGGTGACTGAACTTATTCAGCAAAAGCCTCCTGATCTTCACCTGATTCTCACCGGAAGAGGCGCTCCCAAAAAACTTATTCAGCTTGCCGACTTAGTCTCCGAGGTAAAAGAAATAAAACATCCTTTCAAATTTGGCATCCCTGCACAGAAGGGAATAGAGAATTAAGAACGTGACTCTATATAAAATCTGTATTATCCTTCTCGCCCAGCGGCAGAAAATGTAGGGGCGAATCTTCAGATTCGCCCTCACTCTGGGTGGAGCTGAAGCTTTGCCTCTACATTCTATGTGTCTCAAAAGAGGTGATTATCCTCCCATCTATTTCATGTGCCGATTAGTTAATCAAAAACTCTGTAATAAATACCGCCTGCATACCCTAATCAATATCCCCCATATCTTCCTGTGTTGCTGTTATCATGGCGTGCTCTGGGCCAGGAAGATGATGCCAGAGGGGAAGAGCCATATACAGCGGTGAGTACAGCTCCTTCATACATTGTATTTCCTCCGGATACATAAATCGTGCCATCCGAACCGATTAGGGGAGAACCAGCGCCTGTTGGTATATCAAGGGTCCATTTTATGGAACCATCTGGATTCATCGCAGTGAAGTTCCCCTGTGGGAGTGGATTTGCGCCACAAAAGTAAATAGTTCCATCTGAGGCTATAGCAACACTATGTGCCGCGGGTGAATTACCAGCATTCCATTTAAGCGTTCCGCTGCTGGTCAGAGCGTATAGATCACCGTCAACGTATCCATTGGCTGCAATAACATAGATCGTGCCATCGGGACCAA
>JAGMBK010000116.1 GCA_023129805.1 Candidatus Zixiibacteriota bacterium | reverse complement strand
ACAGGGGTTGTACCCCTGTCCGCAAAAGGGGCGGGGGTTCAACCCCCGCCCCAGCAATAGGATGGTCAGAAGCTGGAAGATCGCAGATCTGGTGGTTATCTTTGCGAGCTTAGACGTGATCATGCCGGACGTGGATAGATAGACACAAGGTCCGATGAATCGGGCAACTACGCAACATCGGGAGAGAGTTATTGTTTGAATTAGATAAGGTTTTCAAGGCAGTTTACTTCTGGCTGGAAGGATTGTTCATCCGATGGGGCATTCCCCACTTCTGGCTGGACCTTCTCTCCATGTTGCTGGTGGCAGTGGTTATCATTGCCTTCATCTCCCTGGCAGTTTTGTTTCTGATCTGGTGGGAGAGAAAAGTATCCGCCCATATGCAGGTCAGATTCGGTCCCATGCGAACCGGCTGGCACGGATGGATACAGACCATGATGGATGGGCTGAAACTAATCCAGAAGGAGGACATAGTCCCTGCTAAGGTGGACAAAGCGGTATTTGTGATAGCTCCCATAGTGATCTTCGCCTCCGCTTTTATGGTGTATGTATGCATTCCCTTCGGCAGAGGGCTCATTGTGCGGGATCTTAATATCGGGATATTATATATCTTAGCCATCACTACCTTCACCGTGGTGGGACTTTTGATGGCGGGGTGGGGGTCTAACAATAAATATTCTCTTCTGGGGGGACTCAGATCAGCCGCACAGATAATAAGCTATGAGGTCCCTCTGACTTTGTCCGTGTTGGGCGTGGTGCTTCTGGCACAATCTCTCTCCATGGTGGCGATAGTCAAATCGCAGGCACATTTTTGGGATTGGTATATCATCAGACAACCCATTGGGTTTTTGGTCTATTTAACCGCCGCCATAGCCGAGGTGAACCGGACTCCCTTTGACATACCGGAGGCGGAACAGGAGTTGGTGGCAGGTTATAACACCGAATACAGCGGAATGAAATTCGCCATGTTCTTCTTTGCCGAATACACCAATCTTTTCGCCATAAGCGCTGTTGCCACCACCCTCTTTTTGGGAGGATGGAACGGACCTTGGCTTCCTTCCTGGATGTGGTTCTTTATTAAGACCTTTGGAATAATCCTTGTGATCATGTGGTTTAGATGGACCTATCCCCGCGTCCGGGTGGATCAATTGATGGATTTTGCCTGGAAGTTTCTGTTGCCCCTGGCATTTTTAAATTTAATCTTAACCGGACTTTTTGCTTAAGATCATGGCTTTAATTAAAACCATATATTCGGGAATATATAATTTGATTCTGGGACTTACCGTGACGGTGAAGCATCTGGGAAAACACGCTATCACCTTACAGTATCCCAAAGAAAGATGGACCATGCCAGAGCGGTCCCGCGGATGCGTGGTGCTTCTCACTGATCCCCAGACCAACAAACTCAAGTGCATCGCTTGCGGCTTGTGCTACAAAATTTGTCCCAACAATGCCATAAAATTTTCCGCCACCAAGGACGAGAGCGGAAAAAGGGTGGCTGAGGTTTTTGAGGTGGACACTGGCCTGTGCATCTATTGCGGATTGTGTGAAGAGACCTGTCCGGTAAAGGGAAAAGCCATAAAATTGGTTCCCTTGTATGAGTTTTCAGTTTATGATAAGAAAGAGTTGATTTACAATAAGGAGAAATTAGCTGAGATAGGAAAGGAATATCAATAAATGCTTTAATGTTGGGGTAGGAGTTTTTCCCCTGCCCCAACTCAGGAGTATCAGTAGGTCAAGCATGGCGAAGCCTGCTTGACACCTGTTCTGACACAATAGCCAAGTGGGAGGATTAAAAAATGAAGTGTAAGACACTTTTGGACGCCCACAAGAAGTTCATCAAATCAGAACCTCGATATTTCTTCTATGATGGATATATGAACAGCAAAGGTGATTTCTGGTGTAAGAATGGAAATGTCCGCGAATATGAAATTAAGAAACTTCGCTACTTTATCCGCAGTTGGGACCCGCACTTTTTGGGGAATGTAAAAAAATTAAATCAATGCTTCAAACAAATACATAGCGATATTAAAGAATTGAAAAATAAAAGCATAGATCAAATAGACCTTGAGAACGAAAAAACGAAAAGATGTATTGAAAAAATCTTTAATTTAGCCGCAAGGTGTGGTAAAAAAAATAGATCCGAACGTACCGATGCTTCCAAAATTATCCACACCATTCTTCCTGAACTTTTTGTCATGTGGGATAAAGAAATTAGAAACAGAATATGGAGGAAACAGAAGAAAGACGGATGGAAGAAACCTAAAAACGATAAATTTACTGGAACAGAGTATGCTTATTGTTTTTTACCTTTAATGCAAAATGAAGCAAAAGCCGTTATAAAAAGCTACATAAAAAAGCACCATGGTAGCCCCAAGAAAGCCATAAATGGAATCAAGAAAGAAGGACATAACTACACGTTAGCCAAGCTATTAGACGAGTATAACTATGTTAAATATACATTACCGAAGAAGAAAGATACTTAAAGAGAAAAAGGTCAAGGGCGAGGGTTCATCCTGAAGGATTCACCCTGAAGGGCACCCTTGACCAACGTGGTAGTGTCAAACAGTCTTAGCGGGCATACTTGACTTACAAATAGGTAGCCCCTCACCTTAGTCCTGCGAAGCATGCATACGCATCTCCCCAGAGGGGAGAGGAAAAGAAGTCTCCCTCTCCCCAGCGGGGAGAGGGAAAAAGGGTGAGGGGGAAAAATAAAAGGAACTCGAAATTGCTAACTGGAATTCCGGCTGCCATCTTCTACATACTGACTGGCATCATCTTAGGTTCAGCCGTGATGGTGGTCAGCCTTAAAAACATATTCCATTGTGCTCTGTTTTTGGTGCTTTGCTTTTTTGGTGTAGCTGGAATCTATATACTTCTTTCGGCGGAATTTCTGGCAGCAGTTCAGGTCTTAATTTACGTGGGAGCCATCACCATACTTATGATCTTCGCCATCATGCTCACAGCCAAGCTTTACAATGCCAAAATCAGGCAATCCAATGAACAGGTTATTCCCGGAATCATAATCGTTGCCGCGCTTTTGGTCGCTACTATCTTCACCTTGAGCAGAACAGCCTGGAAGCTGTCTTATGAGGTTGCCGAGGTTCAATCCACGGTTGGCATAGGCAAGCTACTTTTGACCAAATATGTTCTGCCTTTTGAGGTAGTGTCGGTGGTCTTGTTAACTGCTTTAATCGGGGCGATAATCATCGCCCGGAGGGAGTAGATTTTGGTTGGTCTAAATCACTATTTGACTTTAAGCACCATACTGTTCTGTATCGGAATCTTCGGGGTCTTAACCCGCAGAAACGCCATCGGCATTCTGATGTCCATCGAGCTTATGTTCAATGCGGTTAATATCAACTTCGTGGCTTTCTCAAAGTTTGTCACCCCCAACGATTTTGTGGGACAGATATTCGCCATCTTTGTCATAACCATCGCCGCGGCGGAAGCCACGGTCGGTTTAGCTATCGTGCTTTTGATATATAGAAACTTCAAAGGCATTAACGTGGACAACATAAACATTATGAAATGGTAAAGGACAAAACCGTTGTTGCGGGGTACCCTTCGGCCTTCGCCCTCAGGGCAAGCCCTTACCCCGCAACATGCGTATGGGAGTGCGAAAACTTCGTTTTCGCATGCAACAACGAAGTTGTCGCACTCCTTATTTCTGGTTCGGGGCGAGGGCACCACAAGTGTCCCCAAGATTCTCTTTCGATTTCAATAGTTTGTCTCTTTTGTTCGTCTCGGGCACATTGTCCCGGAGGTTAAGAAAAATAGCAAAAGACAAAATTTCCGTTACCACAAACAATACCCCTTTTCCCACCAGGAGAGAGGGTGACTAGCGTCCGACGTTTCTGTCGGACGCAAAAAACAAACGCCCGACACCCTTCGACTATGCTCAGGGTAAACAAGGGTCGGGCGCTACGTAGAGAAGGACAAGCCTTGTCCATACTTTAAAATCTTGGGGACACTAATAGTGAGGGCACCCCGAACCAACTTTTAAGTAGTCTGGGCGTGGAAAAAGTTTGAGTAAAAGAGGAGAAAATGGCTGAAATAATATTCCATATATCAAAGGCCGTTTTATGTGGCATATTTTTTCTCTTGGGTCTTCTCCTGTTGTTACTCCTCGGTAATGTTCTTATCTACGCTCTTGAGAAATGTTTTCCAGGTGAGAACAAAAAAACACTTCGGATTGTTATTTTTGGATCACTCTATATATTTATTTTTCCAATCGGTTGCTATGAATTGACTCTAATTACCTCTCTTTTATTTGGATAAACAATGTTCCTCTGTTACCTTGACGACATATTGATTCTCAGCCTAATTTTGAATTTTGCATTGTAGTTTTTCATTTTGCATTTTTAATTTTTATTTTATTAAAACATGCCAATAAAGTCGGACAAGTGGATCCACTGTTGTTGCGGGGTACCCTACCCCGCAACATTTATGGTTCGGGGTGAGGGCACCCCGAACCAACTTTACATTTTTAATTTTTAGTTCATCGAGCGTTATGCCAATTAAATCGGACAGGTGGATCAGAAGGATGGCAAAAAAGCACAAGATGATTGTGCCATTCTCAGAGAACCGAATAAAAAAAGGCATTATCTCTTATGGGCTTTCTTCATATGGGTATGATATCAGGGTGGCAGACGAGTTCAAAGTCTTCACCAATGTCAATACCACCATCGTGGATCCCAAGAAATTTGACTCTAGATCGTTGGTGGATGTAAAAGGGAAATTTTGCCTTATCCCCCCTAATTCATTCATTCTGGCCCGGACAGTGGAATATTTTAAAATTCCCCGAAATATTTTGACCATCTGCCTGGGAAAGTCCACCTATGCCCGTTGCGGGATTATTGTAAATGTCACCCCTTTTGAGCCGGAATGGGAAGGTTACGCCACATTGGAAATTTCCAATACCACTCCACTCCCTGCCAAAATCTATGCTAACGAGGGAATTGCCCAGATAATTTTTCTGGAGGCAGATGAGATTTGCGAAATCTCATACAAAGATAAAAAAGGGAAATACCAGGCACAGAAAAAGATAACTTTACCAAAGTTATAAGCACTGCAGTTTTTTACCTCTCCCCCTAACCCCCTCTCCATAAAATGGAGAGGGGTTCATCCTG
>JAGMBK010000115.1 GCA_023129805.1 Candidatus Zixiibacteriota bacterium | reverse complement strand
GACCCAAGTTTTATAAGTATTTAAATGATTGACTTCTTCTGCATAATGGGTTAAATTTTAGGTAAGGGAACAATTCAAACCGGAGGTGAATCATGTCCGAAGAGCCAGAAGAAGGGAAAAAAGAAGAGAAAGAGGAGGAGCCGAAAGAAGAGGCTGAACGTCCGGGCAAGGTGAAGCATGAACGACTCAAACAGGAACGGGTTCAGGAGGCGCGACACAAGGAAAAACTCAAGGATTTCAAGAAAAGTATGATCCAAAAGGGGAAGCATCTTTTCGACCGAAAAAGAAAAGAAAAATTCATAGGAGGGACCAAGGGAAGGAGAGGAGGATAGAAAGTTTAGAGTTTAAAGTTCAAAGTTTAAAGTTAAAAACTGAATTCAGAAGGCAAAGATGCGGGTGCGCTTGGTAAACCATTTAAGCGGCAAGCTTCATCGAACATAATGAGCAAACCTGACAAAAAAATAATAGAAAGGATAAAAAGCTTAAGAGAGCAGATCAACTATCACAACTATCGTTACTATGTTCTGGACAGCCCGGATATCTCCGATGCCGAATACGACCGATTATTCGACCAGCTGGCCGAACTGGAGAAAAAGTATCCTGAGCTTGTCACCCCGGATTCCCCCACACAGAGGGTGGGAGCTGCTCCGCTGGACGAATTCAAAACAGTCCGGCACAGCCTTCCCATGTTGAGCCTGAACAAAGCTGCCTCGGAGGCTGAATTTCTGGATTTTCATCGAAGAGTGCTGGAGCTTTCAGAGGCGAACGAGAAAAGAATCAAATACACCGTGGAGCCAAAATTCGATGGCCTGGCGGTGGAGTTAGTGTATTGGAAAGGAATCTTCGCCATAGGATCAACCAGAGGAGACGGGGTGGTGGGTGAGGATGTAACTCAGAACCTAAAAACCATAAAGAGCATTCCCCTCAGGCTTTTAGGAAAGAACCTGCCGGACTTAATTGAGGTCAGGGGGGAGGTCATAATAAATAAGGATGACTTTGAGAAATTAAACAAGCAAAGGGAGAGATCAGGCGAGCCTTCCTTTGCCAATCCTCGAAATGCCGCCGCCGGCTCAGTCAGACAACTCGATTCCAAAATCACCAGCTTAAGGCCACTCAATATGTTTGCCTATGGAACAGGTAGGGTGGAAGGGAAAAGACTTTCAAATCACTGGGATAGCATCCAGTACTTGAAAGAGTTGGGCTTCAAGATCAGCCAGTATGTGGAATTTTGTGAGAATGTCGATCAGGTGGAAAGCTACTATAATAAATTAGTGGAGATAAGAAACCGTTTGCCTTATGAAATAGATGGGCTGGTAATCAAGGTTAATGAATTCGAACTTCAGGAAAGATTGGGTGAGCTTTCTCGCAGTCCGCGCTGGGCAGTGGCATGGAAATTCCCCCCTCAACAGGAGACCACCAGAGTGAAGGATATTTTAGTTGGCGTTGGTAGGACAGGCGCTTTGACTCCGGTAGCAATTCTGGAGCCGGTCAGAGTAGGTGGAGTGGAGGTGAGTCGAGCTACCTTGCATAACGAGGATGAGATCAAGAAAAAAGACGTGCGCATAGGTGATAAGGTGGTGATTCAGAGGGCAGGAGATGTGATCCCCGAGGTGGTGAAGGTAGTGGAGTTGAAAAGGACCGGCAAGGAAAGAAAGTTTGTTATGCCCGACAAATGCCCAGTATGTGGCTCCAAAGTAGAAAGACCAGAAGGAGAAGCAATTCACCGCTGTACCGGAATCGCCTGTCCTGCTCAGATCAAGGAAAACTTAGCGCATTTTGTCTCCAAGGGAGCTATGGACATGGACGGCTTGGGATACAAACATTTAGAACAGATGGTGGACAAAAAGCTCATCTCCGACCAGGCGGATCTGTATTTCCTTAAAAAAGAAGACGTGATGAAGATGGATCGGATGGGAGATAAGCTGGCAGAGAATATTCTGAATGCCATTGACAAAAGCAGAAATCCCAGCCTTACCAATCTGATCTATGCTCTGGGCATAAGAAACGTGGGATACCATCTGGCTTCTGTCTTGGCAAAAAATTTTAAGTCTATAGATAATCTGGCTAAACAATCAGTGGAGAATCTGACCGAAGTGCATGAGATTGGACCCATTGTGGCGGAGAGCATCTATAATTTCTTTCACAATCCCAAGAATCTGAAAATTCTGGGGAAGCTCAAAAATGGCGGAGTGAGATTTCCGACAGAAAAGGTAGAAGCAAAAGAGACCCCTCTTTCAGGTAAGACCTTTGTTCTCACCGGGGGATTGGATTCTTTCACCAGAGACCAAGCCAGGAAGATGATCGAGGATTTGGGAGGAAGGATCTCATCCTCAGTCAGCAAGAAAACTGATTTTGTAGTGGTCGGTGAAGACCCTGGATCGAAATATGATAAAGCTTTGAAATTGGGGGTGAAGACTATAAATGAGGAGGAGTTTAAGAAGCTGATTGGTAAATAGACCTCACCCCCTGAATCCCCCTCTCCATGAAATGGAGAGGGGAACAAAAGGGGGAGAGGTAAAAGGAAATTACTTTTAAATGACCAATCAAGAAATCGCCCAGATACTGGTTCACATCTCTGAGATTTTAGACATTCAGGGAGAAAATCCGTTCAAGATCAGAGCATATGTCAAGGCCACTCAAACTTTGGAGGGCCTCACCTATCAACTTTCCTCTCTGGAAGATAAAGATGAAATCAAAGCACTTCCCGGAATTGGAGAAGGGATCGCCAAGAAGCTCAAAGAGCTTTTAGAGACGGGTAAGTTAAAATACTATGAAGATTTGAAAAAGTCCGAATATGCTCCCTTGACTGAATTTCTTAAAATTCCCGGCGTGGGTCCAAAGCACGCTAAACTGGTATATGACCAGTTGGGGGTAAAGACAACAGCACAGCTAAAGAAGGCGGCAGAAAAAGGACGCTTAAAAGAGCTCCCTGGTCTGGGGGAGAAGGTGGAACAAAATATCCTTCAGGGAATCCAACAGGTGCAAAAATATAAGGAGAGGTTTCCTTTGGCTTTCATCTATCCCCGGGCACAAGATATTTTAGGGGAGCTTAAAGATGTCAAAGAGATAAAACAGATCACCCTGGCAGGCTCTTTGAGGCGCATGAGAGAGACCATAGCAGATGCTGATATCCTGGTCGCCTCTGATAAGTCCAAAAAGGTGATGGATGCCTTTGTCAATCTTCCCCAGACCGCAAAGGTGGTGACAAAGGGAAACACTAAATCCAGCATCATGACCAAAGATGGTTTCCAGGCGGATCTCCGGGTGGTCAAGCCGGAAAGCTTTGGAGCGGCTCAGCACTATTTCACCGGCTCCAAAGCCCATAACATAAGGATCAGATCCCTGGGGGTGGAGAAGGGACTGAAGATAAACGAATATGGAGTGTTTCGGGGAGAGAAAAGCATTGCCGGAAGGACAGAAGACGAAGTCTTCAAATCTGTGGGACTTCCCTTCATCCCTCCAGAGTTGAGAGAGGATCAAGGGGAGATAGAAGCCGCCTTAGAAAACCAGCTTCCTCATTTAGTTGAATTGAAGGACCTGAAAGGCGACCTTCATGTCCATACCGATTGGACTGATGGAAATAACTCTATTGAGGAGATAGCAAAGGCGGCACAAAAAAGAGGTTATCAATATATTGCCATCTGTGATCATTCTCCCACCGTAGGCATCACCAACGGACTTACCCCTCAGAGGCTAAAGAGGCAGATGGAGGAGATTGATAAGCTGAACAAGAAAATGGCACAAAGAAAGGGTGGTAAGAATTTTAGAATACTGAAAGGGATTGAGGTGGATATCAGATCCAATGGTAAGCTCGATCTGGATGATGATATATTAAAGGAGCTGGATATAGTGGTGGCGGCGGTTCATACCAAGTTCAGCCAGACTGAGGAGGAGATGACAAAAAGGATCGTAAAATCTGTGGAGAATCCACATGTGGATATAATCGCTCATCCTACCGGAAGGCTTATCGGGAAGCGGGAGCCTTATCAGGTAGATATGGACAAGGTCATGGATGCCTGCAAAGCATGTGGGAAGGCTCTGGAGCTCAATGCCTATCCGGAGAGATTGGATCTTTCGGACCTTAACTGTCGCAAGGCAAAAGAGAAGGAAGTTAAAATAGCCATCTCCACCGATGCTCACCGGAACAGTCATCTGGACTGGATCAGCTTCGGCATAGCCACCGCAAAAAGAGGCTGGATAGACCTAGAAGATGTGATCAACATCTTACCTTTATCTAAACTTTTAAAATGGTTGAAACATTAAGATAAATTCCAATTCAGTTAGAAGAAGCCGATGCGTATGCATTCATACGAATGTTTTCAACTTTGAACTTTGAACCTTAAACTTTAAACGCCTTTTATGTACGAATCCAAACAATATCTTCCTTTGCAAAATGTTGCTCTTCCCTTTGTGGCTGTGGCAGCGGCTACGGCATTCCTATATTTCGCCAGCCCCATTGTCATTCCGGTCATAATTGCTGTTTCGCTTGCCTACATCTTAAGTCCGGCCATCTCCCTTTTGAAAAAAATAAAAATCCCTCATGCTTTAGCGGTCATTTTGGTTTTGATAATAAGCTTTTTCATCATAGTAGTGATCGGGTATTTCCTCTTTGGTCAGGCAAACAGCTTGATTGAAGACCTTCCTTTATACTGGAATACCATCGTAGAGTTTTCCACCAAGTTTTTGAACACATACCAGGAGTTTTTCCCCCAGGCGAAAGACTTAGATCTAACAAGTTTTCAACTGCAGGATTTTTCAGGCGTGACCAAGTATCTGTTCCGGGGAATAAGCTCTACCATATCTTTTATGTTCAGCCTTCTTCTGGTTTTGTTTTTGACCTTCTTTATTCTTAATGATCAGGACATGCTGAAGAAGAAGTTGATTCGAGCCTTTAGCAGATCGAAGGAGGAGACCGGGACAGAGATTTTAGAGGAGATAAGCCAACAGATTCAAGGTTTTCTTTTAGTCAAGTTTGGCACCTCCTTTGCCCTGGCAATAATTTTCACCCTGGGACTTCTGATCATAGGTGTTAATTATGCTTATATCTTGGGTCCCTTAGCCGGGGTGTTGAATTTAATTCCCTTTGTGGGACCCATCATCGGTGCTATCCCGCCGTTAATAGTGGCGGGGGTGCAGTTCAAAGCGG
>JAGMBK010000114.1 GCA_023129805.1 Candidatus Zixiibacteriota bacterium | reverse complement strand
CTTCAAATCCGTGGTCCCCTCGGTTGGTCCGGGGGGAGGTGGGTTCGATTCCCACCCCTTCCGCTAAAATTTTTCAATAAGTTGAAGTTGAGTCTTTCTATTGTATTGTATTGAAGGTGTTATCAAAATTGCAAGGAGGTTAAAAATGGATACTATCACAATAAAAACCAACAAACCAATGGTCATAATTTCATTGAAGGAATATGAAAGCATGAAAGAAACTATTCAGCTTCTGACCGAAAACCCCAACCTGCCAAAAGAACTTAAGAAAGAACGAAAGAAAATAGAAAGAGGCGATTATATTTCCTTCGAAGATTTTAAAAAGAAATACAAAGTAAAAAGATAATGTATAAATTAATCCTTACCAGAAGAGTCGAAAAGAATTCGTAGATTTGTCAAGCATTCCGCCTTTTACAGGAATGCTTGACCTGCAAGACTGAAGGAGATATCTATGAAGCTAAAGGTGGTATTAGAAAAAGGGTTAGACGGTTTTATCGTTGCTCATTGTCCGTCCCTGAAAGGATGTTGGTCTCAAGGCAAAACAGAAGAGGAGGCTTTAAAGAATATTCGGGAAGCGATAGAGCTATATTTAGAACCGAACCCTGAAGATGTTGTCGAAGACGAAAAACATAAGCTTTGCGAGTTGAATTTATGAAGCCCAAATTACCGCTTCTTTCCGGTCGCCAGGTCATAGCGGCATTAAAGAGGATGGGATTTGAAGTGGTTCACCGTAAAGGAAGCCATGTAAAAATGCAGCGTCCAGACGGAACGGTTATCGTATTTCCGGATCATAAGGAAATCGATAGGTGGACTTTGAAGGGTGCTTTGAGAGACGCAGAGATAGATGAAATAGAGTTTCTTAAGAATATTTGATAATGCTAATGCCTATTTTTCTATTTGGATTTGATTCCTTTCCCATCCGTTTATTTTAATTTTAGGGCATTGTCAAGAGGTCTCGTTAATTAGTTTGAAAGTATTATGAAAAAGTTATTCCCATTTATACCCTTCATCGTAATATTTTTGTTAATTTCATTTTGGGGTTGCAAAAAAACAAAAAAAACGGAGAAGATCAAAATGGAATCAAGTCAAGCAAAAGTCACTTTAATCACCCTCTATGACAACTATGAGCACAATCCTGAATTGAAGACAGGATGGGGGTTTTCCTGTCTGGTGAAAGTGGAAGACAAAAATATTCTTTTTGATACCGGCGGAGAAAGCTCAACCTTGCTTTATAATATGCAGAAATTGGGTATAGATCCAAAAACCATAAATACGATTGTGCTCTCACATATTCATGGAGATCATACCGGCGGACTGCAAGGGATATTAGAAATCAATTCAAATCTTAGTGTTTATCTTTTGAAATCATTTCCCAACGATTTTAAAAATGGGGTAAAATCATACAAGGCAAATGTGGTTGAAGTGAGTGATCCGGTAAGGATATATGAAAATGTAAGCACTACCGGCGAATTGGGCACCTGGATAGGTGAGCAGTCTTTAATAGTGAAAACAGAAAAGGGCTTGGTGGTGATTACCGGCTGTGCTCATCCAGGGATTGTGGAAATATTAAGAGAAGCTAAAAAGATAACCAACGAGGATATCTATCTGGTTTTAGGCGGTTTTCACTTAGGGGGAGTTGGTGATTCTAAATTAAGAGATATAATAAAAAGCTTCAGGGAGTTGGGCGTGAAAAAAGCCGCCCCTTGCCACTGTTCCGGAGATAGAACCAGAGAACTGTTTAAAGAAGAATACAAGGAGGATTTCATTTCAAATGGCGTGGGAAAGATAATCGAGATATAAGGAAAAATCATTTTGCTCACCGGGTTCTTTAGCTCTTCTAAAATACCAATTTGGTAGCCTGAGAAAAATGTTGTGTTGATATTCGGTTAATTGTTCATCTGCCAAGTCGGGGGACTTGGCAGGCACGGAAGATATTTATTGTAGGTAGCCGCAGGCTTCCTTCGGACTGAGTCCTTTCCTTCGACCCTGAGGTCTCACTTCTCCCGCCAAAGGCGGGATCAGTGCGAGGCAGGACCGAAGGGCAGGACGAACGTCAGCCTGCGAAAACCAGACTGAGTTTTTTGAGAAGAATTTGAAGGATGTCTATTGTGATTTGAGAGGAGAAAAACGATGGCTACTCTAACTTTTACTGCAGTTCTGCACAAAGAAGAGGATATGTATGTGGCAGAATGTCCTGAGGTGGGAACGGTCAGCCAGGGTTATACAATTGAGGAAGCGATTGTCAACCTCAAAGAAGCCACAGAACTTTACTTAGAGGAGTTTCCTCTTACCAAGGTCGAGAAACCTATACTTACCACATTTGAGGTTACATCTGATGGTTAAGTTACGAAAAGTTTCTGGAGATCAAGCCATCCGCGCCTTGAGAAGACTCGGTTTTGAAAAAGTAAGACACCGAGGAAGTCACGTGGTTCTTAAAAGGCAAACAAAAGAGGGTGAGGTAGGTTGTGTAGTTCCACTTCATCCCGAACTTAAAATTGGGACGCTTAAGGGAATTCTCAGGCAAGCAAAAGTCACTCCAAAGGAGTTCATGGACAATCTTTAGATCTGCCTTTGGGAAAATGCCGTATGAAATAAAGCATGAAATAAACGATTTTATTATGTTTGTGAGTCCCCTGACCTGACGAGATTTACCTCCCAAGTCAGGGGACTTGGCAGGCACGGAAATCTTAATCTTTTGCGAGAAGCAAAATGGACTCAAAAGAAAAAATCAGACTGACCAGTCTGGCATCCAGTTTTGGGTGAGCGTCAAAATGTGGTCCGGAGGACTTAACCCAGGTGCTGGGTCATTTGCCCAAGATAGATAATCCCAATGTGTTGGTCGGCTTCAACTCCGTGGATGATGCTGGTATATACAAAATCAGAGAAGATTTAGCTTTGGTGCAAACAGTGGATTTTTTTCCGCCGGTGGTAGATGATCCCTATGATTTCGGAGCAATCGCCGCGGCTAATTCCTTAAGTGATGTCTACGCCATGGGAGGAAAGCCCTTATCGGCTCTGAATCTTCTTGGTTTTCCTCAAGCGACTGTGCCTTTATCCGCCGTGCAAGAAATCCTAAGAGGAGGCGCAGACAAAGCCCAAGAGGCGGATGTGGTTATAATAGGGGGACATACTCTTAAAACCAAGGAGCCGCTATATGGAATGGCGGTAACCGGGATAATTCATCCGGATAAGATAATCAGCAATGCTGATGCTAAAGTCGGGGATTCCCTGGTATTGACCAAGCCTTTGGGGATTGGGATCATAACCACGGCCATCAAAAAGGATTTAGTCGACCAAAATGTAGTGAAAGAAGCTGTCAGCATAATGACTTTTCTAAATAAATCCGCCGCGGAAGCAATGTTAGAGGTAGGTATCAATGCCGCAACAGACATCACCGGCTATGGGCTTTTGGGCCATTTGCACGAGTTAGTTCATGCTTCAAAAACAGGAGCAAAAATCTATCTATCAAAAGTTCGGGTGATCGATTTTGCCTGGGAGCTGGCAAAACAAAAGGCAGTTCCGGCCGGAACTTTAGCCAATCTTAAATTTTTGCAGAATAAAGTCGATTGGGATAAAGAGATTACCGATGAAGCGAAACTGATTCTATCCGATGCTCAAACCTCCGGAGGATTGCTCATATCAGTTTCCAGAGCGAAAGAGAAAAAGCTTTTGGATGTTTTGACCTCCAGGGGTGTGCTCAATTCAATGGTGATCGGTGAAATAGTAGAGGATGAGAAATGCCGGATTCAGGTGAAAATGTGATCCAGGAGAAATTAAGACAGATTCCGAGTGTGGAAAAGATTTTGGAGTCGCCCCAACTTCAATCTGACATCGATGAATTCTCTCATCCCCTGGTGGCGCTGGCGGTCAAACAGGCGGTGGAGATGATAAGGGAAGAGGTGAAAAAGGGTAAAGAGACAATCTCCACCCAGGAAATAGTGCAGAAGGCGAAAAACATCACTGTTGAACTAACCTCTCCCTCTTTAAAGCCGGTGATCAACGCCACCGGAGTTATCCTTCATACTAACCTGGGGCGGGCTCCGTTAGATCAGGATACTTTGTCTTTCATTAAGAATATCAGTGCGACTTACAACAACCTGGAGTTTGATCTGAAGGAAGGGAAAAGGAGCCAAAGAGGAATCTTCGTGGAAAGACTTCTTTCTATTCTAACCTCAGCAGAAGCCGCCTTAGCTGTTAATAACAATGCTGGGGCTGTGCTTTTGATCTTAACCGCGTTGGCGAAAGGCAAGGAGGTTATAGTCTCAAGAGGTGAATTGGTGCAGATCGGAGGAGGCTTCCGAATTCCCGAGATATTAGCTTTAAGCGGCGCAAAACTAAAGGAGGTGGGGACCACTAACCAGACCACCATATCTGACTACGAAAACACCATCACCCCGGAAACTGCACTTCTGCTTAAAGTTCACCAGAGCAATTTTAAGATGATCGGATTCGTGAAGAGACCCTCCATAAACGAATTGGTCAAGTTGGGAAAGAAACACAATCTATGTGTAGCAGAAGATCTGGGAAGTGGGGTCTTGCTTAGAACCGAAGATTTCGAGCTGGCGCATGAACCTACGGCTTTTGAGGCTGTCTCAGCTGATGCGGATTTGGTTTGCTTCTCAGGGGATAAGCTTTTGGGGGCGCCTCAAGCGGGGATAATCTTAGGCAAAAGGAGATATATAGATATTCTTAAAAAGCACCCCCTGCATCGCGCCTTGAGATTGGACAAGATGTTTCTTGCCGGGCTGGAAAGGGTTTTGCTTTACTATCTTAAAGGGGAAGCTACCAAAAAGATTCCTGCCTGGCAGATGATCAGCACTCCACTGAAGGTTTTGCAAACCAGAGCGGAGAAAATAACAGATGAGCTAAAAAAATCGGGCATTAAGGTTACCATTCAAAAGAGTCAAAGCACAGTAGGGGGAGGCTCCCTCCCCGGTGAAACCCTGCCCACCATAGTAATATCCGTTTCATCTCAGTTGAGTCAAATGACCGTTGACCCACCCGTTGAGGTATCCGCTGACCAGCAAGCCAAGCTTTTCAGACAACAATCTCCTCCTATCATCGGACGGATTGAAAATGAGAGATTCGTTTTGGATTTAAGAACCGTTTTTTCCCATCAAGATGAGACGCTGGTATCCGCTATCAAGAACATTTTTCTCAAAAGAAGTTGATAGTTGCGTCAGGAGCTTTTCTCC
>JAGMBK010000113.1 GCA_023129805.1 Candidatus Zixiibacteriota bacterium | reverse complement strand
GAAAAACATGCCAATCCCATGATCGCCTGTATGGTTTACGTGAATGCGGGAAGCAAATATGAGACAGACGCAAACAATGGGGTTACCCATTTTCTGGAACATCTTCTATTTGATGGGACCAAAACCAGAAGCAGAGAAGACATTACCGAGGGGATCAAAGCCAAGGGAGGTTATATCAACGCCTTCACCAGCAAGGAGGTTACCTGTTACATGGTTTTGATGCCCAATGAGTTTATCGAGACCGGGCTTTCCGTTCAGTCGGACATGCTTTTCAACTCCATAATCCCGGATGAAGAGTTTGTCAAGGAGAGGAAGGTGGTGATCGAGGAGATCAAACAGGCTGAAGACAACATTGACTATCAGGTGGAGAAGTTTTTCGACTCTACAGCCTACAAAGGCACGCCCTACGCCCGAACGGTGCTGGGAAGTGATGAAATCATCTCCCGCCTGACTAAGGAGGAAATACTCGACTACTATCACACCTATTATGAGCCGAACAACATGATCGCCCTGGTCATCGGTGACTTTGAGACAGAGGAGATGAAAGGGTTAATTGAAAGGTACTACGGCAGTATAGCAGAAAGACCTCTTCCTCCCCAAGCGGAGATTCAGTTCATCCCTCCAGCCGATCGTGAGGCAAAGTATAAGAAGGTTGACAGTCGAAACACCTATGTGAATCTTTGCCTGAATGCTCCCAGATATGACGATCCGGACTACTATGCTTTTGATATGCTGACCGAGATTCTGAATTTAGGAGAAACTTCCCCCTTGTCGCAGGCTTTGACCGAAGGAGAAGATCCTTTAGCCACTCATGTTTCAGCCTATTTGGAAACTCAGAAGGAATTTTCCACCTTAAACATCTCAATTCTCACCAATTCGCCTGAGAAAGTGGAGAGAATTTTAGACTCAACGGTAAAGGTGCTGGAGGAGTTAGCTTCAAAGCCTCCGGAGGAGAAACAACTCCAAGGCGTGATAGTCTCCTCCAAAACTCACCGGTATTATCAGGAGGAGAAGCTTCATTTCTACGGGATGATGGTGGCGCCGGTTTTGGTTACCTGTGGATGGGAATTCTGGGATACCTATATTGATCAATTGGAGAAGCTTACCCCCCAGACGGTTCAAACGGTGGCGCAGAAATATTTCTCCGATCCGAAATATATTGCCACAGTGATAGCACCAATAAATTAATAGAAAATATCAGACGAATTTGGAGTGTCCAGCCCCGCCAGGGCGGGATCTTCGACTTTAGCTGGACTTAAAAGGTCAGGCTGAAGCCTGACACTCCAGAAAGCCCAATAAATTGGGCAACTACGTTAATAGGAGGGAGAACATGAAAAAGTTTAACTATAGTTTTTCAGCCATCTTGCTTTCAATTCTTTGTCTGCTGAATTGCGGTACGCCAGTCCCAAAGGATGTGATCAAGCAACAATTACCTAATGGTTTGACCGTTATCGTAAAGAGTAATCCTGACTCGAAGGTTCTGGGCATAAATATCCTGGGAAAAAACCGCTCGGCCATGGAGCCTGAAGGAAAGACCGGTATTGCTGATTTCACCAATCGAATGTTGCTCAAAGGGACCGAGACCAGATCAGCGGAAAAGATATCAGAAGACCTCTCCAGCATCGGCGTGGAGATCACTCTGGTGGACAACCCCTGGATACCCATGGACGATGTTTACACCACCCATTCGTATACCTTCATCAAGTTTCAAGCTATCGACGAATTTGCAGAGTTTGGCATTGAGCTTCTTTCGGACATAGTCAAGAATCCGGTCTTCCCGGAGGAGGAGATTGAGAAGGTTCGAAAAGAGATGATGATGCTTTTGGGAAGACAAAAAGGGAGCACGCGCCAGACCGTGAGAGATCTTTTTTACGCCACCCTTTTTGAGGATCATCCTTACGAAAAAACGATAATGGGAACCCCCCGGACCATAGGATCGATAACGCATGACGATCTGGTATCATTTCACCAAAAATTCTATTCCCCCAATAATATGATCGTCACGGTGGTGACTAATTTTCCTGGTGACCAGATGATGGACAAAATCCAAAATGCTTTTGAAGATATGCAAAGAGTCGATTTCCCCGCTCCCAATATTCCCGTACCACAAGAGTTGACCGCTCCGGTTAAAGCGCAAAACATTATGGAGAAGGAACAGGTTTACATTTACCTGGGCCGATCTCTTCCCGGAATCTTTTCTGCTGATGTTGCTGCCTTGAAGGTGATGAATTCGATTCTTTCCTCTCGGATGGGTTTGAACTTAAGGGAAAAACAAGGTTTAGCTTATTCGGTCGGTTCCTCCACCAATTTTGATAAACAGTTTGGATGGTTTGTTGCCTCCATCGGCACCAGACCGCAAAATTATCAAGTGGCTTTAGACGGAATCTTGGCAGAGATGGAGAAAATGAAAGAAGAGTTGGTTAGCCCTGAAGAACTGGAGAAGGCGAAAAATGGGATGTGGGGACGTATGCTGTTTTACCGGCTTTCCCGCGTAAACCAGGCATATTTTATGTCGGTTAATGAATTCAAAGAGGTGGGCTACGATTACGACGACAAATACATCAAGCGCATAAGGCAAGTAACCACTGATCAGGTCAAGCAGGTGGCGGAAAAATATCTGGATACGGAGAATTATGTGCTGGCGGTGGTGGGGAAAACGTAAACGACGCTCTCCGCCCTCCAGCGCCTCTAAAGCTTACCATGCGGCCCAGTTTTCGCGCATTCATCACACAGGGGTTCTGCATCACTGCCCACAGCAATCAGATGGCGTAGCTCTTCAAGTTTGATATGTTTTTTGCACTTCCAACAGTAAATGTGATGTTCTAAGTTATGATCATTTAAGAAATGTTCCTTGATCTTTTCCTTTTGATCTTCTGGCAGTTCACGCATGTTCTCACTCCAGACCTCGCCCGTGAAAGATCGCTTACACAGGGGACAATAGTATTCTGCAGTCCAGATTCTCTGCATTTTTGCACTCCTTTCTCTTTGTCTGAACAACCATATATTGGCGATCTGTTAGAAACATAATACTAAGTCTCCATAAGAGCAAGGAATTTTGTTCTTTACTTACCGATAAAAGCGCTTATAATAAAAGTGTCGCCTTCTGTCGTACGGTGCGAGTGAGCTACTTCTGATGTTTAAGAAAACCCAAACAAACCACGCTGAACATGAGAAATAGCAAAGAGAACTTAAGGGCTAAATAACGTGTCTGAGACAACGAAAAGATGCCAAGTAGAAATGCACGACGGCAAGCCCTGCGGTCGTGACCTTCATGACGAAGAGTATTGTATTTTCCATTCTAAGAAGGACGATAAAGACGTCACGTTGTTTCAGAGGGGATTAAACGAGATTCTCAGCGTTGTGTCTGTAAAGGCTCACGACCTTACACGTTTCATTTTTCCGGAAGGTGTTGTTTTTCCAAAGAAGTTCTCTAAACCAGTAGCTTTCAAGAAGGCTATCTTCAGAGGCGAAGCTCACTTCAACAATTCTCTCTTCGAAAAGGAGGCTGACTTCGTGGGTACTATCTTCAAAGATCGGGCCAACTTCTGGGGAGTTGCCTTCACAGATGGGGCTGACTTCTATAGAGCTCTCTTCGAAGGTGATGCTTACCTTGGAGGTGCTGCCTTCACAGGTAAGGCTAACTTCCGGGAGACTGTCTTCAAAGGCGAGGCTAACTTCAGAGATGCTTTTTTCAGAGGTGAGACTCACTTCGGTGGCGCCGCCTTCAAAGGCGAGCTTTACTTCTGGAATGCTCGCTTCAAAGGCGAGGCTGGCTTCCGTGGTGCTGTCTTCAAAGGTGGGACTTACTTCTTATATGCTGCCTTCAAAGGTGAGGCTGACTTCAGGGATGCCGCCTTCAAAGATAAGGCCTACTTCACGGATGCTACCTTCGAAGACACTTTGTTAATAAACGCTGAAATACACGATAAGAAGGGGTTTCACCAGGAGATCGATTTTAGGTCGGTCAAGTTTTCAAAGCCTGAAAAAGTCATCTTCCAAAAGGTCGATTTGAGTAAGTTTAGATTTCTTGAGACTGACTTGCGTGGGGTACATTTTACCGATGTAGATTGGAATAAGGAAAAGGGCAAAGGCAGGAACATGGTCTTTGACGAGGTGTTCCATGACCCGCGCACTAAAAAGCCCGATTACACATTGATTGCCCAGCTTTATCGGCGGTTGCGGGCAAACTACGAAGAGAATCTGCGGTATTCGGAGGCTGGAGATTTTTACATCGGCGAAATGGAGATGACAAGAAAAGCTCAAACTTCAATCTTCAAGAAGCTTCCGCTGTTGTTTTACAAAACTCTCAGCAACTACGGAGAGAGTTATTACCGCCCGTTGGGCTGGATAGCGGCAATATTATTGGTCTTCCCTTTGCTTTTTATGTTTGCTGGTATACAACCTGTTAATCTCGATCGGGGTAATCCAACGGGAGATGTTGTCAATTATAGATTGGATTTTAGTATAATTGAATCATTCGCACCAACCTGGGAAAAGTTAAATGACTACTACACTTGTTTCTTGTATACCATGTCTGTTTTTTCTTTCATCAGGGATAAGAAATACACCACGATAGACAATTGGGGGCATACGCTCTTTGTGGTTGAGTCGATACTCAGCCCGGTTACGTTGGCCTTTTTCCTTCTGGCTCTCAGAAGACGCTTTAAGCGGTGATGTTATCGTTCGGAACGGCGTAGCGGAGGGTTTATCCCTCCGAAAGCGAAGCCGTGAAGGCTTCGCTACGCGGTCTTTTTTTGGGTCCGCCTAAAGGCGGACACTCCACATATAGCACTTCGGGCGGGATGAATCCCGCCCCTACCAATCGATTCCCACTCCAATCTCATACGGATTTTTGCCTTCAGGATCGGTTTTCGGGCTGATCCAACGGGTGTTGTTCTTGGCATACTCCTCGTTGTAGGTGTCATTTCCATCGCCGTCTATGAATATTCCGAACACGTGAAGTAACTCCCTGGCTCCCTTCTTGGACACATTCGCCCGGCCCAGGGTTGTCCCGCCGTGTGTGGTATAAACATCATCTCCACTGTGGTCATGGAATATTCCGATGCCATTGGCGTTGCCCCCGCCTAAAGAGAGGTTGGGAGCATTATAGGTGTCGTTACCGCCCCGCTCATTTAGATAACCGATGGTGAAATCATGCCCGGCTCCGATTGCCATGTTTGTGGTTGCACTATAGTTATCGTTGCCGCCGAAATCATCCAGATAACCCACCGCAAAATGTGCTCCGGAACCCTGAACGTACCAGATGCCAT
>JAGMBK010000112.1 GCA_023129805.1 Candidatus Zixiibacteriota bacterium | reverse complement strand
TTGGCTTCGATCTCGGTCTGAGCCAGCAATTCCTCAGATCGGTTCAATAATATAGCAAAAAACAAAAGAAGGAAAAGAAATTTCTTAAAAAATTTCATGTTTTTAAAAAAGATCTCTGATATAATCATAACAAGTATGCTCTCATGCAGTTGTCGTCATAAGTAGCATCGGCAGGTGAGTTGTCATTTCATTGAATATACTCAAACTCCAGATGAATTCCCAAATATTCCCCGGTATATTCGGTCGGCAGTGGTGGGAAGGGGATGCTGGACAGAATTGCTCTCATGGCGGATTGATCAAACAACTCTATACCCGAGGATTTCTCCACCTTTGTATCTATGATCTGCCCATCCCTTAATAACTTGAAATAAATGGTCACCCGCAGGATAGTGGAGGCCTCCACCGGATTGTCCCAAAGGGTCCTTATTTTCCCGAATACCAGGGACAGATAGTAAGGTGACCCGAAGCCAGACCCATCTACCGTGGCGGCGCTTATCCCGTTGCCCAGCCCATATTGAGTGCCCAGCTCGTCTTTCTGCGTTATTTTCCCTTCCTCCTTTTTCTTGGAAGCAACTGTTCCTGTTTTCTTGGGAGGCTTCTTTTGTGTTTTCTTTCTCTTGGGACGTGTCTTTTTAAATTCCTTTACCGAGACTCCTTTTTCCTGCTGTTTGGAGACAGTTACAGTTCCCTCTCCTTCCACCCCTTTTTCTCCTCCACTGGGCAGACTCACCAGTCCCACCCGATAGACTACCGGATAGCCCTCCAGCTTGGGCGAAGCCGGGGAAAAGAAGAACAGCCCGGTGATGATCGCCGCATGGATAATTGTGGATAAAATAAGACTTCTTTTCATCTTTAGTCTTTGCAGATTGAGCTTTTTATCTGACTGGTTCGGTAACCAAGCCCAGATCTTGAATTCCTAAACTCTTTATTTTCCCTATCACCTCTATAACCAGGCCATAGGGGATGTCCTTATCCGCTCTCAGATAGACGGATCTTGAGCCTTTCTTGCGAGTGACATCAGTTAAAATTCCCTCAAACCGCTCCAGATTGGTAACTCTTTCGTCTATGTAGATTTTTTGTTCCTTGGTGATACTCACCACTACTCCTTCTCCCATATCTTCTGGAGTGGCTTTGGTGCGGGGCAAGTTTATGTCAATTCCGCTCTGCATCATAGGGGCGGTGATCATAAATATGATCAAAAGCACCAGAATCACATCCACCAGGTTGGTAACATTTATATCATGTAATGCGTCGTATACCCTTTTTTTTGCCATATTAATAACGTCCGCCGTCGACTGTCCACAGTCCACCGCTGAAAAGCAATTCTCTCTCCGCCGACCGCCGCCAACCACCGATCGGTTTTGGTTTTGCGGCGGACAGTGGACTGTTGACTATGGACGAATTATTTCATAAGGTTTTCCTTCTTTATCGCAGACAAAAACTCTAAGGCGAAATTATCCACCTGGGTGGAGATTACCTTGAGTTTGTTGTTGAAGAAGTTATACGCCATCACCGCGGGTATAGCCACTGCCAATCCCAGGATGGTGGCGATCAGTGCCATGGCTATTCCCGGTGCCACAACCGCCAGGCTGGCAGAACCTCTTACTCCGATGGAAGCAAAGGAGTGCATGATTCCCCATACCGTCCCCAGAAGTCCGAAAAAGGGGCTAACGTTTCCTGTGGTTGCCAGAAAGACTATGCTTTTTTCCAGACGATTAATCTCCTCCGATCCAACTCTCTCCAGCGTCATCCTGATCACGTCCAGTCTGTCCCTCTGGGTATTTGTCTCAAAATTCTCCATCATGGATATCTCTCTGCTTTCCGCTGGATTCTTCTCAACCCGGCAAAGCTCCTCCAGCTCTTTGAAGCCAGCTTCAAACATTCGAGACAAAGGCGTGCGCCTGAAGCTAACGCAGGAGAGATAAACCTCAGAGATGGAGCGCCTTTTCCTGAAAAGAGAAAGGAGTTTCTCAGTCTCCCTGTTAGTTCTTCGAAAAACTGCTATCTTATGGAAGGTAATGGCCCAGGAGACCACAGACAGAAAAAGTAGTATGATCACCACAATCTGGGCGAAAAGATCCATCTCCCTTACCATCCCAAACAGAGTCCCCTCAAAGGGACCTGCGGGAATAAGAAAAAGGACACTTGTTGGGTCAAACAATTCCGATCACCTTTCTTCGTTTTATGTTTTCCAGCTACCACACCTTGATTGAAAAAACCATTCGTTCAAAACTCATAAAGAATACGAAACCACATCCTATGAGTCAAGAAAAAACGACACAATCATTTCTACAAAAAAAATCGTTTTACCTATATTTTACGAATCTCCTTTTTTCCTATTAACCTGCTTTTGTGCAAACTGAATTACCCCTCCTGAGAAAATAACACTGAGGTATGAACCGTGTGGCTCATACCTGAGGTTGCCCTTAGTTGAAGTGATTCCCTTCCATGTGGAGTTCTGATCGGACATGATAAAAAGTCCTCCGGTCAGGAGGACTTTCGTCACTAAGATAAAATAAGGTTACGCTCGGAATAGTTTTATGATTCTAAGAAAACCCTCAGTTCATGGCGTGGGCGACTCTGGTGCGGCTTGCTTTTCCTTGATTATCAGGTGAGTGATCAACTCGATTAAGAATCCATAGATCATTCCCATGATCAATGTTGCCAGAAAGATCTTAACCCCTTGCATTGCCAGTGACCCGAACGCCATGGGGATGGAGACAATAAAGCCCAGGATTATCCCGTGGATCATGTAGTTGATCTTCCAGGCACTTATTCCGATCACGAAACCTATGAGCGCACGGCTGAAAATGATTGACCAGGACATGGCGGCTGGCATTTCCGGCTGACCGCTGGAAGCTAAAAGCCAGCAGACAATCCCGAACACAAACCCCAAAAGGGTGGTCACCAAAAGCCTTAAACCTCTCATCTCCCCTCCTGTTTTAAGAGGTTAATTTTAGACTACGAATCGGCAAACAAAAAACACTGAAACTCTTCCTTTGTCAAGTGGTTTTTTCATTTACAGCATCGTAGGTCCGAAATGTCCCCCGTCCAGGGGACTTTCGGACAACAAGCGTGTCGGATGATGCGTAGGGACAGGGCTTGCCTGCACTGAGCTCGCCTTTGGCGGGGGAAGTGCCCCTGTCCACGGACAGCCATCCCGCCGTTGGCGGGATCCCCACGGTGATGCGTTGTCCCACAGTTGGCGAGACCTGGAACTTCTGGTGAGGCAAAGTGCTTTCATACCGGTTCACCTAAAGGTGAACACTTCACATTTTCCTTTGCCGGAACAAGACTATCGATTTCTGCGTTTTATGTGGTTAATTGGGCTCTAATTCCAAAGAAATTTTATTTTTTCCCTTGATTTTTTCGGATGATTTAGTATACTAAACACATAAGGTTACTTCCAAAGGGAATTGGCTGTTTAATTTGACCAGAGCTTAGAAGCTTTCTTGTCACTTGCCTGAAGTTTAGAGGACGAGGCGTCCTCACCCAAGGAGAGTAAATTTGTAGGTCCGAAATGGCGAAGCCTTTCGGACAAAGAAAGAGGCGTAGGGACAGGGCTTGCCTGCACTGAGCCCGCCTTTGGCGGGAGAAGTGTCCCTGTCCTCAAGAAGGACAACCATCCCGCCGTTGGCGGAATCCCTACATTGCGTGCTTGCTTGATTTATTAGAAAGATGTCGGATAGTCTTTCAGACACATCCGACCTACAAAGCTGCCGACGGCGGTCGGCGGACCGTGGACTTTTAAAAAAATGGCTGAGTTCAAATTAGTTTCCGATTATAAGCCCACAGGAGATCAGCCCAAAGCCATAGCGGAGCTGACCCAGGGAATGAAGCAGGGGAAAAAATACCAAACCCTTTTGGGGGTCACCGGCTCAGGCAAGACCTTCACCATGGCAAATGTGATTGCCAATCTGGGCAAACCCACCATCGTCATCTCCCATAACAAAACCTTAGCCGCTCAACTTTATGGCGAGCTTAAAGGCTTCTTCCCTCATAATGCGGTGGAGTTTTTTATAAGCTACTACGACTACTATCAGCCGGAAGCATACGTTCCCGCATCCGACACCTACATAGAGAAGGATACCTCCATCAACGATGATATAGACAGATTAAGGCTGAGAGCAACCAGTTCCCTTTTAGAAAGGGATGACGTGGTGATCGTGGCAAGTGTCTCCTGCATCTACGGGATCGGGTCGCCCAAGGATTGGAAGGAGCTTTTGCTATTTTTGGAGGTGGGACAAGAAAAGGAAAGAGATAAGATTTTAAAAGATTTGATAGACATTCACTATTCCCGCAACGACATCGAGTTTGCCCGGGGGACTTTCCGGGTAAGGGGGGATACCGTAGAGATTCATCCTGCCTACGAGGAGACCGCCATCCGATTGGAGCTCTTCGGTGATACCATAGAGAAAATCTCGGTGATCGATACGCTCAAAGGTGAAATTGTAGAGGAAAAAAGCAAAGTTGCCATCTATCCGGCTAAACACTTTGTAACCACCTATCCCCAGTTAGAGAAAGCCATCAAAAATATAGAGCAAGAGTTGGGGGAGAGATTAGCATGGTTTAGATCTCAGGGGAAGCTTCTGGAGGCACAGAGATTGGAATCGCGCACCCGGTTTGACATTGAGATGATGAAGGAGATCGGATACTGCACCGGAATTGAAAACTACTCCCGCCATCTTTCCGGGAGAAGTCCGGGTGAGCGTCCTTATGTTCTTCTGGATTTTTTCCCCAAAGATTATCTGATCATAATTGATGAATCGCATCAGACCGTTCCTCAGATCAGAGGCATGTATGCCGGGGATAGATCCAGAAAAGAGGTGCTGGTGGAATACGGCTTCAGGCTCCCTTCTGCTCTGGACAACCGACCTTTGTTTTTTGACGAGTTCGAGTCTTTGATCGATCAGGTGATCTTTGTTTCCGCCACGCCGGCTGAGTTTGAACTGAAAAGATGTAAGGGAGTTATAGTGGAGCAGGTAATTCGACCTACCGGACTGGTCGATCCGAAAATCACCCTCAAGCCTTCCTCCAACCAGGTGGATGATCTCTTAGAGGAGATCAGAATAAGAGCCCAGAGCAAGGAAAGGGTTTTAGTCACTACCCTGACCAAAAGGATGGCGGAGGATCTGGCAGACTATCTTGCCCAGATGGATGTGAAGGTGCGTTATCTTCACTCAGAGATTGGTGCCATAGACCGGGTGGAGATTTTAAGAGATCTACGATTAGCCGAGTTTGACGTTCTGGTAGGGATCAATCTGCTCAGAGAGGGGCTGGATTTGCCGGAGGTCT
>JAGMBK010000111.1 GCA_023129805.1 Candidatus Zixiibacteriota bacterium | reverse complement strand
TCCTTTCCTCTCAATTTACCCCTTTACTTACGATCGCTCACATGGACTTCAAAAGTTTCTCCGCCTCTTTTCTTTCCTCGAATCCAGTAGGCAAGTTCAGCACCTCCTGGAGGAACATTTTTGCTTTAGGTACATCATTTTTTTCCTGATATGCCTTTCCCAGGGCTAAAAGCACCCTGCCGCGATACAGAGGTCTGTCTTCTAAAAACTCTGCTATCTGGAAAAAGTTGATGGCCGAATCTATCTCTCCCACATTGAAAAATGACTCACCTAATTTAAGATAAGGAATAGGTCTGTCTGAATATTCGAAAACGAAACGTCTGGCATAAAACAGTGCATTTTGGAAGCTTTCTTGAGCTTTTTCGGCTTTGCCCAGCTTTTCATAGATAGTCCCTAAGCCGGCATAAATCTCCATCTTGTCCTGAGTTCCGGTCTCCAAACCCTGAGCTTGTTCAAAGCGTTCTTTGGCAAAGAGAAGGTCTCCGTTAGTTATCTGCAGTTTAGCCAACTTGAGGTGGGATTCCACATAACCTGAATCCAAAGAGATAACTTTCAGGTAATAGCTTTTGGCTTCATCATATTCGCCCTTAACGCTCTTTATGTTTCCCAGTATATAAAGATATTCCAGATTCAGAGTGTCACCGGAAAGCACCTCCTGATAGAATCTTTCTGATTGATCATAATCCCCTTTAAGATAATACACATAAGCCAGACTGCGAAGTGTTCCCGGATCTTTTCCGTACAAAACCAACATGTCCTGATACAATTCTATAGCCTCATCATAATGGCGGTTATTCATCTTTAAGGAAGCAAAATAGTAAAAATCGACAATGGTGTCTTGGTATTCTTCAAGAAAGGAGAGCCACTCTTTCTCTAAGGCAGCCAGATTTTTCTGGTATACCTCCTCTATAGCTTGCTCCAAGGTAAGATCGGTAGCCCTTTCATACAGGAGCTTGAATTTATCTAAATAGTAAGTTTTAACCAAAAACCTTACAAAGGAACAGGACTCCCAGAAAGCCACATCTTTTGGTTGGCCTCTATAATCTCTGGTTATCTTAAGCTTCTTTAAGGAAACCCATCTGTTGGTGGCAATTAGTTTCTTGGTGAAGTGATGGGATAAGGAGAAATACCCCCCGATTCCTTCCGCCAGCATGGGGGGTGCATATCCCCATAATCTGTAAAAGAGAAGGAAACCGACTCCGGGGGAGTCTAAGCTTCTTTCAAAGAGATTATAGATGGCGTAGATTTTATTTTTCACCGGATCCAGCCCCATATCAAATCGGTCATCCCACATCACTTCACTTGCCCGACATGGGAGGAGAAAATATTCCATCCTATTCATGGCTGGTTGGGTAAACCCGAAGGTTTTCTGGAAGTGTCTGTATTCGGTCTCTGCATAACCTTTGATCTTTGCCCAGTGTAGATCAGCCAGTGAGTTCAAAATATAACGGAAGAAAAAATGAGAACTGGGAAGCTCATCCCAGTCCTCACTCTCCTTGTCCCGGGTATCCACATCGCAATCCGGCTCTGCCATCTCAGTTATTCTGGGGGTCAGGTAAACTCGATAGACCCTCCCCTGTTTTGCCTTCACCTCACCAAAAAAGTAGGTTTCTTCATCCTTAGCCAGGATTTCTGTAAAAATGGGTTGGGGTCGGGGAGGTAGGGTTATAAGAGTCAAGTTCAATATTACGTTCTCGCTATCCAGCATGGTGGGGGTTGTGTAGAGAGTAAAATTAGCTTGAAAGGAGGCGGTCTCAAACCCATTCAAAAGCCTTATTTCTCTTTGGTCGATAAGCTCAAAGCTTGCGCTGTCTTGGGGAATACCCTCCTCCACTCTGATATCCAGAAATATGCCGGACGCACCATACACCGGGTTCAAGCTCATGCTGAAGAGAAAAGTCAAAAAGATCAAAACAATTTTGAATTTCATTTGATTCATCTTCACCTCAAATGTTTTTATTTCTACCTCACCCCCTTCCGTCCTCCTCTCCATGAAATGGAGAGGGGGAGATAGGGGGAGAGGTTTTTTCATTCGTCATTCGTCATTCGTCATAAATCATTTGACCAAGCTTTTGAGCAGGCTTAGATTTTTAACGTCCCTCCTCGTCCCTGCCTCTTTCGGGGTCTCCAGAATCTTGGGTATCTTCTCCCATCTGGCATCATTCATCAACAGACCAAATCCTTCAAGTCCGATCTTTCCTTCTCCGATGTGTTGATGTCGATCCACTCGTGAACCTAAATCCTTTAGCGAATCGTTCACATGAATCACCTTAAGCCGGGAAAGCCCGATAACTTTATCAAATTCCTTGAAGGTCGCTTCATAAGCCTTTTTAGTTCGAATGTCATATCCGGCGGCGAAGGTGTGGCAGGTGTCATAACATACTCCCAAACGCTTTTTCTCTTTGACTCGCTCAATTATTTCCGCCAGATGTTCAAAGCGATACCCGATGGCGCTTCCCTGACCAGCGGTGGTTTCCAGCAGGATTTTAACCTTGTATCCTTTGGTCCTCTGATGAAGCCAGTCTATGGAGCGGGCGATCTTTTTTATCCCCTCTTTTTCTCCTTTCCCCAGATGTGAACCCGGATGCATCACCAGATAAGGTAGACCAAGAAGCTCGGCACGTTTCAGCTCAACCAGCATGGAATCTCGAGACATATTGTAAACATCCTCTTTGGGAGAGGCTAAGTTTATCAGATACCCATTGTGGCCCACAACTGGAGATATCTCAGTCCTTTTTTGATTTTCGAAAAACTTTTTCACATCCTCCGGCAAAAGCTCTTTAGCCTTCCACTGAGTGTTGTTTTTGGTGAAGATCTGAATGGTGGTGCAACCCAACTCCTCCCCAAAAAGGAGAGAGTTGAAAACTCCACCGGAGATGGACATGTGAGCGCCGATCAATAATTTCTTTTCCATGGTTTTATCTTGCTTTTCAAAACTGTCAACGGATCAAACAGATTAAGCGGATGGAACCATCCATTCCTTATCATCCGTTTGATCCGCTCAATCCGTTATCCGTTCCATCCGTTTAATCCGTTGACCCGTTTGACCTACCACAATCTCTGCCTTTTGCTCAAATAGGAAAACAGAGCATAATCAAAAGGAATGGAGGTGTCCAGAAGCACATAATCGATCAGGCTTTCCCGACATTGGAGGGTATATTTGTTGACCAAAGCTTTAAATCTTTCGGTATATTCCTTTCTTATCTGCCAGGGGGAGGTCATCAACTCCTCATCTGTTTCCATATCTTTGAAAATGGCTAATTCCGGAAAGGCGAAGGTGCGTTCCTTTGGATCCAGCACATGGAAGACGATCACCTCGTGTTTTTTGTGGCGGAAATGCTTCAGCCCATTTATCACCCTGTCAGGATGGTCAAAAAGATCTGAAATTAAGATGATCAAGCCGCGTCTTTTTATCCTCTTCGCCATCTCGTGCAAAGCAGAGCTGATGTTGGTGGTGCGGGATGGTTCCAGCTTGTCCAACTCCTGCAGGATAACATGCAGATGACTTCTCAAGGCGGATTTGGGAGGGATGTATTTTTTTATGTTTTGATCAAACAGAACCAATCCCACTGAATCCCTCTGTTTCAACATCAAATAAGAAAGGGCGGCGGAAAGATAACGGCTATATTCCAGCTTATTTACGCTATTGGAGCTATATCCCATGGAGCCGGAGGTATCCAGCAGGATGTAGGCTTTCAGATTGGTCTCCTCTTCGAACTCCTTGATGAAGTATCGATCTGTCTTGGCATAAACTTTCCAGTCCACATTCCTCAGAGGGTCACCGGGCATATATTGTCTGTGCTCGGCAAACTCAACCGAGAACCCATGATAGGGGCTTTTATGCAAGCCGGCGATGAACCCTTCCACCACCAGCCTCGCTTTGATCTCCATTCCGGCCAACTTGGAGACTACATCCGGTTTTAAAAACCTGCGATAATCCTCTGGCATTATTCTCTCACTTTTCTAACAAGAGATTTTTCCACTTTGAGAGTGGAGCAATTTGTTGTATGTTCGAACTCCATTTATCGATGATTTATTGATCTTTAAAAGTTAGTTTTTCGCGTAGCCGAGGCTTCACGCCTTGGCTGGTCTCAAGATCCCGCAGCTCCATTTGGGCCTATGCGCTGATGGAGGTAAAGTTGCTTTGTGCCCCCAGATCCCTGACCTAGTGAAAAGCACTGTCCCCTGCCGGGTGTGGAGACCCAACCGGAGCGATCGCAGATTACTTTTCCCCAATTTTCTTTTCGAGCACATCCCCCAGTTCGGAACGTATGCTTTTTAAGAATTTCACTTCTTCCTGTGCCTTTTCCACCTCTCCCTTCTTTAGATAGGCAAAACCCAGATTATAGTGGGCCTTAGTATCCCAATGGTTTAGCTCGATTACCTTTTTAAACTGCAGGATGGCTTGATCGTAATCTTTCTTCTCTAAGTAGACCGTCCCAACATTTGTATAAACCTGCGTATAGTTTGGGTTGAGTTGGAGTGCCTTCTGGTATTCTTCCAAGGCTTTATCCAGGTTGCCTTGATTCTGATACTCGAAACCTTTTTTAAAATGTTTTTCGGCTTGTTTCTCCTTGTTGGCGCAACTCAAAAATCCAAAGATCAAAAAGAGAAACAAAAAGCTTTTGAAAACATCTCCCCACCTCATGAAAAACCTCGATATTTAAGATTTTTGTTTTAATTCCAAAGACATTTCAAAAGAGGAATTTTCCAGCTTCGATCACCGAGCTTCATGCTTCGAAACGAGTTTCGTCACCGTCATGCACCATATGGTGCATGACACCGTCAAACCAGCCTCGAAAAACTATTCTTCCTTCACATCTTGCATGAGTTTCTCAATAATCTCCAAAGTTCCCACTCCATCTGCTTCCGCATTGAAGGAGGTGACGATACGATGCCTTAGAACCGGCTTTGCCACCGCCTTGACATCTTCTGTGGAGGGGGTATATCTGCCATCCAGGATAGCCCTGGTCTTCGCTCCCAGGATCATGTATTGAGAAGCTCGTGGCCCAGCTCCCCAGGTGACCCAGTTTTTGATATAGGGAAGAGAATTATTCTTAAGTGGCCTGGTGCTGCGGGCAAGTCTGACCGCATAGTTGACCACATGATCCGACACCGGCACCCGCCGAGCAAGCTGTTGCAATCTTATGATCTCGTCGGCTCCCATCACCTTTTCCAGATCCTGTCCATAGGCGCTGGTGGTGGATTTAACGATTGTGTTCTCCTCTTCCTCGGAAGGATAGTCCACATAGATATTGAACATGAAACGATCCAGTTGAGCTTCAGGAAGCGGATAGGTCCCCTCCAGCTCAATGGGGTTCTGTGTGGCTAATACAAAGAAGGGCTCTGTTAACTTATAGGTCTCACTTCCGGCAGTAACCTCATGCTCCTGCATTGCCTGCAAAAGTGCGGCCTGAGTTTTGGGTGGGGTGCGGTTTATCTCATCCGCCAGCACGATGTTGGCAAAAATGGGTCCTTTAACAAACCTGAAAGTTCTCTCACCAGTTGATACGTTCTCCTGAATGATCTCCGT
>JAGMBK010000110.1 GCA_023129805.1 Candidatus Zixiibacteriota bacterium | reverse complement strand
CCGGAGATGGAAAAGATGGCAAAAGGTTATCAAATTCCCTTTTCTGTAGTTGGAAAAGTGGAGGGACACAATTTAAAGATAGAGGGAGTGATAGATCTGCCGGTGAAAAAGCTGGCAGAGGTTTACGAGTTTGCCATTCAACGAATAATGGATAAAGAGCTCGAAGTCGTTAAAATGGTTAAAAATTGAAGTCTAAACTGGAATCAAATAAGACCATAAACTGTATAAAAAGTATGGAGATAGTTTTTAAGGGTATTCCACTTGAATTTTGATCTTGACAGAATGGAATATTCAAACTAAATTAATGCCTGAGGAAAAATCAAAAATTGATGAAGGAGGTGAGAAAGGAGAATGAAAAAACTAATCCTGATATTGATTCTGGTGGTTGTGGCGTCTTTCCTCGTCTTTGGCTTCGTTTTTTCCCAGGGAGAGAAAGGCACAAGCGAGGCTGACACCGTAAAAAAGGAGACAGCAAAAGAAGACAGCGCGAGCGTGGCTGACACTACAAAGAAGGAGACGGCAAAAGAGGACAGCGCGAGCGTGGCTGACACTGCGAAGAAGGAGACAGCAAAAGAGGACACCACCAAGGTGGTTCACAAGTATATCGGGACGTTCAAATGCAAGATGTGCCACAACAGCGAGAAAAAAGGCAAAATCTACGACACGTGGGCGGCTACCAAACACGCCACAGCCTATAAGACCTTGGCCAGTGACGAGTCAAAAGCCATAGCCAAAAAGATGGGCATCAAGGATGCGCAGAAGGATAAAAAGTGCCTCAAGTGTCATGTCACCGGATACGGTGAGCCTGCCGAAGATAAATACTCCATGGAGGAGGGGGTAACCTGTGAAGCCTGCCATGGTCCGGGTGAACATTATTGGTCCATGAAGATAATGAAGGATAAAAAACTGGCGATGGAAAAGGGTTTGGTTGAGCCGACCGAAGAGCTCTGTATGGCGTGCCACAACAAGGAGAGTCCAACCTTCAAAGCAATCAAATACGAAGAAGCATATAAGCAAGTTGAGCATCATCCGCCTCCGCCTGAGAAGAAGTAAAGGCATGCATAAATTGTATAAGGAGAAGACCCCTGCAAAAAGCGGGGGTTTTCTTTTTGGTGCAATTCAGTAATTGGAGTGTCCCGCTTTGGGGGGATTAGAAAAAATTTCTCTATTTTTCAAGGGCTAAAAAGCTGTGATCTGCTAAAGGTGATTTATGTAAGGATCCCGCCCCGCCTTTGGCGAAGGGTGGCTGTCCTCATTAGGTTTAGGACAGGGACACCTCGTGCTGCACTTCGTCCTAAGACTCAGTGTCGAAGGAAGCGCTCGGTCCTTGGACAGTGAGCTCAGGACGAACTGTGCGAAGCAAGCCCTGTCCCTACATAAAACTCTAAAACCACAACTCAAAAATTTGCTTCTTCAGCGATCTCATAGCTATATCCGTAGGTCCGAAATGTCCCGCCTCGGGCGGGACTTTCGGACAATTTCATTAAAAGGTCAAGCTGAAGCTTGACACTCCAAATCAGGGGTTTTTTAGAAAATGGTTGACAGGTGACTTTGTTTTCTTAAATTCAACAAGATGTGTCAAACATTGGTTTCCTTGATACGGGAGATTTATGGATTTTACAAAAGTCCTTTCCTTGATCAGAAAATTCAAGTTCTTGCTCTTGGGCTTTCTTTGCTTTATTCTACTTTCAACTCACGCCTCACTTTCCCAGGATCAAACTGAGGGGAAGATACCTTTCGAATATCCAGCTCAAATCCCAAAGGTGGATTTAAAAACTCAAAAGTTTCTTGAGAAATTGCCCCCCGATTCTGCCGTGGCGGTGTGGGTGTTTTTTACCGACAAGGGGATAAAATCTTTTGCTCAATACAAGAGTGCGTTGGAGGAGTGTCTCTTTCAACTTTCTGAAAGATCAATAAGAAGAAGAATGCAAAGGGGGCAAGCACCCTGGGTGGATTTTACTGATATCCCGGTAAAAAGACAATATCTAAATGAGGTGGAAAATCTGGGTGCAAGAGTCAGTGTGGTCTCCAGGTGGCTGAATGCGGCTTCGGTTTTGGCAAATAAGCAGCAGATTGAAAAGATAGAAAATCTCCCATTTGTCAGAGCGGTGAAAAAGGTGGTAACCTTCACTCGAAAGAAACCTTCGGTGGAAGAGAAGCAATTCAAAAAATTGGGCAAGCCTCTTGAAAAACAGGTAATAGGGTATGGAGAATCCCATGAGCAGTTGGCACAGATTCATGTGCCGGAGTTTCATAAGATCGGCATCAGCGGAAAAGGGGTATTGATCACACTGTTGGATACTGGTTTTTTTATCGACCATCCAGCCTTCAAGCATATCCTGGATTCCGATAGATTGGTAGCTACACACGATTTCATCAACGGAGATGATGATGTGGATGACCAAGACAATGATCAGAGATGGCATGGTACTGCTGTCTGGTCGGTCGTGGGAGGGTATTTCGCCGATTCTTTAGTTGGCAGCGCTTATGGAGCGCAATTCGCCTTAGCTAAAACGGAGAGGGTTTCTGAGGAGATTCGAATAGAGGAGGACCACTGGGTGGCAGGCATAGAGTGGGCGGATTCGGTAGGAACAGATGTAGTCTCTTCCTCTTTGGGTTATACCGAGTGGGATGACGGCACCGGATATACTTATGAGGATATGGACGGCAATACTGCTTTATGCACTCAGGCAGCTGATTTGGCAGTCTCCAAGGGGATGGTGGTGGTGAATGCGGCAGGCAATGAGAGGATCTACCCTTGGTATTACATTATAGCACCGGCGGATGGAGACAGCGTCATTGCGGTGGGGGCGGTAGACTTACAAGGTAAGTTGACTTTTTTTAGCTCCGCTGGTCCAACTTATGACGGTAGAATCAAACCGGACGTGCTCGCCTGTGGATATCGAACTTTCTGCGCCAGCTCCAGCGGAAGTTACACCAGAATGGACGGCACCTCCCTTTCCACACCCCTGGTGGCGGGAGTGTGTGCTCTGCTTCTGGAAGCTGATTCAACCCTGAGCCCCATTCAGGTGCGGGAAGCTTTATGGACCACTGCCAGTCAGGCTGAACACCCAGATACCCTCATGGGATATGGCATTGTGAATGCCGCAAAGGCCAGCGGATTCAGCTATCTGGTGGTCTCTCCACAGGAGTTGTATTTTGAAACTTCTTTTGGAGATACTCAGTCGCAAAAGATGACCCTGGACATATCTGATTGGCTGGGGGAGAGTATAGAATGGAGAGCTTCCACCACCGCAGATTGGATAAGCATCTTTCCAGATACAGAATCTACTCCCACCCTAATATGGGTCACTGTCGATCCCGAAGATTTGAAAGCTGGCATCAATCGAGACTCCATAGTGATTTCGGCCGATTCTGCTATAAACCCCTTTCAAAAAGTGCCGGTGGTTTTCACCCTCCATCCCAGTGCCCAAGTGTTGACCTTTCCCAACCCCTTCAGCGACAGCCTGACCGTTATCGTTGAAAAACCACAGGCTCAAAACAAAATAGAAGTTAGTGTCTTCACCGTGGCAGGAGAGTTGGTTTATCGATTCCCGGAAAAAGATGGGCAAGAGAATTATCAGCAGACCTGGGATGGAAGAAATGAGCGGGGGAGGGAGGTTGGAAGCGGGATATATCTGCTCAAGATAGACATCGATAGTCAGTCTCAGATCGTCAAGGTGGCAAAGGTAAAATAACAACTTGTCCATCCAGTTCGCAAAGACCCGTACTGGTTCGGACAGGGGTTGAACCCCTGTCCGCAGAGGAATAGGGATAGGGGTGCAACCCCTATCCCAACAAGTATCCTCCTTATTGCAAAATTCTAAGACGTCGAAAGCCTCACCATTTCAGTTCTACTTGTTATTTTTTTCACAAATTTCCGTTGACTTCAATCCCTTTTATTTTAAATTTGGTTCAGGTTTAAGCGGAGGTGAGGCTCAAATGTCGAGACTGTTGCGAAGGATTCTTCAGAAGATGTATGTTAAAGGACAAACTTAGTTTTTCAAAAGGCTTTTCCGTACCTTTTTGCTTTCGTTTTTCATTCGAAATTTGAATTCTATAAGAAGGGAGAAAAGATGGTTTCGTATACATGTCCAAAAATCAGAACTCGGTTGCCGGGTCCGAAGAGCAAGAAACTGATTGCCCGGGACGAAAAGTTTGTTTCCCAATCGTATACCAGGTTGTATCCGGCGGTTATTTCACATGCTAAGGGGGCATATCTATGGGATGTGGACGGAAACTGCTACATTGATTTTCATACCGGGATCGGAGTATGCTCCACCGGGAATTGTCATCCCGAAGTGGTAGAGGCAATCAAAGAGCAGGCGGAGAGATCGATCCACATTCCTTCTGCCGATTTTTACCATGAGCCGGTGGGAAAGCTGGCGAAAAAACTCTCCCGTATCGTTCCCGGAAAGTATCCCAAAAGAACCTTTTTCTCCAACTCCGGCACCGAGGCGGTGGAGACTGGCTTCAAGCTGGCTCGTTATAATCAGAAAAAACCCCGCACCATCGCCTTTATCAACGGATTCCACGGAAGAACCATGGGATCCTTATCTTTGACCTGCAGTAACTTGAATCAGAGAAGATACTTCGCTCCACTGGTGCCGGAGGTGACGCACGTCCCCTACGCCTATTGCTATCGCTGCCCCTTTAATCTGACCTATCCCAAATGTGATGTTGCCTGCGTCAAGTTCATCGACGAGGAGATCCTGCAAAAGGTGGCTCCAGCAGATGAGGTGGCGGCAATAGTTGTAGAACCCATTCAGGGAGAGGGTGGGTATATAGTTCCACCCCCAGGGTATCTTCCCAGATTAAAAGCTCTGGCACAAAAATATGGAATCCTGCTGATCATGGATGAGATACAATCAGGAATGGGAAAGACCGGAAAGATGTTTGCCATGGAACACTGGAATGTAACCGCAGACATCGTGGTGGTGGCTAAGGCGTTAGCCTCGGGCATGCCTTTAGGTGCATGCATCGCTTCCAAAAAACTTATGTCCTGGGAGCCGGGCTCTCATTCCACCACCTTTGGCGGAAATCCCATCGCCTGTGCCGCATCTCTGGTGACCATCGAGCTTTTAGAGAACGGGCTCATGCAGAATGCCACCCGCATGGGAAATTACATCATGAAACACTTAAAAAGGATGATGAAGCGATATTCAATCATCGGTGATGTCAGAGGAAAAGGATTGATGATCGGAATTGAGTTTGTGAAAAACAGAAAAACCAAAGAAGCGGCACCGGATTTATCCGACCGAATCGCCTTTGAATGTTTCCGAAACGGGTTGATGCTTCTGACCTGTGGAAAAAGCGTCATTCGGTTTATACCCCCTTTAATAGTGAGTCAGCATACTGTGGATCAGGCTCTGGATATCTTTGAGAAAGCGGTTAAGAAGATTCAGAGCAGAAAAAGAAGGTAGATTGGTCAACGGATAAAACGGTCAACGGTCATTTGACTCAACTGAGATTTAACGGATGAAACGGATTAAGCGGCGGTCGGCGGACCTGTCCTGAGAGAAGTCGAAGGACCGCCGACTGAAGAATTCAACCAAAGGAGCAGCCCTTGAGACTTTACGAATATGAAGCC
>JAGMBK010000011.1 GCA_023129805.1 Candidatus Zixiibacteriota bacterium | reverse complement strand
GAAGTCGAACCGTGAAATGGAGAGTGGGGAGCAGGGGGAGAGGTTACATTTATTGCCATCTCAAAGTCAATCTCCCCTCTTTTTTGCCTAATTTTTCCATGAACTCCAAAGCATACCTGGAGATCACCAGAAAGAATACACATAATCCCACCAGAGCACCTATCTCCACATTCACATTGATGAATCCGGATTTTGGCCCAGCCTTGAAGGCAAGCTGTCTCATGGCATCCAGACCCAAAGTTAGAGGAATCAAAGATGCTCCCAAAGCTACGGCGAAACCCAAGTTTTTCACCGGGAAGAAAAACCCTGACAGAAGATGAACCGGCTCCTGCAAAAGGGTAACACCGTGCCAGGCTTCCCTACCATAAAGCATGAACAGCGATGAGAAGAGCATGCCCAGCCCATATAAACTGATCAAAGTCAAGACGAAGACCATAAACAGCTTGGGGAAGCTAATTATGGCGAAATTCACCTTAAAGATCAAGCTCCCCACCAGTAAGATGAAGACTGCTCGGGTGGTGGCCAGAACCATGCCGCCTGCGGCCATGCCCAGAAGTATGGACATCCTGGAGATGGGAGCGATCATATATAACTCCAGATTCCCTATCTCCTTTTCCCAGTAAAACTGAGCCGCCATGCTCCAAAGGACGAATATCCAGTAGGCGCTCATGGTTCCGCCCAAAATGACAAACCCGGTGTACTCCTCCGGGGCATTCAAGGCTTTGTACACATAAACGTAGGCGGCGGTGCTTAAGATGGGAAGCAAAGTTTCGGTGAACCACCAACTCGGCTCCCGATTGGCGGCTACCACCCGCACATAAGCCCGAGCGATTATCGCTTTTATGTTAGTTTTCAGATCAGTCTTCATTTTTTAATCCTCTTCCTACCAGTCCCACGAAGACATCTTCTAAGCTTGGCTCCATCTTGGAAAGAGAGATTATCTTGGAGCCATTGTGGCTTAAGAATTCAGTGACATTGGAGATGGCGGATTCCTCCTCCAGGATGAATTTCAGCTCGGTCCTTCCCAAATGGCTTCTGTGCTCGTAGGCAAATTGCTTAACTCCGGGAATCTGACCGAACTTTTCCATTCTGTTCGCGGACAAAGGAACCTCGATACGAAACACCGTCTCTTTTGCTAAGGACTTCTTCAAGTTTTGCGGCGTATCACACACCAGAACCTTCCCCTTGTCAATGATTGCTATCCGGTCGCAGAGCTCATCTGCCTCTGCCATGTAGTGGGTGGTCAGAAGAATCGTCCTTTCCGGATTCTCTTTCATCCAGGTTCTTATGTAGGCTCTCACGTCCCGGGCGATCTGCACGTCCAGACCCAGGGTAGGCTCATCCAAAAACATGATCTTGGGATCGCAGACAAAACCGCGCATGAAATTTAGCTTCTGTCTGAGTCCGGTGGAAAGTTTCCCGATCTTGGTTCTGGCAAACTCCTCCATTTTCAAAATCTTTAGAAGCTGATCAATTCTTCGATGGACAACTTTGTTGGGAATGCCGTAAAATTGAGAGAACATCCACAAAGTTTCCCTTACCGTTAAGATCCCATAGCCACACTGCTCCCCTCCACACACCATATTGATCTTCCTCCTCACCTTTTCCGGATACTTGACCACATCTATTCTGTCCACCAGAGCAGTTCCGGAGTTGGGCAAAAGCAGGGTGGAGAGGATCTTTATCAAAGTGGTCTTGCCCGCGCCGTTAGGTCCCAGAAGACCAAACAACTCTCCCTGATGGATCTTTATGTTGGCGTTCTCCAGAGCGATCAGTTTGCCGTTGTTATTGCCATTTTCTTTCTTGTTCTTTGCCTTTTTTATCTTAAAGGTTCTGTTCAGATCGAAAGTTTCTACTGCAAAGTTCATCTCTTTTCCTTTCATCATAAATAAAAAACCGTGACCTACACTGGATAGGTCACGGTTCTTTCGAATTCCTTGTCAAATATCCTATTCAGAGTAGCCTCCTTCGCCTGAAGGTGGAGACGAAAATGGGCATACTATTCTCCTGTGTTGGACAATTAAGTGAAAGCATCTTAAAGAACATCTAAAAATCCACCTCCGTTGATTTGGATCTACTCGTCAATTTCCATACTGTTACGCAATAAAACAAAAAAAGTTTCCTTGTCAAGAAAAATTTGAAAAAATTTTTGTTACGAAAGAAAAGGAAAGATGGTTGAGGTTAATCTTTAAGATGAGCACTTTTAACCATGATATGGTGGGGTAAGTTGCCCGCCCTGCGAAGCTTTGGAGTGCAAATCCCATGGATCCTGCGGACATTCATGATTGCCTTTCTATATAGCTAAAGCTAAGGCTTTATACTCCAGGGTAGATTCTATGAATTGATTTATTGGACAGCTTAAGAAAGCAGTTTGACTATGAAGTATAGCATCCCGGCTATTAAGCCTGAAGCCGGGATGGTGATGATCCAGGCGATAAGTATATTTTTCACTATTCCCCACCTGACTGCAGAAAGCCTCTGGGAGGAGCCGGATCCCATGATGGCGGTGGAGATCACATGGGTGGTGCTGATGGGAGTTCCGAAAAGCGACATACCGGCTATGACTGCCGCCGCCGAGGTTTCGGCTGAAAACCCATGTACTGGCTGCAATTTGAACAATTTGCTCCCCATGGTCCTAATCACCTTCCAACCACCCATGCTGGTGCCTAACCCCATAGCAGTAGCACAGGCGATCATGACCCAGAGAGGGACCTTGAAGGTGGCAAGCGCCCCATAGCTGACCAGTGCCATGGTGATAATCCCCATGGCATTTTGTGCATCATTCATCCCGTGTGAAAAAGACATCCAGGCGGCGGAAAGTATCTGCAAACGTTTAAAATGTTGGTTCAGCTTTCTGGGGGCAGAGTTTTTGAAAAGCCAAGAGATAACAACTATCAAAAGCAGACCTCCCAGAAAGCCCAGAATGGGTGAGACCAACATAGCTATGGTGATTTTCGTGATTCCTTGCATTACCACAATTTTGAAACCAGCCGCCACTATCCCCGCCCCCAGAAGTCCCCCTATCAAGGAATGAGTTACGCTCACCGGAATCCCGGAGAAGCTTGCCATACCTGTCCAGACACTTGCTCCAATTAAAGCCACCAAAACCAGAGTCAAACTCACATACTGAGGATCGATAACTCCTTTTCCCACAGTGGCGGCAACAGCGGTATGACTCAAGGCTCCAAAAAAATTAAGCACCCAAGCCATGATGATGGCATGCCGGGGTGAGAGTGCCCGGGTGGAGATAGTGGTGGCTATAGCATTGGCACAATCGTTGAAGCCATTAAAAAAATCATAGACTAAGGCGGCAAGTATTATGGCCAAAAGCAGAATCAAATCAGTCAATTAGGTTAATTCCTCCTCTTGAACAGTTAACGATGATGATTAGAACAGAAAACTTAAGCTGGTTGCTAACACATTGGCGGATCGCCAGCTAAGGTTAACCTTCTTGCTGTTTAACATATATTCTCCGGAAAAACGGGCTCTGTTTAGAATTTTCACTGAAGATCCGACAGAAAAGCGATTCTCTTTGAACCGGCCAGATAAGAAAGAATAGAAAGGTTCCTCTTTAATAAAAAACGTTATGCTTTTATAAAAACTCTTTTCAACTTTTAGACGGTTTCGATAGACCAATTCCCTTTTGTCAAAGTCATATTCAAATCGAAAACGGTTACTTAAATCTATATTCTGTAAATTGAATTTTAATGAGGGATCCAGATACAGCAGATCTGTTCTTCTCCAACCGGTTTTAGCTTTTTTTGTTTTATAGGCATAGTAACCTTTGATTTTGATAAACTCATTTAGCTTGTAGAACAGACCGAAATACGTCTTGGAATAGTAATATTCTTCAAAAGTGTTTTTGAATTTGAACTCAGGCTGAAGACTGAAACCAATCTTTTTACCGCCTGCTATTTCGAAGGAGTATTTGCTCCAGTATTCCCAATCTTGGTCAGCAAAAACGCCCTCAGTTGATTCTAACGACAGCACAGCTAATAGAGTAATGACAAACAATCTGTTCATATTTTTCATTAACTGCTGACACCAGCGGGGTTTTCTTGTCCACAGAAAAGCCAAAATCAACTCAGCCGTTTTTTCGAATGTTGGGAAAAAATTTATCCCCTCTCTAAAAGGAATGAGACGTGGCATAAACCACAGAGCAAACAACCCCAAAGCCTAATTCATCCATAAAATGAAGAAACAACCCTACCATAATGATGGCTAAAAGCAAGACAGGATCAGGCACTTTTCAACACTATGCTCTCAATCACGTCGGCAATGTTCTCACAATGGTCCGCCGCGGTCTCCAGGCGACCATAAATCTCCTTCCATTTTATTGCCACCCGCCAATCCGGTTCCTTATCCAGAAGTTGCCCGATCATCTGTTGCGAGATCTGGTCTGCCTCGTTCTCAAGACGGTTTATCTCGATGCAAAAAGGTGAAAGATTGTCAAAGTGTTCCAGATCGGAAATCACCTTCTCAATCTGTTCCACCGACTGGTAGACGATATTGACCAACTGAATACATTCCGGCGTGGGCTGAGGAATCTTAAAATTGTAAAGTCGACTGGCGATGCCTTCAATCGCATCCAAAACATCATCCAGCTCAGAAGCCAGGATATGTATATCCTCCCTATCTATGGGAGTGATGAAGGTTTTGTCCAATTTGTCTATTATGTCATGAATAATCTCGTCGCCCTGGTGTTCTATTTCTTTTATGTTCCGGACTTTCTCCTCCACATCGGTGTAGTTTTCCACCAAATCTTTCAAAGCCTCTGCACCTTTTAAAAGATTTTTGGCGGAGGCTTCGAGCATATCAAAAAATTTCTCCTCCTTGGGTAAGAGCCGGGGAAGCTTTATGGCCATAATTCCTCCCTCTTTCAAATTTTATCTTTGTAGTATATAACAGCTGATTGGTTTGTGCAACTAAAAAATTGTAATTCTTGGTTCTTTTTAAATTCTTTTTCAAGAGCTGTCCCAAGAATCGCTTGACAATCGAGTAGAAAAATATATATTCAAAATAGGTTAATCGCTTAAATAAGGAGAAAACCACAACTTTTTGCTTCAATTTTTTTTACTCGTCTCCATTTAGCCTTTGTCATCGTTTTGCTGAATGAGATTGTTCTCAATCCTGGTAGGACGGTGAGAAAAACGATAATTAAGTCTTCAGTCTGATCGAAATCAGACGATACACCTTTCAAGCGAAGGGGTCACAAGAATGGTGCCCAAAAGGTCTGCTCGCGTTCCGTACATTTGTTTTCTTTTTGCTTTTTGTCTTTCCTATCCTAACTTTGTGCAGGCACAAAGTTCAATTCAAACAGCTGATGGAATTGAATGGGGAGCTTATTATCCTGCCGATGCTTATGAATCGGCATCAAATCTGAAGGACGACTCGGCTGACGTAGCGGTGCCGTATACCACCGCTTATCCGGGAAGTAAGAATTTTCTGGTAGCCGTCTTGTTGAAAAATCCAACGCCCATAGCCGGCTTTGATTTCGAAATCACCATAACACCGCCGAATTTAGCTGATTTTTCTACTGTGCGGATATACGTTGATAGTATGGATACCTGTCCGGCACCAGAGGAGACCTGCTGGGTTTATTTCCCCATAAGAGAATGTTTAGTGGTTCCCGGGGCGGTGATAGAGGACTGGAGTTTCTTTGAGGCACATGGGGCACCCGGAGACACCACCCGACCTGACTGTGATATTCTCTGGGTGTTAGGGTTAGCCCTTACTGGGACTCCTATTCCTCCTCAGCCCAATTATGTCTCCCTATTCAAGTTCGGTGTGGATGTCTCATGTGTGCCTGACTCCCTGACTGATAGAACCGTGACGTTTGATATGACCGGACACCTTTCTGATCCATTCGGACAGCTGGTGCCTTTCCGGGTTCATCCCGGCGAGCTGACCATTTGGAGGAGCGTTCCCGGAGATGCAAGCAATGACAGTCTGGTGGACTTGGGCGATGTCATCTTTCTTATCAATTATCTGTATAAAAACGGTTCTGACCCATGTGTGATGGAGGCAGCAGATCCAAATGCCGATTGTAAGGCGGATCTGGGAGACGTGATATATCTGATCAATTTTCTTTACCGGGAAGGTCCGCCGCCTAAGCCGGGGTGTGCCCACTGAAGTGTTTTTAAGTTTTCCTCAGTCCGTAGGTCGGGTTACGACCGAAGAGGAGCTACCCGACACCCCTGCTATCTGTTCAGATTTGGTCCCGCACCTTGCTTTGTATGTTGTGCCGGCGTTTCTTCAACACCATTCTCAAAACCAAAGTCACCGAATTGACCATGGTGCCTCATTAAAATAGCATCCAGAAACAAATGTTGATTCGTCCCACTAACCTGTTATGGATAGTGGGACATTTTTTTGTTTGCTTGATGGCAAAATTTATGTATTTTTACCCCAATGCAGGAGTGCAAAGTCTCAACCTTATTTCACCAAGTTTTTTGGGCAAACGAAAAACTTTGCATTTCATGGCAATAAAATGAGGAGATGGCTTTGGAAAACATCACCAGGATTCTTTTTGATCTCTTGATAATATTTGCGGCTGCCAAGATCATGGCAGAGATCTTTGAAAGGATCAAACAGCCGATGGTGATCGGGGAGATTTTAGCAGGGATTCTTTTGGGTCCTTATATCTTTGGCTTGATCCAGCCCTCCCATGTGGAAACGTTTCACGTTTATCAGGTTTTTGCAGAGATCGGGGTTATCATACTTCTTTTCACCATCGGGCTACATATCAGGGTGGATGATATATTGAGGGTGGGACGGACTGCATCCATAGTGGGTATTCTGGGCATAATATTGCCTTTCTTTTTCGGATATCTTTACACTCTCACCATGGAACACAGTACGATTGAAGCCATGTTTATCGGAGCGGCTATGGTGGCTACATCCGTGGGGATAACTGCCCGGGTGTTTGCTGATCTGGGAATTCTGGATACCCGGGTGGCTAAAGTGATACTGGGTGCGGCGGTGATCGACGACATATTGGGGCTTTTGGTTCTGGCGGTAGTTACCGGGGTGGGCAAGGGAGCCATCTCCTATGTGAAGATAACTCTGGTCACCTTAGAAGCCGCAGGGTTCATCCTCTTCCTTATTATAATAGGGAAGAAGTTGATCTATCGGGTGGCTCCCACCCTGAATTTTTTCAAAAGCAAAAATGCCCCCTTTGCCTTAGCACTTCTCTTCTGCCTGGGTCTCTCGGCGGTGGCAAGCTATATCGATTTAGCCGCCATCATTGGAGCTTTCATGGCGGGCATGGTGCTGGCTGAACTGAATGTGAAATTTCGTCTTTCTGCCAAATTTGAATCCTTATACGATTTTTTAGTTCCTTTCTTCTTCGTGGTGATGGGAACACAGGTGGATCTCTCTGTTTTCACCAAATTCAATCTCATCGGAGCCGCACTGATTCTCACCCTCTTTGCTATTTTAGGCAAGCTGATCGGATGCGGATTGGGAGCTTTCAACCTGGGCTGGAGGGAGGCTTCGGTGGTGGGGGTGGGAATGGTGCCGCGGGGAGAGGTGGGAATGATCATCGCCTCCATCGGATTGGGAATGGGGGTCATCTCCACCGACCTTTATTCTGTTGTGATCTTCATGGTGATCGCCACCACCCTCCTGACCCCTCCGGTTCTGGCGAAGATGATCTCTAAGAAATTTGTGAAGAAAGAGGAAGAAGAGAAAGTGAAAGAACTACCTGTGGACCTATAAGAAAAAGGCACATAGTGAATTTCTCCAGAGATTAAGGGATTAAATTGTATGGTTCCTCTCCACGTTGAGTACTATAATTTTTGATAAGAAAAAGAGTCATAGGGAGTTAATGAAGTTGACATAATGACAACCTCACCCCCTATCTCTCCTTCAGGGTGAACCCTGAAGGGGACAAAGGGGGAGAGGTAGAAACAAGCACACAAGCATAAAGCCTGTGCTACGTCCTTCATATTATCTGTAGGTCGAACATGGTCGAAGACCTATTCGACACGTTTGGTTTTGTCCGAAAGTCCCCAAATGGGGACATTTCGGACCTACGATCCTCTTTCCTTTCGCGTAGCCCCGCCTTTGGCGGGGCACACAGGCATCCTTCGACACCCCGCCTGTGGCGGGGGACGAAGTGTAAAGCTTGTGCTACGTCCTTCATATTATCTGTAGGTCGAATATGCCTGCCAGCTCATTTGAGTCAACTGACCATGGGTCGAAGACCTATTCGACAAAAATTGCTTAAAGGAGTTGGTCTGCACAGAAGTTATTTTTCATATGCAAGAAAAAGATTTAAACTTTTTTGCTTAAGGCAACGTAAAGTTAAAAAATCGTCACCCCCTCAGGAAGGCAGATAAGTTATCCCGAGGGCTAAAGGAATTAAGTTACTTTGCCGATAATGAGCATGTGCGTTTTAACAGGAGAAATCTGTCAAATTAAGAGCGCCTTTTTGGAAAAAATCTTGAATCATGGTTTACCTTGAATGAAAAAATCCCAAATTCATCGGAATGAGAAAACGTTCCCTTCTCTTCTTAAGATGCCCATCGCGCCAGGGCTTTCTCCGCAGGGTTTTGCATGCTGGATTTAATGGAGATTGAAAGTTGATCCACTGTGAATCAAATGATCGGTGACTTCCTGCCAACTTCAATCATAATCATATGGTAAAAATCGGATCAGGTGAGTTGAATATAAAAAGAGAAACCTACAGTTTTTCAGATTAGAAAAACCGAAAAAATTTTTGAAAAAATGCCTAACTTTAAATTTTTCAAATTCTTAAGATTTTTCTTGACAAAAATTTGAGGGGTGTTTATATTTGAAACCAATTTGGCAACTGGACAGATGGTTATAGCACGATTTTTTTTGTATACATGGATTTAACTTACTTTAGGGCGGATTGAGAAATTGGATTTTGTCCTTCAGGGTGAACCTTTCCTTCGACACTGAGTCTTAGGGCAACGTGCAGGACCGAAGGACACGGTGAGCCCGCAAAGAAAGTTAAAAATTTTCGGAGGGGAGAATTTTAACTTTTCTTTCTTCTTAATTTCCGTGCACTTGGCGGAGAAAACAAAAGCAGGCGGAGTGTATATATACGGGTATGATGAAATGAAAGGGGTGATGTATCAAGATAGATTACAAAAGTTTGGTGGTGAAAAAGGGAGTTCCTTTTAGGTTAGGGCAACTTCGTAAAAACAAATAACGAAAAATCTTTTTTAAAAAAAGGAGGTGAGTCGAAAGGATTCCAAAACAGGAAACAAAAGAGAAAGTGATGATTTTAGGGTGGTGAAAAAAAGAAAGTCGCCCTAAAGAATAAAAACTTAAGCAATAAGGAAGGAGGGGACGAAAAAAAATGGAAAAAGAAAAAAGAAAAAACTTTTCCAAAAACCTTTTCAATCCATTTTACAAAGGAGTTTGTAAAATGAAAGCTTTACGCATTTTTATGATGGTGGCGTTTTTGGTCTTGCCTTTGTTTGCATCGCAGGCGATGGCTCAGGCGCCGCCAGTTATCAACTGCCCGGATGATACCACCCAAGACGAAAACGGGTGGTTCCAAACCCTCACTGGGTCCTGGGACGCTAACGATGGTAATACCGGTGTTCCGGCGTACTGGTTAGATTCGGTTACGGTTGACCTATCTTCCCTGCCACCGGGAATCACCAATGCCCAAATAGTTTACGAGGGGGACACTCCAAATCCTCCTTCAGATTCAATTAAGACCACTTACGGGTATGTCCGGTATTATGTGGCGGATCACTGCCAATCTGGTGGTTCCATAACCCTGAAGGTTTGGGCTAACTGGACAGCGCCACCGCAAGATACGAATCAATGCTCATTCACTGTGACTTTGACCAACCCCGATCCGCCCACCATCACCTGCCCGGCTAACGTGAGTGGGGATTATGATGTAACCATGGTCAGTGCTGATTTCGTCACTGCCGATCCGAATGGTGATCAAGTGGGCGTGAGCATTACCAACGTCACCCCGATGCCGAGCAACATGCCGACCATTCCTGCTGGCGATCCAGACCATGTGGTGTGGGTTCCTACCTGTGCTGATGTCGGCATCGTTTATACTATCGAGCTGACGCCAGAAGACGAGTGCGGTCTGGCAGGAACTGCGTGCACCTTCACCATGACTGCCACCAACACTGCACCCGCCATTACCTGCCCGGGTGATCTCACCTTTGACTACTTTACTGGATACAGCGACGCTGCTACCGCCACCGATCCGGAGGAAGGTGCTCTCACCACCGGATTCTCTTTGATATCTGGGCCAACGGGTCTGAATGTTGCAGCCAGCGGAGCTATCACCTGGACCACTGATTGTAACGATGTGGGTGGACCATACCCTTGCAGTGTGAGGGTCACAGATGAGTGTGGTGTTCTTTATGATACGTGCGTCTTCCAGCTGACTGTCACCAACGCTGGACCCACCATCACCTGCCCGGGTAATCTCACCTTTGACTACGTCACTGGGTACAGCGACGCTGCTACCGCCACCGATCCGGAGGAAGGTGCTCTCACCACCGGATTCTCTTTGATATCTGGGCCTACGGGTCTGAATGTTGCAGCCAGCGGAGCTATCACCTGGAACACTGATTGTAACGATGTGGGTGGACCATACCCTTGTAGTGTGAGGGTCACAGATGAGTGTGGTGTTCTTTATGATACGTGCGTCTTCCAGCTGACTGTCACCAACGCTCCGCCCACCATCACCTGCCCGGCTAACTATACTGGTCTGTATAATGTAAAAATGGTTAGCACTGATTTCGTCACTACCGATCCAGAGGGTCAGCTTGTGATAGTGACCATTACTGACGTCACCCCGACTCCGAGCAACGCGCCCACCATAGTGGCCGATCATGTGGAGTGGCAGCCTACCTGTGTTGATACCGGCATCACTTATACTGTCGAGCTGACGCCAACCGACCCGTGCAATCTATCAGGAACTGTGTGCACCTTCACCATGACTGCCATCTTGCCAAATACCCATCTGGATACGACCTGGGTACCGTGGGCAACGGTAGGCAGAAACAGTGACGATGCGCCGGTTTTAGGTTTCAGAATCGACTGTATAGGATCAGGCGATTTTCTGGAGTCCATCACGGTAAAAAGCTTCATCCAAAAAGCATTCTCCATAGAGAAGTTGAGTCTGTATGCCGAGACTGGAGGAGGTAAAGGACTCCAGGTGGCGTCGGATACCAAGGTTGGAGAGATCGATGTCAAAAGCCTCCCAGATCCGTCGTTTGATAGTAATGACACGCTTAAGTTCCTCTTGCTTCCTTATGCCTTGAACCCCGACTCCAACCTGTTCTACATTGCCCTCGATGCATTCACCGATAGTTTGAGTGCGGCTCCTTCGTTTTATCAGGGGGAATGTTTAGAGGTAATAATCGAACCCGGACGAATGGTATTGTCTTCTGGTTGGACAAATTTGGATACGATTTACAACCGACCAGATTGGGCTGCGGGAGATCCGTGTATAACCGGTTTCTATCCCTGGCTCCCGGGTTGCAGATACAGGCTCTGTTTTGACACTGAGGGTCCTCAATTTGATCTGCATTTCGCGGTGCCCTTCCTGACCTGTTCTACAAGCATGGTGGACCTGGGGGATTCTGTGCGGATCTGGGCCGACAATATAGATTCTGACATCAAGGGGGATATCACCATCGTCGACCCCAATAAGTTGTTTCTGTGGTCAGCGCTCAAATTGAAAGATCCCACTTACGATACAACCATTCTGATACCGGACATTAGAAATACGACAGCTCTGCCAGGTATCGATGCGGACACCGGACAATGGATTTTGTGTGCTTGGGCTATTGATAGTGCAGACAACCAGGATACCACCTGTCTGGAGCATGACGATCTCCCCTTGAAGATAGATACACGAAAGCCGCTTATCGATTCAGTCCAGATTCTTCTCACCTCTTCCGGTGATGCCAATGGGGATGGTCAAATCGGGTTAAACGATTGTATCACCATACACGGCTGGGGTCTTTCCAATCCGGACTGGGAAATAGCAAAGATGTGGGTCGATATGTCCCATTTTGGAAAAGGAAGCAATGTCGCGATGCCTGATGCGGAGAACAATAATAAACACTTCTGGGTAACAGTATGTCTGGACGTGCCATGGGCCGTAGATAGCATGGATTCCAATTACAACCAGGTTCTGGTATGGGCTGAGGATAATGCATGCAATCAGGATACCTCGCGAAAAGGAACACCTTTAATGGTCGACCTGGAGCCTCCAGAGATCACCGATGCTTTATATTACTATCATCGTGATCTGGACACCGCTTATTCCTGTATTGGCATAGGAGACTCGGCCAAGATCTCTGCGAATGTTACCGGCATTTCCGACTTGGTCTCAGTAACTTGCGACTTGGTGGAAGCTGGGATTGATGGTCCCGCCGATCAACCGCTCGATTCAGTCGGTGGTGGGTGGTACGAGTTGCTCTGGGAGGTAGGGGAACCACCCATAGCGGATGGTAAGGATACCAACAATACCAATCCTCCTCTGCCGGATTACGATTACACCGTTTTGATAACGGTCACAGACGATGTAGGAAACACAGATGCCTTGAGGACAAATCGATTGAATCGAACCCTGGATACCCGTCGACCCAGGTGGATTTATCCAGATTCCATCCAGTGCACCCCCATAGCTGGGGCTATGCTGACGGTTTGGTGGGACACCAGTGCTGATGAAAATGATGCGGCCTACTTCTATGTGTATTGCGATTCCGGAGCCGGAAGCTTTGACTGGCTTGTGGGCGGAACCTGGAAGGGAGAACAGGGTTCACTTCCTGGTGGTGACGACAGAATCGAACTATGGAGTTCCGAACCCGGACAGCTCAGGGATGGGCAGTATTATAGGTTCAAGGTCCAAATAGAGGACGACTGCGGAAATCTGGGAGACTTCGGTCCTGTTGTAGGAGGTTTCACTGATGGCACTGCTCCGCATGTCTGCATAGCCATGCCGGATTCAGGACTTACCTTTGGTGCTTGGTTCCCGATCAAAGCCGTGGCTGATTCCGCCTCTCACGATGTGGATGGTGCCTGCCTGTGGTACAGGTTGATGGACATAGACGGATTGGGAACTGTGGGACCGTGGACCGAATGTACTCAAACCTGTATGTATCGTTTCGGTAGCGGTTATGTCTTCACCGATTCGGTGTACTGTATAGGGGGTCTGGGTTATACCGGATGGGTGGAGTTGATCGTAGTAGCGTGCGATGAGACAGGCAACTACCAAGATACCACCATGGCTTACGATGACGCCTGCCTGGTGGAAGGAGACCTGTTCCGGGCTGGACATTTCCTGTTCTACTGGGATGAATCACTCCCTGTAGTTACCCTGACAAGCGTGAATGGCTATCCTTCGCCCCAGACTTCCTGCGGCTTCGATGTCGAGAGGGGTGTCATGAACGAGGTGGTCTTTACAGTTGATGGCGCTACCGCAGCCGACTCGTTCGAGGTGGAGGTGCGTGGCCCAGGCAGTGACACCAGCTACATAATATTTCATGAGGACAACGTCACCATGCCCTGCACCATCTGGGTCAGCGTGGATGGCTGGTCGGAAGGCTCCCAAAACCTCTACATTTATGCGAAGGATTATGACAATAACAAGACGGGCAATCTACAGATACAGCTTTGCGTTCCGCCTCCGCCGCTTGAGCATTGCATATACATCTCTGAACCAGTTGAATGGCAAAGAATTCGTTGCACTGGCACCAGTGGCCAGGGATGTGTTACCATTACAGCCGAGAAGTATAATTATGCGTTCTGTGCCGAGGTCACCTTCAACGAAGTTGTATTCCAGTGGTCCCCCAACGGTATAGATTCCTGGGAGATGATCGAGGAGGTAATTGGCGACTCTATCTGGTCTACCTGCTGGGATAATACCGACCTGGTGGAGGATGGTGACACCATCTACTTCAGGGCTATCGCCCATGACGAATACTACGTGGCGGATACCTCCTTCATGGTCAAGGTGTTTGTGGACTGTCAGGCACCTAACGTTCAGCTACTTATGGAGCCTCTATACTACACCTGCGGCAATGAGACACCCAAGATAAGTTGCGATACGTTGTTGACCCTTAAGGCGGTGGTGTTAGATGACACAGTGGACATAAGCGAGGTTAACTTCTACGTCAAGAAACATTCCGACCCCGATATTTACGCCTACTGGTCGTGGATCGGTCAGGGAGACCCCGCCTATTACGCCAATATCTGGGTTTTCATGTACGAGGACGTCGACACCTTGGCCGCCAACCAGCTCTATGACTTTAGGATCGGGGCGATAGACCAGGCGAACCAGGTCATGTTTGACTATGATGGGGATGGTCTGTTCGACGATTCCACCTTCAATGCGGCTGTCGGCTTTGATGCAGGGATGACAGTTTTCCTGGATTGCGAAGCACCACAGCCTGCCATCTCAAAGGTGTGTGATCAGGGTCAGGAACCTCCGATATGCATAGTCAATCCCAGCAGCCTGTTGGGCGGAGCCGACAAGGCTTACGTCCAGGCGGGTCATGATATCACCTCCGAGATTTCAGTCCTGCCGTCTGAGGATACCTGCGAAGTGATGAAGGTACACTGGTTCTTGAGCGTGTGTGATACCTGCTGGCGACATGTGGGAACCTCCACTGATCCAAATCACTACCCGGTCACCTTCAATCCGCTGACGGATGGAACACTTGATCCGTATGAGTTGGAGGATGGCTGGTGGCAAGGTAACCTCAAAGCTGTCCTTTACGACAGTCTGGGCAACTCTACTGAAGACATTATCTCGCTCTACATCCTGGATGTGACCCCGTCTCAGGCAGTTATAATCAACCCGTGGAACGATTCCTATGTCTACGGTGATGTCCAGCTCTCGATACTGGCTCTGAACAAGTATCAGATTGCCAAGGTGTGCTACGAGTTCAGGCATGAAGACTCCACCAACTGGTATCCGATCAACGGTGGTTATCCCAACGCTTGCATCACCGGGACCTGCGACTCGTTATATAATGACTTTGACCATGTCTGGCATACCATGAACACCGTAGATGACGGTGTCTATTACCTGCGAGCGGTGGCGACCGACTGCGACAACAACGTGGATAACGATCCGCCCACCATAAGGGTGACCGTTGCTAACGGACTGCCCAGCGTGGTACTGGATGATCCTCGTATCTGCGAGCGAGAATGCCCGGATGATACGGTGGACACCTTGGGATACGTAGCTGGCACAGTCACGCTTTATGCCACAGCCACTTCAGACATCCCGGTGGACCGGGTTGAGTTCCAGTACAAGAGCATTTTCGGCTATCCAGACACCTACACCGATATCGACACTGCCTACTTTGTCAGTGGTGGCAAGTACTCGGTGGAGTGGAGCACCGGCTCGCTGAATGACGGACGGTATCACGTGATAGCCAGAGTGTACAATGCGGCTGGCAGATATGGCGATTCCGATCCGGTAACCATAACCGTAGACAACAGTGCTCCGTTCGCTCAGATAGTTTCCATCATGGGTGATCCTAATCCGGATGGCATGGACATCTCCTTAGGCGACGTCATCGACATCGAGTTGTGGGCAATGGATTCCACCTCGGATGAAGGCTGGACCAGATGCTACAACTCCGGTGTTGTCTCCATCGAGGTTTGCATTGAGGATTGCGTGGGTGGAACCGAATACACCAAGTGCTTTGAGGTCAGTCCGGCTTACGACGGATTCCACACCATACAGTGGAATACCTCGGGCTTGGAGTTTGAAGGATGCTCAGAATGCTACAAATTCAATGTCAAAGCCACCGACTGCCTCGGAAATGTGGACACCTCCGAGTATGTGACAGTCTACGTTTACGATATCACAGCTCCGATAACCACCATTGCCGGATTCGATGGAAACTACATATATGGATACTCATCAGAGAAAGTCTCCACCCTGCAGTTTCAGTATGCCGACTCCGGTTCCACCAACTGGATACCTATTGGCTGGTCATCTTATGTAGGTGCATATTGCAACTACCTGTATAAGACCTCATGGGACTATTCCGGTCTGGCAGATGGCATATACCAGATCAGGGTTATCTCTCACGATAGTTGCTCCAACCAGGATGACAGTCTGGCACCGGTAGTATACTTCTCCATGTATTACGGCAGCTTAACTCCATACTACGATCCTGAAGTTCTGTTCCCCATGAGCTTCCTGAAGAACTGGTGCACCGGAGATATGCAAGGCATCGTCCAGCAGACTGTCACCAGTAGAACTCCGGTTATGATTGCCAGATATGATTATGCTGGTAGTAGCTATGGCTATGAGTGCGTGCATATGCAGTCAGAGATAGGTTCCTCAGACGAGTTTGCTGGCTCCTTCGATGCTTCCGCTATAGCGAACGGTGGATCGGCTAAGTTCTTCAGCTCGGTGACCCTTCCCACGGCTGAAATAATAGAGGTTTACACCGGAGAGGAACCTGCCTACGTGACCTATCTGTTGGAGGGCAGCTTCGACATCGCCAAGGTGAAGACCGATGTGGGCACTCACGGCACCTATCAGGAGGGCTGTGTTGAGATCACAGTTCAGGGTGGAGCAGTTGATAGCGACCGTTATATCTGGGTGGCTCCTACTGAGATGCAGTGGGCTCCGATAGATCCAGATCAATCGGATATCCTTCCCATTGGAGATAATAACGGCTACGCTACCCACATATCCTTCACCGATTGTGAATATTGCTGTGGCACACCGGTGTCGGCTCCGTTCGATGGAGAAGGTGTCCAGGCGGCTGGAGCTGGCACAAACAGCACAGATTGTTGCTTCAACCCCGGCAAGCACGCCATACTCAAGATGTGCTACGACTCAACCGTTGTGACACCCAAAGAGGATCTGGCAGTTGCCTGGTGGGATTGTGTTGCAGGAGAGTATAAGTTTAGCGATATCTTCTATCCTGCCACGGTGGGAGGATTCAACACCGAAAATAATACGGTCGAATTCGCCACCCCTTGTTTGAAGGGCCCGTTTGTGGTAGTTCAGCTGCTTGAGCCCGGATGTGAGAATACCACCCTGCAGGTGGCCTTCAGGGAGATCTCACCGTATTGTGGCGGATACACCAGCCCGACTCCAACCATCACCACGGTCATCAAAGATAACATTCAGGGAACTTCAGGCATCAATCAGTCCAGCATCAAATTCTGGATCGATGATGACCAGTTATATGATGGTAGCCAGTATGACTGCGACAAATGGACTAAAGGATTTGGCAACTTTGAGTACTCCGGTTATCATCCGGAAGGAAACTCCGGGAAGTTCCTAGCGGGCTGGAGCGTGAACAGCAGTAACTATCCTTGCTATGACCAGGATCATAAGTTCCCAGCTCCTTCACTTGCGGCTGGTGAACACACTGCAACGGTTACGGCCATGAATTACAACATCCAATCCTGCACCAGGACCTACGACTTCACCGTGGATGCCACCGAGCCGACCATGTGGTTCGCCGACGCTGAGGGTGCGTACGTGGGAGAGAATCCTCACTTCTGCATCTACTTCAACGACACCGAGTCCGGCGTAGACAAGAACTCCATCTGGATCGATTTGTATGGAGACGAGACCAACAGCCCGGATCCGAACAACCATCAGCCGATCGGCACCATAACCCCGGCCATGCTTACCTGGATCAACGACACCACCGTGTGTGTAGACGAAACCTTCGAGTACTACGGTGGTTATCTGCACGTCTTCGTTTACGGCGGACCGGAATGTCGGTGCGGGGGCGAATGTGCGTATCCGGACTATTACGACTACCTGTGCGGAATAGCTGACTGCGTGGGCAACCACACAGACGTGTTCTGGCAGTACTACACTGTCGACGCAGATGGTCCCAACATCACACCCGCATACACGTCTCTGTGTGATGCTTCGCTGAAATTCCAGATCACGGATGATATGTCAGGTCTGCTGTCCGTCTATGTATATGAGGATAGCACTCTGACCGAAGCCATCCAGCGGGACGTGCACAATCCGGACTTCTGGTGGTATACTCCCACCGAGGGCACCCAGCGTGTAGACATAGAGGCAAAGGACAACCTGGGCAACGTAAACGTGTTCAGCTTTGATTTGCCTTCCGATTGCGAAGGACCGGCGGTTGAGTTTGCCGATGGATACGTGGCCAAGAATCCGACCCTGACCTTCTGGGTGACCGATCCGGCCGGAGTCGACTGGACCACGGTGAACGCTTATATCACCGGATGCAGCGAGGCGTGCTACTACTACGCTCCGGACCTGACCGACTACATCGACACTGAGACCGGCAAGGTGACTCTGAGCGGCTGCCACCTGGATTGCTCGGATGGTCAGGAGGTTGAGCTTTACGTATTCTCCGGCACCAGCTATACCGGAGACGGACCTTGTGACCTGGAGGGCAACTGTGGAAAATACCGCCAGTGCAGTTTTGTGGTGGATGCTGATGGTCCAAGCATCACCTGGACGAACAGCTCTGATCCTTGCGACCGTCCGGTGAAGCTCCAGATTACGGATGCTAAGTCCGGTGTGGATGAGGTTCTTCTGTATGAGGATGGCGTGGATGTCACCAGTGCTTTAGTATATAACACAGCTTCCGGATTGTGGGAATACACCCCGGCAACTGGCATGCACGTGCTGGATGTGGTAGCCACCGATGTGGTAGGCAACCAGAATACCTACTCGTTTGAGGTCAAGGATGACTGCCAGGGTCCTGCGGTCAGCTTTGCCAGCGGTTACGTGACCAAGAATCCGACCATAAAGTTCACGGTCACCGATCCGAGCGGAGTTGACTGGACCACGGTGAACGCCAAGGTAGAAGGTTGCAGCGAGGAGTGCTGGTATCTGGCACCTGTGATCAAGGACTACGTGAATACCGAGACCGGAGAGGTCACTCTGGAGGGCTGCAACTTAGACTGCTCTGATGGTCAGGACGTGATGGTCTATGTCTACTCAGGCACCAGCCCGACGGGAGCGGGACCTGCTGATCTGTTTGGCAATTATGTACCCGACGCCTACAAGTGCAGCTATAACGTGGATGCCTTTGGTCCCACCATCAGCGTGGGCAACACATCCGAGAGACCCATAAAGATCACCCTCGTCGATCCCACTAAATCAGACAAGACCAGAGAAGGGTCCGGCGTGGATTGGTCATCTTTGAAGTTCTACGAGGATGGCGACACGCTCTGCCAGGGGCTGGATTGCACTAACAGAGTCAGCATCGATACTCTCGCAGGCGTGATCGAGTATGACCCGCCGGCTGGTAGGAAATCTGTCGAGATCCGCATCTGGGATCGTGTGGGGAACTACGTGCAGGCAGGCAGCACCCCAGACTCCTTGAACACGTTCTACACCGAGGAAGAGAACCTGTTCTTTACGGAGCCTCACAACTATCCCAACCCGTTCGATTCGAGAGAGGGTAGGACCACCATAATTCTTGGATTGAGCAGGTCTGCCCACGTGACCGTCAAGATATATGACTTCGCTGGCGAGTTCGTGACCACCATTGCTCCCAATCAGTACGTTTCCACCAGTGAAAACCTATACTGGGATGGAACTACTGAGGGTGGAACTGCTGTGGCTAACGGAACCTATCTGTGTTACATCAAGGCGAAAGATTCCGACGGTGCCACAAAGACAGCAGTAATAAAGATTACTGTAATCAAAAGGGATAAATAAAGTTTCACCGGGTGATCCCGCCAAAGGCGGGACCACCCGGAAAAAGACTTGTCCTGATCCCCCGCCAAAGGCGGGGGATCAGGATTAGAAACTTTGTTAATCTTATATAAAGGGAAAGGAGAAGATTGAAAATGTTAAGCAAAACAGCTAAATTCCTAGTGGTCTTTTGCCTGCTGTCAGTGGTGTGCCTCTCTGGTGCTTGGGCGGATGATAACCACATGCTCCCCATGTTGAGGATGGGTGTGGGTGCCAGAGCACTGGCTATGGGAGGTGCCTTCGTTGCCGAAGCTACTGATGCCTCCGCCGGATATTGGAACCCAGCAGGACTGGCATACATCGAGAGGGCAAGCTTGACCACCATGTACTCTCATGATATGTCCTTTGATCGGGTCCATAACTTTTTCGCCTTCGGATATACTTTCAACAGCATAACCCTGGGAATATCCTGGTTAAATGCAGGGATAGAGGATATCCCGGGACGCGATGAAAATGATGAAGACCTGGGGACATTCAAAGACATGAACAATATCTTTCTGTTCTCCGGTGCCTGGAAAAACGCAGATAGAACTTTTGCTGTGGGTGGAAACTTCAAGGTGGTCAACACGAAGATGGATCTCAGGGACGACTACAACAAGACCGGCGTGGGTGTTGATGTGGGCTGCAGATTTGCTCCCAGCGGAGCTAAATATGCCGGTGGTCTGGTAGTAAGAGATATAGGCACCAAGGTAGATGGAGAGACTGTGCCCACCCACATACAACTTGGAGTAGTCCTTTACCCCCACACAGGGTTCAGTATTCCTTTGGACGTCTCCAAGACCGTTGACCGGAGCGGAGTAGCCTATCATATGGGCGGTGAGTATTATCATGAGTTCGACCCAGATTATGGAGTCTCTGTCATGGCGGGAATCAATGATGGTTCCCTCTCAATGGGAGCCGGAGCGAAGATTTTCAACTTCAGATTCGACTACAGCTACGTGGTGGAGAAAGAGCAATTCATGAACGAGAACCATAAAATCTCCATGTCAGCAGAGTTTTAAGTAAATCCCCC
>JAGMBK010000109.1 GCA_023129805.1 Candidatus Zixiibacteriota bacterium | reverse complement strand
GAGTGTAAAGCCCCGCCGAGGCGGGGTCTACGACTTCAGCTTTACTTATCTCTTCGTTAGTCATGTTTGTCAAGCAGGCTACGCCATGCTTGACCTACAAAACTGCCGACTTCGCTCCCTTCGGGTCTGTCTTCGACTCCGCACTTCGTCCTGCCCTTCGGTCCTGAGACCTCAGGGTCGAAGGAAGACTCAGTGTCGAAGGAAGGTCGCTCAGACTCGAGGAGAGCCTCAGGGTCGAAGACAGGGCGGTGAGCAAGGTCGAACCGCTGAGACCAAAAAGTTGGTTCTGTTGAAATAAATTGGAGTGCAGCTTTAGGGACTGTTGAGAAACCCAAATTGGAGTGCACCAGCTTGCTGGTGCGGTTTTCCTTAGAGTTCAGGTAGTTGGAATATAAGAACATCTGGACTCCAAGAAATCGCGAAAGCAAGCTTTCGCACTCCCAAAACACTTTTTCAACACTCCCTTCAGCTTCACCCTTAAAGTTCGGGCAGGGCAATTGCCCTGCCTGCAATGGAAGGGATAGGGGTGCAACCCCTATCCCAACATATGACTCTTGGTTGGTAACGGACGCCCTCGTCCGTTACCCATTACAATTCCGTCACGGACAAGGTGTCCCTTCTCCCGCCAAAGGCGGGATCAGGATGAATCCGTGACGAACGAAGAGGTAGCGCCGTAGGTCCGAAATGCCCTGCCAACGGCGGGGCTTTCGGACAGAAAAAGTCGGATAGTCCCCATTTGGGGACATATCCGACCTACAGAACTATTCAGAACTTGACATTGAAAGACGGTATCTCCAGGAGTTCCTATTCTCGAAGCAACGGAGAGGGGCAAAGACGTCCTCTGAAGTCAGCGGTCGATGTATTCGATCTCGACAGATCCCAAGCCGACTTCTATATCAAAGATCAATTCCTTTTCTGATTCGCCGAAGTTGTCACTTTCAAAAAGATCGTCTTCGACCTCGTCAAAGTCACGTTTATCTATGGAGAAGGACGACAGAAATGAGGATTCGCTTTTGATTTGCACCCCCGCATCTTTTGGCACAAGAATGGTAAGGCTGCCCAGCCCTATGTCTATATCCACGTATGCCCTATGTTCAAACTCGCCTGAGAAGTCTAAGGTGAAATCCCCCACACCTCCATCAAAGGTGAGCTTGTCAAAGTTGGCGTTTCCCAATCCGGTGATTGTCAACTCACTTACCCCCACATCTATGTTGATCTTGTGAATTCGCTCTGAATTGGGTTTTCGGAACTCAACCTCAACCGAGGATGCCCCCAGATTCATATCCAGGTGGTCAATTCTCAGACCGGTAAAATCAAAATCGGCTTCACATGCGCCCACGTCAATTTCAAAGCTTATGGGTATTCTGTCGGTAAACTCAAGAAACCAATAATTATCCTCTGTATCCAGATTCAAGCCCTTATGCTTGGACTTGCTCTTAAGGTACAGTTTGCCTTCGTCTTTGATCCGGTGGTAGTCTATGTCAACCCGAATTTCCTCTGGATCATATTCCACTTCCGCATTTAGAACATCACCAGTGCGATTTCTCCCCACATCGATTATTCCTGCTCCTATATCCATTTTCACGGTGAGATGTTTTTCCCCCACAAGCTGGATTTTTTTGGTTAAGCTTTTGGTTTCATGTTTTCTGGCATAAGCGTCCCCCAGATATGCTGGAGTGGCCAAAACGAAACCAAACAGGATCAAACCTAAAAAGATTTTTGTGGCGGTTCTGTTCATCGGAGTCACCTCATTTTAACCTGAAGGTTTTTCATCGGTGTCAGTTTTGGTTGCATTGACTGCAACTGTTGCTGGCTTTATCTCCTTGGGTCGAGTCCCCAAACGGGTCAGAATGGCGGCACCGAACCCAACCGTTATCACCACATATACGATCAACATTCCGATGAAAGTGAGGAACCAGGCGAAAGGAGAGAAAACATCTCCGAAGATTCTCATGGCCCGAGCCGCAAGCGGCACCACCTCCACCGCCAGTATTCCTATCATCAGAATCATGATTTTTGTGTCCGACTTTAAGCTGGTGTGTTCCTGAAGCTTTTCTCCGATGAAAAGACATGCTCCGGTGAAGCCTAAGATCAGTGCGACTAAGATCAACAGAGGCTCAACCAAAAGGGCTACCGGGATGCCGATGATGGTGATGATCAAAAGGATGAATACGGGAAGGGCTAATATCTGGGCGGCTAACCCTACCAGTCCGGATTTCAGAAACTCTTGTTTGGTCTTCTCTTTAACCTTATCCACGTGTTTGGGGAAGACGGAGATAACCACTATTCCCAAAAACAAAATGAATGCTATTCTGATTATTCGAAGGAACAAAGACCATACCGGTGGCCGAAAAGGGGTAAACATGAAGGGGAATCTAAAATGGGTGGACATAGGGGGGATTCTAAAGAAAGGTCCACGGAAGAATGCTATGCTCACCTTTTCTCCCTCAACAACCGCATCCCCTCGTTTTATGACATCTCCGCCTATGCTAATTGCATCTCCTTCCACAATCCCGGTGGAAAATACGTCTACATCACCCCCTATAGCTACTACATTTCCGGTGACAGTCCCCTTGATCTCGATACTGCCACCTACGGCGACCACATCCCCGTCTATCTCTTCATCCTCCTCTACCACAATATCTCTTCCCATTCTGAATATGCCCTCGCTGGTGTAAACCCTTGGCGAGATTTTCACCTTTGGAATCCTAATTGGGGATATTTCATCTATAGCTTCTAAGCCCAGTAAAGCTTCTAAAGCCTCCGAAGCTTCTAAGCCTTCTAAATCTTTCAGGTCTATCTCCACATCGCCTATCCTGATTCTCCCCTCATCCACTATTATTTCCTCTACTGATTCTTTCCCGCCCAGGATAATCTTTTTTCCCTCTTTGGTGCGAATATAGATTTTGCCCTCACTGATGCTGATCTCCTCAGCTTCAAAGGTGAATTTGCCCTCTTCCACTTCCGCGGTGTCTGAGGCATCTGTCTTCCTCTCGGGTTTCTCAGCCTGTGCCTGGGCTAAGACCGTTAGCCCGGCTAGCGAAGAGAGTAACAGAAAAAGTAACGTTATTTTGGCAAATGAGGTTCTCATATCACATCTCCGTTTTTTGGTATCGGATACGAACACAAAAGTGCAGGTGCTAACAATCCTCAGAGAAAATCTCCAGAAATCGGTATCAAACGCATAAACTTTTCTTATCTAAGTGACTTTAATTTTTTCTTCAAAAGCTCTCTGGCTCTGAAGATTCGAGCCTTCACGGTTCCCACCGGGATGTCCAAAATCTCAGCGATCTCCTCATAGGATTTGTCTTGCTTGTGCCGAAAAACCACCACCTCCCGGTATTTCACCGGAAGCGAGTCAATGGCCGCATCTATGGAGAGGGATTTCTGCTTGGAGGCTAAATCTACTTCAGGATTGTAAGTCCAATCCGGAAGCTCAATTCTCACCTCTCCCCTTTTTGTCTCCAGAGGCTGATCCAACGACAAAGAATTCAGCCTTTTCTTTCTCAAAAAGTCGATACAGTTGTTTGCCGCAATCTTATATAGCCAGGTGGTGAACCTATATTGGGACTTATAGCTGGAAAGAGCTCCAAAAGCCTTCATGAAGGTCTCCTGGACCAGGTCCCTGGCTTCCTCCTGGTTATGTACAATCTTCACGATCATGCGAAAAACGGCGTCCTTGTGTCTATTGAGCAAAAGCTGGTAGGCAGCCTCCTTTCCCGCCAGCGCTTTCTTTATCAGGATCTGGTCGTCCTCTTTCACCAAAAGATCCCTTTCCGTTTTTTATACGTTGGGTGCCAGGATAAGTTTCACCAACTTACTCAAAATAGCAAATTGAGAAACAAAATACAACTGAAAATTTGCATCCGTTGATAGGGCATTATCCATCTCACCCAAAAATGAGTGAGGGGAAAATATCCGGTTGAACTTGGTAAACATTTTATACGCCCGATTAGTTAAAAAATCCAAATTTATAAGCGGCAAAATTTAGGTAAGGTGTTGTTGACCGAAAAATATAAACAAATACGTATTAATCTGTAAGCTGTTGAGTTAATTGAAGATTAGCAGATAAAATCGGTGATTTGTGTCTTCTGCGGTGCAGAAAATGCATTTGTTTCGGAATATCGCTATAAAATACTTGACAATTTTCTTGGCAGTCTGTAATTTTAAACGGAAGGTGGGAGAAGGAAAGAGATGCAAAAGACAAAGTTAAAAAGTTAAAGAGTCTCATTCTACGACTTGGCATATTTTTGAATCCGCGAGGGGGCGGTTTCCTCCCTAAATTTTCGTCGTAGTTTCGCCTTCGAAAGTTTCCTTTTCCACCTACACCAAAAAGAAAAGCTTTATAAAGTTAAGGGAGTTCTGTCTGTGGTCTCAGAGCGTATCAACATGCTCAGGTTACAGTCAAGAGGTTTTTTGCTTTGAAAAACGAAAGTCCAAAAAATGGAAAGAAAATTGATTGGGAAAGTATTGATGTAAAGCTATACTTTCTGGTGGGTTTCCTATAAGTTTTTTCAGTTCGCTTTTTATAGAAGGCCGAAAAGATTTTTTCCTGTTTGGTTAAGTTCAACTAGATTCTGAGGTTGTCTTTTTGGCTGAAAAGTTTTGTCCGGATTTTGTTTTAGGCATAACAATTGCATAAAAATATGTTAAAAAAGTTGGCTGTAGAAAATAGGCCGGATGCCGACAAGGTTAGTGTAGGTACTTTTAATCTGCCCACACTGATCTTGGAGGATAAGTGGGGGAGATTAAAACAGATGCCGAAAAGACGAAGAGTAGATTACAAAAAGCCGGAGAAGACTTATTGGCACATATACAGTCTGCAGAATCTGAATTCAGAAAAATTCATCAAAGTGGTGAACAAAATCCTCAAAAGCGAATATATCCTCATCAAGTGATACCAACCCTTCCCAAGTCTACCCTCCAGTTTTAAAACAATTTCAGAGAAAAAAATACTGTCTTCGCAATATAATAATGTCAGTGGTTTGTCCGCAGGATCCAGATTCGGACAAATAAGGAATGTCAGGTTATAATCACTTCCTTCAGAGGGGGTGATTAAGGTGTTGAACCTGACTATGCAAGAGGCACACAGGTACAAGGTAATTTCTGAGGTTGAAGAGGGTTATCTTAAGGTTAGAGAAGCTGCTGAGGTTTTAGGATTAAGTCAGCGGCAGGTATACTCGACTCTGAGTCCATAGGATCGGATTAAGGCACGAGTTGGGAAAGAAGGAGCAGGTGGAGTAATCCATAAGAGCAAGGGTAAGAAAACACCCCGTTGGCTTAGGGAGAGGGTGCGGGATAAGATAGATTATCTTTATAAGACCAAATATAGAGGTTTTAACCTGACCCACATGACCGAGTACTTGAATCAGGAGGAAGGGATATTCGTATGAATGCTTCGCAAAGGTTTCCCGGGAGTCGGTGAGACAGATTTTATTGGAAAGGGGCTCTTACGTCAAACAGAGAAGATATCCCAAGCACCGACAGTGGAGAGAGCCTTGTTCCAGAGAGGGTCAGATGGTTCAATTTGACACCTCGGATCATGATTGGCTGGAGGGGAGAGGTCCTAAACTTTATCTGATTGGGGGTGTGGATGATGCTACCAGCAAGATGGCAGGGGCCAAGTTTGTGTTAACCGATGGGGTAAAACAGAACATGGGAG
>JAGMBK010000108.1 GCA_023129805.1 Candidatus Zixiibacteriota bacterium | reverse complement strand
ACTCGTGTGCTCCCATATCAATCCTGCATCCGCCACTATCGGGGGGAACATAAATGCTCGAATCACCGGCATCGATGCAGGGGGAATTACAGAGGAGTTTAAAATCTGTTGTGTCGGCAAAAAGTGGATCTCTTATGATGTTGTAAAAACTGTCACAAGGCGTGCCGTTAAAATTGGCTCCCCAGCTGGTATCCCCGATACCTGCTGGACACCCATAAAAATTTCCATCAGCGTTGTTCCACACATCATTATGGCGGATCTTAGGATAAGTAAAGTCCCCGCAGGCAATCCCTCCGCCACACACGCTGTTTGAGATGATATTGTTGCTGATTATAGGTGAGGAGTCAAAGCACCAGATCCCACCGCCCTGCTCAGCGGAGTTGTCGGATATAGTATTGTTCATTATAATGGGCGAGCCAAAATCGCAGTAGATGCCTCCGCCTGTAAGCCCGGCAAAGTTTCCGCTTATTGTATTGCCGCTTATGGTGGGCGAAGAGAAGAGGGTGACACAGACCCCACCGCCATAGTCGCCGGCATGATTGCCAGTTATCGTATTGTTACAGATAGTTGGTGAAGAGTTGTTAGAACAGAGGATTCCACCCCCAGAATACTCCTGAGCGAAATTCCCACTTATGGTGTTGTTGCTGATCACAGGAGAACAGTAGTCGAAACAGCAGATACCACCAATATAAACTGCCGAGTTGCCGGCTATAACATTGTTCCTTATGACAGGCGAAGATAACAGGAAACAGAATATTCCTCCACCAGAGTTGCCGGTAATAGCGTTGTCGTTGATGGTGGGCGAGGAGAACTCCTCGCAACGGATTCCAATACCGCCATTGTCAATTACATTGTTGCTGTTGATAGTAGGCGAGGATATTTGGCACCGGATACCACTACCAGAGTTATTGGTTACGATATTGTGTTTGATTGTAGGGGCGGCGGACCAGCAGTAGATTCCGCCGCCAGGGGCAGTAAAGTTGCCTGATGTGGTATTGTTGGTGATTTTAGGCACGTAACCTTCACAGTAGATTCCGTCACCATCGTTACCGGTGATAATATTGCTCGTTATCACAGGTGGACTATCTTCACAGTGAATCTCGCCGTCCCCGTAATCGGCATAGCTTCCAGTCATGATGTTGGTGGTGATTATAGACTTACCAGACCAACCGTAGGTTCTTCTACTCTCCATTGAATATCCGTTAGTGATGGTGAATCCTTGAAGAATCGAGGCTGAAGGTGCATATCCCGGAAATACGACTACAGTCCCACTATTTTCACCGTCAATGACAGTGGAATCGATGGTGGTTGTGTCGTTATCAAAGATAAAATTGCTGGCAACTAAGATGGCAGTTCCAGCAAAATTTATCCTTTCATAGTAATGTCCTCTTGCCACCAAGACCGTATCTCCGTCAACTGCACCGTTGATGCCACCCTGAATGGTGGAAGAATCACCCGGGACATGGATGATTCTTGCTTGAAGGGGATTTGAGATAAACAGAGCAAAATTCAACGCGCAGAGGATCAAAAACCTCTTCATGGTTATTTTCCTACAAATCGGAATTACCATAAAACGCCTGAATTATATTTAGAGTTTTCCGTGTTCTCTAATTTAATATAACAAGATTTCCCCAATCTCCAAGCACAATTAACAAAAAATAACCGCCCCGAAAAGGGCGGTTACAGGTTTCGATCATTTTGGATCGCAGCCGGCAAGCTCAATTTACGTCATCTTTTAATGAGTAGTCTTCGGTGAGATCTTGCATTACGGATATTTATGTTTGCCGAAATTCTGAAGTGCAAACATCTAAGTTTGCTGAAGTTGTAGTATTAACCGTTTGGGAGAGCTTAGCTTTCCTTTTCACATATTTCTGTAGATAGACCACAAACACAGAGCCTTTGCCTGGCTGGCTAAGAAATTCCATTCTTCCACCCAGATTGTTTACCAACCTTTGCACTATTGCCAGTCCCAAACCGGTGCCATTCTTCTTGGTGGAATAGAATGGAGAAAAAATCTTTTCCTTCTGTTCCTCTGTCATTCCACTCCCTTGATCGGCGATGGCAATAGCAACCCATTCAGACTCCTCCGGCTCCTCCTCGGTGAAATAAAATTGATCTAATTGATTTAAAGTCTTATCAGTTATCAGTATCTCTCCGCCCTTCTCTTCCATTGATTCCATGGCATTTACTAAAAGATTTAAAAGAATCTGCTTTATCTGATTCTCTTCACCCAAAACATATGGCACATGTGAAGAGAAGATTTTCTTTATGCAGATGTTCTCTTTAAAAGATGGGTGCTTTTTGGCAATCTCTGTAACTTCATCTAAAAGATGGATCAACTCCACCTTGTTCAACATCGAAGGACCAATGCGAGCATACTTCAAGAAATCCGTAACAATCCGATTCAATCTTCCGGTCTCTTTAATGATCAGATCCAAGAGTTTTCGATTCTCCTCGGACAAGGAAAGCTCCTCCTTTAAAATCTCCACCGACCCGGAGATGGAGGCTAACGGATTTCGAATCTCATGAGCGATTCCGGCAGAGAGTTCCCCCACTGCGGCCAATCTGTCAGCCATCCTAATTCTTTCCTCCAGTTTCATCACCTCGGTGATATCTTGAAAGACGGCGATCACACCCCTCACTCCTTTTCCCCTATCCCCCAGGATGGATGTGCTTATTCCGATAGGAATCTTTCGGTTGTTTTTATCTTCGATATACAGAAAACCCCTTGAATCCTCTTGGTTGAACCTTACCACCTGAATGATCTTTTCCGCCAGCCGGGGCATTCTTTGCTTAAACACCACCCGGCAATCTTTTCCCTTCACCTCGGCTTCAGAATATCCCAATATCTCCTCTGCTGACCGGTTAAAATAGACAATTCTTCCCCAGGTGTCGATGGTGATAAGACCGCTTTTTAAATGTTTTAATATCTCGCCTGTATCCGCTTTGATCTTATTCAACTCCAGAGAAGCACTCCACAGCTGTTCCCCTTTTACTTTCAATTTTTGAGCAAAATAGCCACTTATGAAAGCCACCAGAAAGAAGGTACAGATGTAAAGAAAAGTCTCATAAAATGCGGCATCGCTAATCAAAAGTAGGCTTTTGAAGGAAAATTCCAATGCTTCTTCAAACCAAAGGATAGAAACATAAGCCAGGCTGGATAGGCCCGCCATAGCCACACCTCCTATTAAACTGTAAGCCAGACTGGCGGAAAGTATGGTCAAAACATAGAGGATAGCAAAGGGGCTATTTATGCCACCGGTATGATGAACTACACCGGTCTCGACTGCAATCTCCAAGATGAGCTGCAAGATCACTACAGCACTGAATAGTAGCTTTTGAGTTTGCCGCAGATCAAACGCAATGAGCAAGAGAAGAGCCAGGGTCACAAAAGAGTAAATCGTGAAGGGCAGCACCAGAAAATCCGGCACCCGAAAAAAGAGAACCACAATTATCAACAACAGAATAAATATGAAAAGTCGTGATAAAAGAAGCCAGGGGATTTTAGAATAAGAGGATTCTGATCTGTTTATATTCATCTATATCTAACCTGATTTGGGCCTTTTCTTTAAAATGATGGCTTACTCAGAGGCTTAAGTCTTATCAGAAAGCAAAACTGCAATGTTTTGTTCACATTGCTTTTTTCCCCTTCATGAACCAAACGGGAATAAGGTGCGGTTTTGATCAATCGCCTTATCAAGCCCGCTTGATTTTGTAATTAAAAAGTGGAAGCTTTACAATCTCAGATTTTCAAACTGGGAAAGGCTTAAAAATTTACACCACTGCTAAAAAAACGCAGTGGTGCATGGTCAAGCTAAAAGTATACCTGGTGAATTTAGTCCACTCCTTCAGATTTAGTTTACTGTATCTTTCCCATAATCTCGAACATAGGGAGGTACATGGCTATCAAGATTCCTCCGATCACCACTCCCATGATGACTATGATCACCGGCTCGATAACGGAGGTTAAAGCTGCCACCGCAGCATCCACCTCCTCATCATAGAAGTCGGCAATCTTGGAAAGCATCTCATCCAGCCCTCCGGTTTTTTCTCCCACTGAGATCATCTGGGTAACCATGGGAGGAAAGACCCCACATTGCTTCAAGGGCTGAGTTATGGTCTCTCCTTCTGCTATGGAGATGACTGATTTTTTTATGGCATCATGTATTACCCGATTGCCTGATGTCTTGGCGGTGATGTCCAGCGCATCCAGAATGGGAACTCCGGAGGAGATTAAGGTTCCCAAGGTGCGTGAAAATCTCGAGATGGCGCTCTTTCTGATCAAATCTCCCACAAGTGGAATTCGCAGTTTTATGCGGTCGATATTCAATCTACCCTTATCGGTCTTGGAATAAAATTTATATGCGACAATCAAAAGGATTAACAAAACCAAACCGGTTAAGATATTGTTTCGCAGGAACATGCTCAAAGACAGGATGAACCGAGTGGGGGCAGGTAACTCCGCACCCAGACCGGAGAACATCTTGGCAAATACGGGCACTATGTAAGTCAACATGATGAAGGTGACTCCGATAGCTACTGTTATCACCACCGACGGATAGATTAAGGCTCCTTTGACCTTACGTACCAGAGCATCCGCCTTTTCCCTGTAAGTGGCCAGTCTTACCAGAATGATGTCTAAAGCTCCTCCGATCTCACCTGCGTCCACCATGTTGACAAAAAGATGATCGAAAACCTTTTTGTGTCGGGCTAAGGCTTCTGCCAAGGTGGTCCCTGCCTGCACGCTTTCCTTTATCTCGCCAATGATCCTTCTCAGTTCTTTTGATTCCATCTGCTGGGATAATATCTCCAGACACTGAACCATGGGGAGTCCAGCCCCGATCATAGTGGCAAACTGGCGGGTGAATCGGGAGATATGCACCTTCTTTATTCCCGTGCCGATTCTTATGTTAATTTGAGAAGGCTTGGTAGAAACCTGAGAGACTAAAATCTTTTTGCTCCGCAGGATCCTTTCTAGCTCAGCCCGGTTTTTTGCCTTCAACTCACCTGTAACCTGAGTTCCCCGTGATGTCCTTCCCTTATAGGTGAAAACTGGCAATTCAACCTCCTTCCCTCAGAAACTGTCACCCCTAAAGCCCGAGTCTCTCCACAAGAGCCTAATTTGGCTCTTTAGAGTAAATGTCTGCGCTGTTTGAAGAGTTATGCTTTTGTTTTGAGTTTTTCTCAATTTCACTTTTGTGAATTATACTCCAGCTGTATGCCGTTGCCGGTTTATCTCAGATTTTCTGGCTAAGAGCTCATTCAGTTCCTGCATATTTGAGCTTCTTGCCATGGCGTCACCCAGGGTGATTTTATGTTTCAGATAAAGCTCGGCTAAAGACTGATTCATGGTCCTCATGCCAAATTTCTGTCCTGCCTGCATCAGGCTATATATCTGATGGATCTTATCGTCCCGGATCAAAGCTCTGATGGCCGGTGTGCAGATCATAATCTCCAAAGCCAACACCCTGCCTCCTCCTATTTTAGGGATCAACTGTTGACTTACCACCGTCTGCAAAACGAAGGAGAGAGTGACCCGAACCTGTTCCTGCTGGTTGGTGGGAAAGACATCTATGATTCTGTTGATCGACTCGGCACAAGAGTTGGTATGCAAAGTGGCAAAGGCTAAATGTCCGGTTTCGGAGATGTTCAAGGTGGCTTCCATGGTCTC
>JAGMBK010000107.1 GCA_023129805.1 Candidatus Zixiibacteriota bacterium | reverse complement strand
CCTTTTCTATGTCCCAGTGTTTAATCCTATCATCTGTAAGATGGAAGAATTCGTTAATTCCTGTGGTGTACCCTCGCCGTATCTTCGCCAACTTTCTTATAGGAACCAATTTGCTCTTACACTTTTCTAAAATGTCAAAATAGACCTGTGGAGCTCGCAAGTATGGTCCCCACTTTACGGTCTTGCCGGCCTCTTCTAAGTCGTTTAACAGTTTGCGTTGTTTGACCACTCGTATGCGAAAATCATCACTCTTATAACTTGCTACCCCTTTGAGGGAATTAATAAATTTGCCATTTTGTAGCTTGAAGTTTTCTCTTCCTGTGTTTTCGATTTTATAAATAAGTCTATCCAACCCTCCCCAACGATTAACGGCATAAAGTTTCATATCCCAGGGGATAAGCCCTTTGAGTTTTTTCGTCAGTTTGACAAATTTGACTAAATGATTTTCCCTTTCCTGTTTGTTTTTGCATCTTTCCAAGATGGTAACGATAGTATTTACTGCAGGATCTTCAAACCAAGGTTCGCAACGAGATTCTATTATGGCGATGATCTTGAAATTCTTCAAAAAGAATTTTTGCAGTTCGTAGCCGTAAGCGACATCCAACCACGCATTGGAGGTAACTATGCCCATTCTCCCATCATCTTTTAGAAAACGAGCCGTATGGAAGAAGAGATAAGCATAAATATCTGCCTGTCCGGAAAGCCTGATATTCCCGTTATCAAAAAGCTCCCGGTATTCATCTTTCCAGTCGTCAAAAATTGCTCTTTCGATTTTCTTTTTGTAACCTGCCCACTGCTTTTCAATTAACTCCTGTCTGATGTAGGGAAAGTTTCCAACAGCGCCATCAAATTGGGGAAGCTGTTCCTTTATCATTGGCTGTGGCTCAAAACTCGGTTTGGGAGGAGGGAATTCAAAAAACTGTTTGGGCTTAACGTCAAAGAAATCTGTGGCGACGATTCTCGGAAAATTAGCATAATCGCTCAGGTCATGACGATAAAGGTTGATAGTAGCTAACTCCGCAGGAAACTTAGCTATGTCTATTCCCCACAGGCGAGAAATGAGATTCTTGTGGTTTCTTTCCCCTGATATTTTTTTCCGATCATAAGCACGACTCAGAAAAGTTCCTGTCCCGCAGGTAGGATCCAGAATTTTATCATCCTTGCTTCTCACACAAAAGGCGTTGATCAGGTCAACTAACTCCTCCCGTGTAAAATATTGACCTAAAGCGTGTCTTTCCTCATAAGGTATAAGCTTTTCAAAAACCTGCCCTATCACATCCTGGGGCATTTGAGAGAAATTGAAACGATTTAAATCGGTTATCAACTTTACCAAACTGTCTACGCCTGAAGAAGGAATGGCAATCTGGTCGAGGAAATCCTGTTCAAACACTGCTTGATAATCAATCTGCCGTGCCTTTTCAAAATATTCTTTAAGCTTGGCATCCGCTTGCGAGGGATTGATTCTTTCTAAATCCATTTTAGGAATATCTGCTCTAAACCTTCGCAGAGCCATATATAATAGAATCTTACCTATAACTCTATACACTACCTGCCTAGATACGGTCTCATAAAAGGCTTCATCTCCATAGTTTTGAATACCCTGTTTGACCGCCCAGCCAAAAAGCCTATTCCTGAATTTTGAACTTTTACCAATTTTTTGGCTCAAAGCTCGATGTAGATGAGGTGCTAAGCTAATAACCGCTTCATTTAGTAGATGAACAAAGAAAGTTGCATCAATATCCACCAGATGAAGGTGACCATCCCGATAAAGAACAGACAGATCATTCAGAATCTGTTTTGCACGCTCTTTGAGGTGTATCTTTTTTGATACGACCCATAGGTCTTCTGGAGAGGCTATTGAATCGATGGAGGGATAGTTATATGACCTATATTCCTGAGTAACTTTTGTCCCTTTGGCTGGGGTTCGCCAGATAACTGCATCTCTCATATTCCAGGTTACAAAAAAGTCCGCATGCATGGCTTGAGCTTTTTCCGCTGCTTCATCCAGCAATTTTGGATTATCCACCTGCGTTGCAGGGGTTTTAAGCTCCCAACCGCAGAACCCTTGTTTTGCTTTCCTGTTTCTCCAGATTTGAACATCTGGAAAACGGGTCTTCCCGCTTGATACTTTTATAGAGGGCTCAGAAGATGCTTCTTCAAAAGGATAGTCGCCCTTTTGTAGAAACTCATTGAGCCAGGATATAACCTGACTCATGAATTCTCTTTCATTAGCTCGGACATCGGTTATCATAGATGAATCTACTTTTCCTTCAAAAGCTTTTTAACTCTTTCCATATCCGCATCCACCATCATCCTGATCAGTTGCTCAAAGGGAACCTCTGGTTTCCAGCCCATTTTCTTTCGAGCGTAGGAGGAATCGCCTAAAAGCACATCCACCTCCGCGGGCCGCACTAGCTTGGGATCGACTTCCACGTATTTCTCATAGTTCAGGCCCACGTGCCCAAAGGCGATCTGAGCCAGCTCCCTGACTGTGTGGTTCTTTCCCGTGGCGATGATGAAATCCTCCGGCACCTTTTGTTGGAGCATAAGCCACATGGCTTTCACATAGTCGCCGGCATATCCCCAATCCCTTTTTGCATCCAGATTGCCCAGATAAAGCTTTTTGGAAAGCCCTAACTTTATTCGGGCACCGCCATTGGTGATCTTTCGAGAGACAAATTCTAAACCTCGTCTGGGAGATTCGTGATTGAACAGAATCCCGCTCACTGCAAATATGCCATAGCTTTCCCGATAGTTCACCGTGATCCAGTGAGCATATACCTTTGCCACTCCATAAGGGCTTCGGGGATAAAAGCAGGTCTTTTCATCCTGAGGCGCTTCTTGCACCTTGCCAAACATCTCCGAGGAGGAGGCTTGATAGAACTTGACTTTTTTGTTAACCTGCCTGATCGCCTCCAGTATCTTGGTCACCCCCAAGGCATTGAACTCCCCGGTTAACATGGGCTGATCCCAGGAGGTGGGAACAAACGACTGGGCGGCTAAGTTGTATATCTCATCCGGCTGGCACTGCTCAATTAATCTGGTAAGTGATAGCTGATCCAGCAAATCCGCCTGTCTTAAGTGAATTTTGTCCCGGATGTGGTTTATCCGATCGAAATTCTCGGTAGATGATCGTCTCACCATTCCAAAGACTTCATAGCCCTTTTCCAGAAGAAGTTCCGCCAAGTAGGATCCATCCTGACCTGTAATTCCTGTGATTAACGCCTTCATATTCCTCTCTTTCTGATTTAGGTTTGACAAATATAATAACCTCCCCAGAATAAGTCAATCTTTTTCATTTCACGGTTCGACTTCGCTCACCATCCTGTCTTTGACCCTGAGGTCTTCCTTCGACATCCCGCCTTTGGCGGGAGACGAAGTGCAGGACCGAAGGGCAGGACGAAGTGCAAAATTACAGATCAAAATTTGAAATTGGTGAATTGTGAAACGCGACAAAAGATAATTTTTAGTATTGAATTGTAATTTTGAACTTTTCTCTTTTAATTTTTATCTTTTATCGCACCCTGAAGGGTGCGGCTACCATTTTCTCGGTAGCCGCAGGCTTTAGCCTGCGCAGGTCTCTTTTGTTCGCAATTGTGGAAACCTAAAGGTTTCCGCTACATTTGCCGCACTGCAAAAAAATCCAGAACCTAACTTAAGTTAGGTTCTGGATTTCTTATCTCTTACATACGGGAATCGGATTAGCCCATGTTCTCGATTATGGCAGAGGCATATTCGGATGTTTTTAGCTTAGTAGCGCCATCCATCAATCTGTGGAGGTCGTAGGTGACTCTCTTTTGCTTGATGGTCTTCCCCATGGCTTTATAAATCAACTCAGCTGCCTCCCTCCAGCCCAGATACTCCAGCATCATGCAACCGGAAAGGATCAAGGAGCCGGGATTGACCATATCTTTATCTGTATACTTGGGAGCAGTTCCGTGGGTGGCTTCGAAAAGTCCGATGAAGTCTCCGATATTTCCACCCGGAGCCATGCCCAGTCCACCCACCTGAGCCGCACACGCATCTGATAGATAATCACCATTGAGGTTAGGGGTGGCGAGCACATCGTATTCATCGGTTCGGGTGAGAATCTGCTGGAACATGCTGTCGGCGATTCGGTCCTTTATCAGGATTTTACCTTCGGGCATCTCCCCCTTGTATTGACTCCACAGCTCGTCCTCGGTTACCACATGATCTCTGAACTCTCTGGTGGCCAGCTTATATCCCCAATCTCTGAAAGCCCCCTCGGTATATTTCATGATGTTGCCCTTATGCACTAAGGTGACTGACTTGCGATTAGATTCTAAAGCATACTTTATCGCTTTTCGGACCAATCTCTCGGTTCCGGTGATGCTTATGGGTTTTATTCCGACTCCGGAGTCGGATCTGATGTTCAACTTATATGTCTGGTTCAACCAGTCGATTAGCTTTTTGACCTCTGGCGTCCCTTCGGCCCATTCGATTCCGGCGTAGACGTCCTCGGTGTTTTCCCTGTAAATGACCACGTTCATCCTTTCCGGGTGCTTGACCGGAGAGGGAACACCTTCAAAGTATCGCACCGGACGAACGCAGGCATAAAGATTTAAAACTTGCCGCAGGGTGACGTTCAAACTCCGGTACCCCCCTCCCACCGGCGTGGTTAATGGCCCCTTCAAAGCCACAATGAAGTGTTTTATTGCTTCAAAGGTATCTTTAGGAAGCACTTCTCCATATTTTGCTTGAGCCGCCTCTCCGGCATAGATGTCAAACCAGACTATCTTCTTTTCACCATTGTAGGTCTTCTCCACCGCCTTATCCAGCACTCTGCGAGCGGCTTTCATGATGTCCCGTCCGATACCATCACCCTCGATAACTGGAATTATGGGATTATCCGGGATACTTAATCTATCGGCCGCAATCTCGATCTTTTTCCCCTCGGTGGGAACGGTAAGCTTATCGAACTTCACCATTTTTCCTCCTGCTGTTGTTTGTTAAATCTAAGCATCTTAGATTTCCAACTAATACAAACACAATGATGATTCTTCTATGTCATTCTGAGCGTAGCGAAGAATCTGGATCCCATAAGCGAGACCAGAAGGCTCGCAGTTAAGTAAACATAGAAAAAGAGATGTTTCGCTTCGCTCAACATGACAGTGAACATGACAACCTTTTGCTACTTTTACCGCAGGTCAATCTATCTTGAAATCCCCATGTTTTTCAATGTGTGCCAGAAGACCACCATCATTTAATATCTTTAGCATCACATCAGGCAATGGGGCAAAATTCAAAGTCTCACCTTGGGTCTTGTTAACCACTGTTCCCTTTTCTAAATCCACCTCCAGCTCATCTCTCTGACTTATTTTGTCCGTGTCGCAGATCAATACGGGGAGCCCCACGTTGATGGCGTTGCGATAGAATATCCGGGCGAAGGATTTGGCTAACACTGCCGAAACTCCCGCTAATTTTATGATGGTAGGGGCATGTTCTCTGGATGATCCACATCCGAAATTGTTCCTTCCTACCACAAAATCCCCCCTTTGCATCTTCTGAACAAATTCAGGATCTGCATCCTCCAAAACGTGCTTTGCCAGCTCCGGGAGATTTGACCTCAGATGAAACAGCCTTCCCGGAGCAATGAGGTCGGTGGAGATGTCATCTCCAAATTTCCAGGCTTTTCCATTCAACATCATATAAACTCCTTTTATTGATCTAAAATAAACAATCTCCTACTCGTATGAGTGCATACGCAT
>JAGMBK010000106.1 GCA_023129805.1 Candidatus Zixiibacteriota bacterium | reverse complement strand
AGACCCCCAGACGGGAGCGTCCGCTCATCTGAGAGGTCCTTACACAACATAAAAATTCTTGACAAGGTTGCACAAATGATTATCATGTGTCATATAAACAGAATCGATTTCGCGAGAAATCGGGTTGCGATGAATATATCCAGCGGTGTCGTGGATTAACGAGTGGCTTGATCGGGCGGGGGTTGAACCCCCGCCCGAACTTGTGTGTGTTTACGCCCCACAACATTTTTTGTATTTCTTACCACTGCCGCAGGGGCAGGGATCGTTTCGTCCTATCTTTTTGCCCACTCTCACCTATTGATCGGGCGGGGGTTGAACCCCCGCCCGGACTTGTGTGTGTTTACGCCCCACAACATTTTTTGTATTTCTTGCCACTGCCGCAAGGGCAGGGGTCGTTTCGTCCTATCTTTTTGCCCACCCTCACCGGCTTGGGCTTGCCGGGAGCCACCTGTTCTGCTGGCTGAGTCTCAGCATATCCCATCCCCACCGTGGACTGATGTACCGCCTGCATCTGTCTTTCCGGCTCCCTTCTTCTGGGTCTTTCCCTCTCCTCCACCCGCAGTTTGAAGATAAGCTCTAAAGTCTCCTCATCAATTCTCTCAAGCATTTCGGTGAACAGAGCAAATGCCTCCTTTTTGTATTCAATCAAAGGATCTCTCTGCCCATATGCTCTCAGACCAATGCCGGTTTTGACCTGATCTAAATCATAAAGATGTTCCTTCCATTTCTCATCTATGGTCCGGAGCATGGCATATCTTTCTAACTGACGCATCAGCTCCTCGCCCAGCATCTTCTCCTTATGGTCATAGATCTGAAGAGCCATCTTGTAAAGATTCTCTTTCAAATCCTCCTGTTTGAGCTCATTTAAATCCTTTGGGTCAAACTTAACGTCCACCAGAAAGGCTCTCAAAAGATCCTGTTTTAGACCGCCTAAGTTCCATGCCTCTGGATAGGTGCTGGCATCGGTATGTGCTTCCACCTTGGACTCGATTACCGTTTTAATCAGATCCAGAATTTCCTCTCTTAAGTCCGCACCCTCCAAGACCACCAGCCTGCGGTCATAGATCACCTCCCTTTGCTGGTTCATCACATCATCATATTCCAGAAGGTGTTTTCTGATGGAAAAGTTCTGCGCCTCCACCCGCCTCTGTGCTCTCTCTATGGCCTTGGTGACCATGGAATGTCTGATCACATCCCCCTCCTGCACACCTAATCTGTCCATTATGGAAGCGATTCTGTCCGAGCCAAAGAGCCGCATCAGATCGTCCTCCAAGGAGAGAAAAAACTTGGAGGAACCCGGATCGCCCTGCCTTCCGCTCCTTCCTCTAAGCTGTCTGTCGATCCTTCGAGCTTCATGTCTTTCTGTGCCTATGATGCGAAGCCCACAGGGAACATCCTCATTACAACCCAGCTCCCCCAGATAGGGACAGCCGTCTTCTCTGTCTGGAGTTACCAGTCTGCAGTGGGGATGTTTAACCACGCCTTCACCTAATTTTATATCCGTTCCACGTCCGGCCATGTTGGTGGCAATGGTAACCGTCCCCGCCTGACCCGCCCGGGACACGATCTCCGCCTCCTGTTGATGGTATTTGGCATTCAGAACTGAATGCTTTATTCCTTTTCTTTTTAGCATGCGGGAGAGGGTCTCAGAAGCCTCCACAGACACCGTCCCCACCAGGGCTGGTCTGCCAACTTCATGACAGAGGACGATCTCATAGATTATGGCGTTATACTTTTCCCGTCTGGTCCGATAAATCATGTCATCGTAATCGATCCTTCTCACCGGCTCGTTAGTGGGGATGGCCACCACGTCCACCTTGTATATCTCCCATAATTCCGATGCCTCCGTTACTGCGGTTCCGGTCATCCCAGCCAGCTTGTGGTAAAGTCTGAAGAAATTCTGCAGGGTGATGGTGGCGAAAGTTTGCGTCTCTCCCTCCACCTTCACTCCTTCCTTTGCTTCTATGGCTTGATGAAGTCCATCGCTGTATCTTCTTCCCGGCATAAGCCTGCCGGTGAATTCATCCACGATCATCACCTTGCCATCCTGCACCACATACTCCACGTCTTTTTCAAACAAGGAAAATGCTTTCAAAAGTTGGCTTATGGAATGGTTCTTTTCACTGCGTTCCGCATGAAGCTGATATAACTTCTCCTTTCTTTTTAATTTCTCCTCAGAGGAGAGCGAATCGTCTGAATCGATCTGGTGTATCCCCTCGGTGATGTCCGGAAGGATAAAAAGCGCCTGATCCTCCGGTGAGAGAAGCGATCTTCCCATCTCATTTAAATTGATGGTATTCTCCCTTTCATCGATGGAGAAATAGGTAAACTCATCTAACTCATGCAGTTTTTTGTCTCGCATGAAATCCAACTCTGTCCGGCTGATCAGCTTTTTGACTCCCGGCTCTTTGCCAAGCTTCATCAACCTTTTGTTCTTGGGAGCACCCCTTTGGGCGATCAGAAGCTTTATCCCCGCCTCGTATTCCTTTTCCCCTTTCAACAACTCTTCTCCCTCAGCTACCATCTTATTAACTAAAGTGGCCTGCTTGCGAAACAACTGCTCCACTAAAGGTCTCATCTCCATGTAGCTCTGGGTGACGTTGGAGCTTACCGGACCGGAGATGATCAGAGGAGTACGGGCTTCGTCGATTAGGACCGAGTCCACCTCGTCCACTATGGCATAGTTGTAGCCACGCTGAACCCGGTCTTCTGCCCGAATAGCCATGTTATCTCTCAGGTAGTCAAATCCAAACTCATTGTTGGTCCCATAAATGATGTCACAATTATACTGGACTTTCCTTTGTTCATTATCCATCTCGTTTTGGATGCAACCCACAGTCAGACCCAAGAACTTATAAATCTCACCCATCCATTCAGTATCTCTTCGAGCCAGATAATCGTTTACTGTTACCAGATGGCAACCTTTACCGGTTAGAGCATTTAGATAAAGGGGCATGGTGGCAGCCAGGGTTTTTCCTTCGCCGGTTGCCATCTCGGTGATCTTGCCCTGATGCAAGACCACCGCCCCAATGAGCTGAACGTCATAGGGCACCATGTCCCACTCTATCTGGATGCCGCACACCTCCCATTTTTTCCCCAAAAGCCTTCGGCAGGTCTCTTTGACCACAGCAAAAGCGTCCGGGAGAATCTCATCTAAAGTCTCGCGCTCCACTTTTTTTATTTCAGATTGGACATCCTTCATCTGTTGCAGGAGCGCTTCCCTTTGCGATCTAACCTCAGCTCTCTCCTCCTCGGAAAGCCCGTGAGTCTTTATGCCAGCGAATTCCTCTTTTAGCGCATCCAGTTGTTGCTCCAGCTCTCCGGTCCTCTCTTTGATTCTTTGCTTGAATTCCTCGGTTTTCCCCTTCAGCTCCTCGTCAGATAGACTTTTGTATTGCTCGCAGAATCCATTGATCTGTTCTACCATAGGCTGGATCTTCTTGACATCTTTTTCATGTTTGGAGCCGAATATTCTGGCAATTATATCACTAACCATTCACATCACTCCACAAAAATGAATCTTTAGCCTTTTATAAATTCTTACGTATCAGACCGAAACTTTATGAAAGATATGTACGTTCTGTGCTTATGGCAACCATAATCTTGCAGAGAATAAATGACCGTAGTTAAGAATTTTCGTGCGCAGATAACTGACTGTGTTTTGGTGTAGCTACTATACCCAGAAATGCACTAAAAGGATTTTTTCGGAAAGAAAATTTGCCATCCAACCATTGTCCCCAGGATCCATAGGAAAAGAATCTTATCCTCGAATAAGGAACAAAGTGTACACCCTCCCATTGCACCGACTCAAGTACGCCGGAATTCTTTAGCAACCTCCTGAGTTTCCAGATACTGAAAAAATTAGCCCGGTTGTAGATCGAGGGTTTGAACCATCCCTTTATTCTTCTGCCTACGGCCAAAGCAGACCAGCTATTCAGCACGCCCAAAAAAATCTTTTGTTTGGTCACCCTTGCTGCCTCCTGCAGGACTTTTACTGGATCTTCACAGAACTCCAGAGTGGTGATCAAGGTAGTGATATCAAAAGCAGAGTCCTTTATGGGAAGCTGTTCCCCCTTTGCTAAGATCAACTTGAAATTACCCTTTCCCTTAGCCTTTTGCAACATAAAAACAGATATATCCACGCCGACTGGATCTGACCCTAAGGTTTGAAAGAGTTTCAGATGATTGCCGGTTCCGCAGCCGATATCCAGGATTTTCTGATCGTGCACCTCCCCGATTAATTTCATCATCAACTTTTCTTCTAATGAGCTGGCGTATCTTCCGAAGTCGGTTTCATACCAACTGTCGTAGTTTTGCGCAATTTTTTGTCCAAACTCTGTTTTCATCAGGCTTATTAATTTTCTACATTAGATTGTTGCAGATTGCGAGGGAGACCAGATAGCTTTGCTTGAAGCAAGAAACTAAAGGAATTCTTTTCCCCCCATCTAAAAGACAAATCAACTGTTTGAATTGTTCTTTAATATTTATGAGCAGACTGCTCAAAGAGCTTAAGAAGCTCAGGTAAATCCTTTGCTTGTGCATGTGGAAGATGAGTTACCTGAAGAGGTGCCACTGGCAAATACCGAAAAAATCTTGATCGGCTTATCTGCGCCACACTTCGGACATTTTAACCCCTTACCATCCTCACCCAGCTTCTGCAAAACCTCGAATTTGTGTTGGCATACTCTGCATTGGTATTCATAGATGGGCATCTTTAGTCTACCTCCTTCGAAAAACACTATAATCTAAATTATAAACCCAAATAGCTGGGGATATATTTGACCAAAATTCTATTTACCCACCTTCTTGACCACAAAATCTCCCACTGAGCATCCCAGGTCTCGCCCAATAATTTTGCACTTCACCATCAAGAGGAAATAAAGTTTCTTCCCTTTGACCTCGTTTAAGGTCTCATAATTTCCGTGTCCTTTGGCGATCACCAGATCGGCCCGGTCAAAGATATTCTTGAATTCCTCTGAACAGTCCTCCAGGATAGTGCCGGGGCCATCTGAGCCATTGGAGATAACCTTCGCCACCTGATCCAGCCCGGCATAATAGGCATCTTCGGAGGTGGCATCGTTAATCACCGGAGAGCCCCGAACCCCGTAGTAAATCTCTGCAGGAAGCATCTGCTCGATTAGGATTTTATCAAAAAAAGTTTCTCCGGCGTTGTCTCCTAAATAGAGGATCAAGGAAGCTTCCTGGATATCCTTTTTTAGACTTTCGGTATCATCCACGACGGGTTTTTTTTGCACCACTTCATCAATGGTCTTCATCAATTCGAAATGATGGCCAGGACCGAAATCGATGATGTTTCCTGCTATGGCGAGTCTGACCGCATAAGCAAATTGATCTGAGGAACCAGCTACCTTATCCTTCAGGGAGGGGTACAGTTTTTTGGCCACCTGGTTGAATTCTCTTTTTAATCTGAGAAAGGGATCATGATTGTCCAACACCTTCCGGATCACCCGATGTGCTTCTCTGCCCAGATAAGGTGGAGACTGGCGATAAGAAAGATTGCTCAAAGTCACCAGCACCTTTTGGAGCAGGTCTTCCCGTTTTTCCTCATCCTGGGTCACCTGCCGTGCGACCTTAATCGTCTGGTCAATAATGCAGGGGATACATTCAAAGTAAGTTCTCATTAAATAACTCCATAGGGTAACGAGTAGTTTTCAGGAAGAACTGTTAGTCTCTTCCTACCTCTCCCCCTTGTATTCCCCCTCTCCATGAAATGGAGAGGGGTTCACCCTGCCCTTCGGTCCTGAGACCTCAGGGTCGAAGGAAAGGGATT
>JAGMBK010000105.1 GCA_023129805.1 Candidatus Zixiibacteriota bacterium | reverse complement strand
AACTCCGCGAACCGCATACCCGCTGATATGATGAAATCGGGCGGTTTTTATTAGATTCTTTTGTTCATGTGTATCATCTAACATAAAGATCAGCGGTGAACTTGCTCACCGCGCGAGGACATTCCGCTGGATCGATTCGTTATACTTTGAGTTTCTAAGCATAGTAAGTTAAAGCCTCCAGAATCTGAAAATTCGGCTCAATGAATATTTTGTCATTTTCTATGCTTCTACGTATCAATTTCAACGCCTCCATTTTCTTAAAATCTCGATATCTTGTTGTCCGCTTGACGTTTCTGAATAAAGCTGTTACTTGAGGTGACGATAAGAGGTCTTCAAGAGGAACCTTTCCTCCATGTACAAGTAATCTCAAAATTTCCACTATGCGTGGATTGATCTTTATTTTTTGCTTTTCTTTGTTATCCAACAAGTATTTTGCGTAATCCATCAACATGAGTTGTTTTACTTTCTTTAATACCGATCCTTTTACTCTTTTTATCTCCTCAAGATATCCCTTCATGCCCCATATTAGGAAATCCCAAGGATTGCAAGTAGAATAGATATCGCCCAAATGAACGATATATTGGTTTCTATTGCTGCTCCAAAAATTGGCAAGAGACCAGAAGCAATAACTGTTAACCTTGTTCACATATAGAACCAGTGCCTCTACTGCTCGTGCCGTTCTCCCGTTTCCGTCACCGAAGGGATGGATTTCGGTCAAATAATAGTGTGCCATGACAGCTTTGGCAATTATGCTACTCCCTAGTATTCCCTTGTCCGGCTCATTTAGCCACTTTATGAAATTAGACATTGCCATCTCGACCTCTGGCCTGGTTCTACACAACCCCTGTCTCGTTGGATAGCCGAACCTTGCGGGAAAATTGCTACGGTACTCTCCAGGAACATTGCTGAGGTAATTCATTCCGTCGGTGAAATACGTGTGAATTTGTCTTATCATTTCCTCAGTATAAATGAAATCCCCTTCATTCCTTGCGACTAACTCGAGGATGAAGTTGTAAACCTTTCGCGAGTTTTCGGCTTCCTGCTCTTTTCGCCTGAGTTTTTCATTGCCATCTGCCTTTTGAAAACTCTCTTCTATCTCCTCTTTGGCGAGCAGAGTGCCCTCGATTGCGAGAGTCGACCCAATTGCAGAGATGAGCTCGTCCCTGATGATTGTATCTGTCGATCCTGGGAACGAGGGTGAATCTTTAATAAGTTGGTCTGTACTGATAATCTCTTGCATAGTGGTGAAGAAGTCTTTTAAGCGTCCAGGGTTGTCAGTTGCTAAGAGTGCGTTTTCGACCTCATCGAGAAGATCAAATTTTGTTAGTTTTTCGAAGTCTAAACTCATTTCTACCTCTGGTTATACTTCTCGGTATAATTATACGTTATTTCTAACAATATTGGCAACATTTTTGAAACAGTTTTTGCAACGTTTAAGCACACCATAGGATTATGCATAGCAACCAGTTACGGAACTTGTGAATAATATATGTCATAATAAATGAAACTGTCTATGAAACGAAGTATGGTTCTAGGTGATGGGGTTGTTATTTTTAATCAATTGTAAATATAAGGACCTACGCCAGAGGCGGAATTTGGGTGAGTCCTTCAGTTCCTTCAGGACAAACTCCGCAAACCGCATACCCGCTGATATGATGAAATCGGGTGGTTTTTGTTATATTCTTGTTGTTCATGTGTATCCTCTAAGATGAAAACTCACCTGCCTGAGACGAACACTAGCGAGTTGCAGGTTGGGTGCAGCGCTTTGTTAGGGGTCGATAACTTCGATCTCCCACGGTCGGCAATACTTGCCGGTTCTCTTGAAAAAAATAAACCCGTTCTTTGCAACAGTGCTGACAATCAACTTAACCGGCATATCGAGATGTTCGCCCACATACCGAACGGGAACCCCTTCCGATAGGCCCTTTGCTTCTGCCTCTTGAAAAGATTTCACCTCCAGGGTGTCAGTAATCTCCGCTGAAAGCACTCGAAACGATTTCCCTTCAATCTTCAACCCAAGACTGAGCGCGAGCGCTTTTTGCTTTTCTGTTGGTTCGCGCAGTTTATGCATTTTCTGATTCCTAACATAAGTTTATCTGTACTAATAAAACTACAACCACGGCTATTTTAACCATATTCAAATCCGCTTGAAATCTATTTTTGCAATCTCCGGCGGCTTTCTTTTGAACTCATTTCTTTTCATGATGCCGATGATCTTTTTTATAAAATCAGATTTATACCCCAACCTCTTCAATTTGGCGGGGCTATATTTTTTATCCACCAGACAATATAAGAACCTGTCCATCTGCTGGTAGGTTGCCCCCAATTCTTTCTCATCTGTCTGCCCTTTCCACAGATCAGCACTGGGAGGTTTATCTATGATCTTCTGAGGCACTCCCAACTCCTTTGCTAAAAGCCGTACCTGAGTCTTGTATAGATCACCAATGGGGTTGAAGGCGTAAGCCGCATCGCCATGCAGGGTGCAGTATCCCAGAAGAATCTCAGTCCTATTGCCAGCGCCTATGACCAAAGCTTTTTCTCTGGCGGAGAAGTCATAAAGGATGGACATCCTCTCCCGAGCTAACTTATTCCCCTTGCGTATCCGGTTTCTGTCTGGATAGCGCCGATAATAGGCGTCTATCATGGGGGTGATGTCGATTAATTTGCTTCTTATTCCCAAAGTCTTTGCAATCTCTTTGGCATCCCTGATCCCCTCCGGATTGCTATCTTTGTATGGCAGAATTAAGGCTAAGACGTTTTTCCTACCCAGAGCCCGACAGGCTAAATACGCCACCACAGCCGAATCCAATCCCCCGGAAAGACCCAACACCACCTTTTTGAAGCCGGATTTTGAGCAGAAATCCTTGATAAAAGCCACCAGCATCTTTGAAAGCTTTTTTGTGTCGAGATCCAAATAAGACATGTATACATTCCCATGTAAGATTTTTCAAAAAATACGATAAGTTTGCTCTCTTGGCAACAAAAATTAAAAAAATTAAAAAGTTGACAAATCCCTCCCCAGAACTTATTTTTATGAAAAATGTCAACCCAAAATCAAAAATCTCTGGAGGTTAAACATGAGAGGAGTAAATAAGGTCATCCTGATCGGAAACCTGGGAAAGGATCCAGAACTGCGGTATCTTCCCAGTGGAGGGGCGGTAACCAAGTTCTCTCTTGCCACCGGGTCGAAATGGAAAGACAAAGACGGACAATGGCAGGATAGAACCGATTGGCACAATATCGTCGCCTTTGGGCGAACTGCTGAGGTGTGTAACGAATACCTGAAGAAAGGTAGTCAGGTATATATTGAGGGAAGAATTCAGACCCGCTCTTATGACGACCGGGATGGCAATAAGAAATGGATAACCGAGATAATCGCTCAATCCATGCAGATGTTAGGAAGAAAGGGCGAGCCAGAGGAGGAGATTCCAGAAGAGGCAGAGCAGCCTGTGGCTGAGGAAACCAAAACCGAAGATGAGGATCTTCCCTTCTAACCTTGAAAGATTCTTTTTATCGACCATCTAAAACACCAGAACCTAACTTAAGTTAGGTTCTGGTTAAACCATATTTTGAAAAATTTATGGATGAATCGAGATAGCTAATATAAACTTTGCTTCCCGTTGGTGTTCCCCAGACAGGAAGCAAGAGAGGTGTCAACGGATGGAACGCCCGGACGGGCGTCCGTCTGGACGGATTAAACGGATATTCACCACCCTAATCCGCTCAATCCGTTGACTATTCCTGCTCCAAGCGGACATTTTTCGCCCGCCGTTCATCTCCCCTTACGAAAAGCACCAACGGAAAGCAAAAACTTAGATTTTAGCTTAACAGAGAGACTTTTTCCTCTCCTTGTTAGGGAGAAGGTTAGGGTGAGATTCATCCCATTAAGGTTGTAATATTCCTATTTGCTTTGTTTCTTTTCGGATTTTTTTCTTTTTCTGCTGTTGCTTTACAAACTCAGCAAAGCCGATCTTTTCGTAAAGATCGTCCTTTACCCAATTTAAGATATATAGAAACTCTTCAGCACCAACATATCCACGTCGGGGAGCGATCCGCTCTCCGGATGACTTAAGAAACCAGGTGGAGGGGTAAGCACGCTCTCTATACATACCGGCCAGTTGCCTTTCGCTGATCTGTTTTCCATCCACCTTCACCTTCTCGCCGGATTGAGCATTAACTTTGACGGCTACATAACTCTCATTCAGCACCTTCTTGACCTCTTCATCGCCAAAGGTATACCTGTCCATCCTCTTGCACCAGCCGCACCATTTAGTATAAAAATTCACCATTATGTGCTTTTTCTCTTTTTTGGCTTTAGCTAATCCTTCATCATACTTATACCAGGTGAGGTTGGTTGTTTTCTTTTCCGAGGGGTTTTTCCCCTTGGTTTTTTCCTCCGGAGTAGTCTCAGAGCTAAAAAGATTATGCCTTCCCACAGAAATTATGAATGCAAAAATCAAAAAGAAGATAAGGTATCTTTTCATCCTTCTCCCTTCAGGGCAAGCCCGGTGTGCAATCTGTGCTAAAAATACGTGTTGTCACAAAATGATCTTTGAAAACCTTAAAAAAACTTTTTAGACCTTATAAGGTTTATTGGCTGGAGAAACCTAAAGTATAGCTCTAAAAGTCTGCTGGATAATGTCTCTGAGCTATTTCATAGAAGACCCTGTTTTTTTGGTGGGCTATCATCCGAGCCTGTTGAGAAGCTTTTTGGGCAAGGCTAAGTGCCCTTGAGGATGAACCCTGCCCTATGCTCGAGAGATTGCTCTCGGTTCGATTTAGATTCCATAAAGCTCGCCGTATTTGGTTTTGAGATAATCCATAAGCGGACGGTGGGAGAGTGGTTTTCCGGTGACCACCTCCACCAGTTTTTCTGCGCGGTAGCGCTGACCCTGACGATGAATTTTATCTCTCAACCATTTCCTTAAGTTACTGAACTCTCCTCTGGCAAACTGCTTATCTAAATCACCCAGCTCCTTCTTGACTTGTGCGAAGAACTGAGCTGAGTAAAGGTTTCCCAGAGAGTAGGTGGGAAAATAGCCAATATAACCTGCACTCCAGTGCACATCCTGCAGACACCCTTTTGCATCATCTGGAGGAACCAGATCAAAGTAGTTTTTGAACTTCTCATTCCAGGCACCGGGAATATCTTTGGGCGAAAGATCACCGTTGAAAAATGCCTGCTCGATTTCAAATCTGACCAGGATGTGGAGATTATAGGTCACCTCATCAGCTTCCACCCGAATGAAGGAAAGCTCCACGTCGTTTATGGCAAAAAAGAAGTCCTCGAATTTCACATTACCCAAAGCTTCCGGATAAATCTTTTGGGCTTTGGGAAAGAAATGCATCCAAAATGGTTTGCTGCGTCCCACCAGATTTTCCCACATGCGCGATTGAGATTCATGAATCCCCAGGGAAACGGAATCACCGCCGGGGGTGCCATACCGTTCCGGGTCTAATCCTTGCTCATAGATCCCATGACCGGCCTCGTGCAGGATACCAAAAAATGCTTGCCCAAAATGATTGGGGTTGTATCGGGTGGTAATACGCACGTCCCCCGGACCTATGCTGGTGCAGAAGGGATGAACCGTGACATCCAATCTCCCTTTTTCGAAATCATACCCGATGGTGCCTGCCGTTTCTCTGCCAAAACGGTTTTGACGATCAACCGGATAGTCTCGTTCTAAAATTGAGGTATCAGGACGTTTGCCGGAATTGGCTATAGCCTTCACCAAATCCACCAATTCCTGACGAAAATCAGCGAATACCTTTGCCACTTTTTCAATGGTTGCTCCCGGCTCGAAATCATCCAAAAGTGCATCATAGGGATGCTTTTCATATCCCACAGCTTCAGCCT
>JAGMBK010000104.1 GCA_023129805.1 Candidatus Zixiibacteriota bacterium | reverse complement strand
ACACACCCTCAAGTGTGGAGAGGGGGACAGAGGGGGTGAGGTAACTGCAAACTGAAGACTGAAAACTGGAAACTATGACCGTATATCAAAAGCTTTTGAATGTCAGGGACGAAAAAGGGGCGGGATTCTTGGTGCTCCTGGATCCGGATCGGATGAGCGTCCCCGAGATAGTTGAGTTAGCCCAAAAGTCGGAGAAAGGCGGGGCGGACGGATTTCTGGTAGGCTCCAGTCTGCTACTTTCCACCAGATTCGACGAGGCGGTAAGAGAGATAAAAGCCAATGTGCGCATTCCGGTGACCATCTTTCCGGGAAATGCAAATCAGGTATCCAGACATGCTGATGCCATTTTGTTTCTCTCACTTATAAGTGGCAGGAACCCACATCTTTTAATCGGAGAGCAGGTCAAGGCAGCACCCGCGATAAAGGAGTTCGGTCTGGAGCCAATCCCCACCGGATATCTGATAATAGAGTCTGGAAGTGCCACCTCAGTTCAATTCATGAGCGACACCCAACCTATCCCCAGAAACAAGCCCGACATTGTCAAAGCTCATGCCCTAGCGGCAGAGTATCTGGGAATGAGGTTCGTCTTTCTGGAAGCAGGCTCCGGCGCAGAAAATTCAGTGCCAGATAACATTATCCGTGAAGTGAGAGACTTCATCTCCATTCCCATAATAGTGGGTGGCGGGGTAAAAGACCCGGATGTAGCGTATAACAAGGTCAAGAATGGCGCCAGCTTTGTGGTGATCGGAAATTTCTTGGAGGAAAATGACTCCATCATACAAGAGTTCGCTGACGCAATTCATATAAGCGAAAAATCAAAAGTAACATAGGTTATCCACATGGACACAAAGACGAACGAAAAGGTTAGTTTAATCCAAAGAGAGATTCAGGAAAGCATTGAGCTGAAGAACCAGGTCAAAGAAAAGCTTTCGGAGAAGATAATCGAGGTTGCCAACGCTTTGGCAGAGTGTATTACAAACGGGGGAAAGCTTTTGCTTTGCGGCAATGGTGGGTCAGCCGCAGATGCTCAACATTTTGCCGGCGAGTTAGTGGTGAGACTATCTTCAGATTATACCCGTAGCGCTCTTCCTGCCATCACGCTCTCCAGCAACGATTATGTTCTCACCGCCTGCGCCAACGATTTTGGCTTCGAACAGGTCTTCTCCCGACAAATTGAAGCGTTAGGGAAACCCGAAGATGTTCTTTTGTGCATCAGCACCAGCGGCAACTCTCCCAATCTCATAACCGCAGCTCAAAAGGCAAAAGAGAAAAAGATGAAAACCGTCGGGCTTTTAGGCAGAGACGGCGGAGAACTCAAAGACCTCTCTGACCTCTCAATCATTGTCCCCTCAAATAACACACCCCGAATCCAGGAAACACATATCTGCATATGTCATATTCTGTGTGAGCTTATAGAGAAAGAACTGTTTGGCTGAGTTTTCGCGTTCATTCAGTCAAATCCCCCATGAACCTCCCTAAATGTCTATTCGCACAAGGCTAAAAAAGCTTGACTTTTGACGTGAAATCGGATAAACCGAGAAACATGCTGTTCTTTGAGATAATCCAATGACTGTTAGTTAAGGGAGAAAAAGCATGAAAAAAAGATTCCAACTCCTTTCTGCCATCATAATTACCCTCCTTCTTTTTTCCTGCGGAAAGGAGTGCTATGAGGGAAGGGTTGCCATTATGTATGCTTTTGATGCAGAGGGGCAGCTCTTGAGAAATCAGATGTCTTTGGAGGACAGTCTGTTTTCGGTGGGGAGGGTTTTTTGGATAGGAAAGATCGCAGACAAAGAGGTGATAGTGGTCAATTCGGACGTGGGAATGACCAATGCCGCCATGACCACCCAGCTTTTGATCGATAGATTCAAGCCCAAACAGATAATCTTCACCGGTATATGCGGGGGGATAGATCCGGAAAATCAAATCGGGGATATAGTGATTCCAGAACTCTGGGTCACCCATGATTATGGTCTCTATGACCAGAAGGGCTTCTCACCTTACCCGATCCGCGTGCACCAGCCACAAAAGGAAAAATCGGATACTTTGATGTTCTTTCCTATGGATGAGAGTCTTTTAAGAATTGCCGAGAATGTGAAAGTTGACTTGAAGCCAATTCTTGGTAGAACGCCGAAGATCAAAGTGGGCGGGAAAGGGTCAAGCGGGAACTCCTTCATAGATCAGGTTGAGAAAAGAGAGTGGCTTAAAGAGAGGCTCGATGCCCAGATTGTGGACATGGAATCAGCCGCAGTGGTTCAGGTGGCAAAGATCAACGGAGTACCGATTTTGGTGGTAAGGTCGTGCTCGGATTTAGCCGGTGGTTCCGGCTCTTCCACTGCCAAAGATGAGATACAAGAATTCTTTGAGAAAGCGGCAGATAACAGCGCTAACTTTGTGTTGGAGTTTTTAAAGCAATTATAAGAAGTTATTCCCGATGCATCGGCAGAATTTCTGTGGATTAAAGGACGTTCAGGGAACAAAGAAAATGAACGGTGTAATTATTTCGCTATACAAGCTTCCAAGCAGACTGATTTGCTTAAGGAGTAGATAAAAAGAAAAAATATTGTAATTGTAGAGCGGTATTTGAGGTCTCTGAAGTTAGGTGCTGTCCCTTGTTGGTAACGGACGAGGGCGTCCGTTCTCCCCCGCCTTTGGCGGGGGTTCAGGACAAGTCCGTGACAAACGAGGATAGACCTTCTCCTTCCATACAATCACCCCCAAAACTTCCGGCAAATCTTCTTCTCAATCTGCTCAAGCTAAAAAGCTTGACTTTTTAATAGAGTAAGTCTATCATAAAACAGATTTGCAGATATAGGGAGGATATACCAAGTTTATGTGTAGTTGCCGAATTTTAACTCAAACCGCAGGTAAGCGAAATGAAGGATAAAATTAAAATTGGAATCATAATTTGCAACCGTTATCGAACCTGTGCCGGGGGTAAATGCCTGAAGTCTCTCTATAACAGAGAAGGGGCGTTCAGCATATATAAAGGGCAGGAGGTCGAGTTAGTCGGATATACCACCTGTGATGGGTGCCCTGGTGGAAACGTGGAATACGCTCCTGAAGAGATGAAAAACAACGGTGCCCAAGTAATTCATTTGGCAACCGGATTAGTAGTAGGCTATCCTCCATGCCCACGTATTGCTAAGTTCCGTGATTTCATGCGGGAAAAATATGATATGAAGGTAGTTGTTGGTACTCACCCAATTCCTCAAAAGTACTATACTACCCACATGAAGCTGGGAACGTGGTCCTCTCCAGAATGGAAAGAAATGATTGAGCCAACTTTAACGGACAAGGAAACTCGTTTGGTTTATGATTGATAGATATACAAGTGTAATAGTAAGGTAATGATTAACCGTCGTTTACCACATTATGAAAGGTTCGTGTCGGGCCTGAACCATCCAATTTTTTGATTTCTCTAACGCCAATTGCTGTCAAACACAAATTCAAAAACCCTCTTGTTAATCCTTCCCAACTCGGAGCTTTGAAAGATTGTCCATCCAGAAGAAGATAGCCAAAAACGCCATCTATAACTTTTTGGTTAAAGCCATAGGCTTAGCCTTTGCCTTTGTTGCCTCGGTGGTGGTGGCGCGGTTTCTGGGACCGGATAAATATGGCGTCTACAGCTTTGTGATCTGGTTTCTCACCATGGTGGGGCTTTTAGTCAATTTAGGCATACCCACCACTATAACTAAATATGTCTCCGAGTACTGGGGGAGAAAGGATTTCTCCGCCATCAGCTCGATCCTGAGCCGGCTTCTGAGAGTTGAGCTTCTGGCGGGTGTGGTGGTGAGCTTGGCTTTGTTCCTTATGGCTCCGCTTGTTGCCAGGTGGTATAACAACCCCGATCTTTCACTTTATCTGAAAGTCGCCTCTTTGGTCATATTACCTTTGGGTCTGATGTGGCTTTATAACGGCTTTTTTTGCGGTTTGCAGCGGTTCGATCTGATCGCCAAAATCAATCTTGTAGTCTCTCCGATGACTTTGATCACAATCCTAATGGTTTTATATCTGGGTGGAAAGATTGAGTGGCTGGTAGGGGTGAGTGTGGTAGCCAACATTCTTTTGGTGGGATGCTATCTTTATCTCAAAAGGACGAAATTTACCTTTATGCAGAAGGACACACCCACATATGATTTTGGCGGTCCGAATTTGGATCCAAGGGACAAGTTGCTTAAGTTTTCTGCCAGCGTATTTGTGATCCTGATCTTAGATGCCATAGTGTGGGAACGTTTTGGGATTTTCTTTCTTAGCATCTTTAGCACCCCAACGGAGATTGCCTTTTATAATGTGGCATTTATCCTTTCCAGCCGACCCATGATCCTTCTGCCAGGCGCCTTAACCGGCATTCTGCTTCCCGCCATGTCTGAGGTATATGGGGGAGGGGACAAGGGGGAGCTTGCCAGGGTGCATGCCAACTCCACCAGATACCTTGCCATGCTCTCATTGCCTCTTTGCCTGGGAGGGATCGCCATATCCAGGCAGTTGTTTCCGGTATTATATGGTTCCTCGTTTCAAACCGTCTCCTTTATTTTTTGTATCCTTATTTTGGGTGGAACCGTAGGCTCTATCGCCACCTCCAGCTCTTCGCTTTTATATGGGGCGGAGCTTCAGAGAATAGTGGTGAGGGTGGGAATCTTCTCTGCTCTGATTACCCTTCTGGCCTGCTGGCTTTTAGTCCCCATTCTGGGGGCAAAAGGAGCGGCCCTTGCCAATGCTTTCGCTCAAATAGCCGGTGGAGTGGCGATGATTACCTATGCATACAAAATCTACATGAAACAAAAGTTCCCTGGATTGTCTATTATACGCATATTCTTTGCCTCCGCCCTGATGGGAAGCGTGGCATTTCTCTTAGCAGAAAGCATAAAAGGTGCGGCAGGAATGGCTTTTGCCTTGATCATCTCCTTTCCTCTGTATATATTAGGTCTGTTTTTCACCCGAAGCTTAACCTCTGAGGACACAGAGCTTGTGGAAGCGGCCATTGGCCGGCTGCCAGAATCATGGGTTAGGGTTATTTTACCAATATTCAGATGGTTGATCAAATTCTTCTATTCCAGTAGATAAACCTAATGGTCAACAACCAGGACATAAGGGTTAGCATAATCATCCCTACATACAACCGGGAAGAGATACTTCCTCAAACTGTAGATTTGATCCTTGAAGAAAACTTTCCCGACTGTGAAATAATTTTAATACATCAAAGACCACGCCGTTCAGAACAATTTCAAGAATTCCTGAAGAGGGTAGAAACCCGCATACGCTACCTTGTAGTGGGCTGGGCATCGGTGCCCAGAGCTTGTAATTTCGGGGCAAAGAAAGCTTGCGGAGAAATCATATTGATGTTGGATGATGATATAATACCTTATCCGAACTTAGTCCCCGCTCATCTCAAAAACTATGAGGACCCCGAGATTGGAGCGGTGGCAGGAAAGATATTGATTCCTCATCCGGTCAAATTTCCAGAACATGTGGGTCGAATCGGGGGATTGGGTCCTAAACATGAAACCTTCATCTCTTCTAAAAGGCAGTATGTGGAGACCGGAGGTGGCGGGAATATGTCCTTCCGCAGATCGGTCTTCGAGAAGGTGGGGGGCTTTGACACTAACTTCATCCAAAACGCCCATCGATTTGAAAGCGACTTCTGTTACCGCTTGAGAAAGCTGGGATATCTGATAATGTATGACCCTGAGGCGGTGATACAGCATCTGGAATCTAAAAGGGGGGGAATAAGGTCATGGAAAAAAGAGGCCACATTTTCCTCTTCGTTTTTCCGGAATGAAATGCTTTTTTATCTCAAAAATAAGCCTGACGGTTGGGTGGGAAGGTATCTCTGGCTTGACTTCTCCCAGAGAGTTCCCTCGCGCAATCTTAAAATCTTTTTCTGGCGGAGTTGGGCTTTCCTTTGTGGCATCCTGTGGGGAGCCTGGA
>JAGMBK010000103.1 GCA_023129805.1 Candidatus Zixiibacteriota bacterium | reverse complement strand
TAAGGTACCCCGAACCAACGTGTGACAAGTTGATGCATTCCTTTTAGTCATCTTTCGGGGTTAAGGGTATCAGATGAAATCAAAAGGCAGGAGTTCGAGGCTCCTGCCTTTGTTTTTTGCTTAATCCGTGTCCTTCGTTGGTAACGGACGCCCTTGTCCGTTACCATCTACATCTCCGTCTCGGGCGAGGCGTCCGTGACGAACAAGAGATAACTACCTTTACTTGTAAATCTCGTCATGGTTGCATTTGCACACCCCCACGTGTCTTTGCTTGAATTTCCATGAACCTGAGCTTGATCTGACCGAGACGACGCTGAGCACTCGTTCGATCACTCCTCCACACTTGGGGCAATAGTTCACTTCTTTTTCACTCTTGACTTTATCTGCAAAGGTGGTAATCTTTCGAGCCATAAATCATTCTCCTTTCCGTTTGAAATCACCCTTGGTTGACAGACATCCATTTTTTTTCATGTTTGCAAGTAAACGATCTTAGTATCTCATATCAATTCGAATTTAATATAAAAACGTATCTTTGCAAGAGTTTTTTGAGCTAAAGTCTAGAAAGCTTCGGAATTTTTCACCAGATGAGCGTTGATAAGAAAATCTTCATTTCCCTAATAAAGATACTCCGATCAATATCAAAACAATTCCTATCCACTTAAAAGTTGAGAAAGGTTCTGCAAAGATCTGCCATGAGAACAGAACTATCAAAACATAACCCAATCCCATCATCAAAGGATAGGCATAGGATACGTCCACCCTGGACAGAACCACCATATACATGGCAACGCTGGAGACGTATGACAGGAGTCCCAAAACCACGTAAGGGGTGGTGAATATTTTGGAAAAGCTCACCAGAAGCTGATCAACCGAGATGGCACCTATTTTGTTCATGCCCGCTTTCAGAAAGAGATGACCGCAGACATTTAGGACGATGGCAGAAAACAGCAAAATCATTCCAGACATGATAGGCTCTCCTTCATGTTCACAGACTTAATTCGTAACATTGAGAACAAACATTGTGCTAATTTAAGATAATCGTATGTCATGTCAACACAAAATTTTGCCCTGGTGACGGACAGATGCGTGTTAAGCACTCTCAAAGGCGTTTTATCTTGAGGGTCAGTAGATACTTTGGAGCAGTTTTCATTCAAGAACTCAATAAATTCCGTGACGAAACATCAGAAAAAACAATTGACAAAACCGGCATTTTGCGTATTTTACAAGTAGACAAAGAATTAATAGGGCTAAAAAGCAAGTTAAAGTCCAAACTGACGATATTCTATGATGAAGTAACTCTGATCATTTATCATTCCTGAAAGGAGAATCCCAATGAGATCAAAGTCGATTTTGATATTCGCTTTAGTGCTAATTTCGGTTGTCTTGTGGCAAAGTTCTAAGGTAATGGCTTTTTCTGTCATAGACAGATCCGCCTCTGGCGGAGAAGAGATTTATGCCCGGGTGTGGGTAACTTCCGTGGAGGAAAAGGGGAGACTTCTGGGAGAGAAGGGGTTGGTTGTCGATGCGGCTGGACCCAACTGGGTGGATGTGGTCATCGATTCAGAACGTCTGGATGATTTGCTGGCAAAAGGATATAATGTGGAAGTTATCTTCTGGACTCCTGAAGAAAGAAATGTTGCACTTTTTGGCAAGGATTGGGAGAAGCAGTGGCACACTTATTCCACCATGGTGGCGGAGATGGAACAGGCGGCTTCAGATCACCCGGACATAATGATTCTGGACACTCTGGGTTATTCAGTTCAGAACAGAATGATTCTGGGGGTGAAGATCAGCGACAATCCAGCTCTGGAGGATGATGAGCCGGAATTTCGGATAATCGGATGCCACCACGGTAATGAATATATGTCCGTGGAGATGGCACTGCTTATGCTGGAGTATCTCACCGACAACTACGGTTCAGTGCCTCAGGTGACGCATCTGGTAAATGATCTGGAGATCTGGATCATCCCCATGATGAACCCGGACGGACGGACTGCCGGCTCACGATATAATGCCAATGGGGCTGACCTAAACCGAGATTATGGCCACATGTGGAATTACGCCTCTCCTGGTATTTTTTCCCAGCCTGAGACAAGAGTTATCAGAGAGCATGGGATGAAAAACAACTTCTCCATTTCTCTTTCTTTTCACACCTCCGGTGACATAGTGAACTACGTATGGAATTATAAAGATTTCCCGGTAGCCGATAGTGCCTTTATTGTGGACATCTCTGAAGAATATGGATCTTATAATTACTACTGGGTGGTGGAAGGATACCAGTGGTATGTGGTTTTCGGTGATTGTAACGATTGGAGCTATGGTTGCAGGGGAGATATAGATGCCACCATAGAAACGGACAATTACAATATTCCCAATGTCTGGAACCAGAACAGAGATGCCATGCTGGCGATGATGGAGAGGACAGATGACGGAGTTAGGGGCATAGTCACTAATGCTTCTACTGGAGAGCCTTTGTCTGCCATGGTCAGGTGTATGGAGTTGGGGTTGCCGGTTTTTACCGATCCGGTGGTGGGAGATTATCAAAAGAATCTTCTCCCTGGCACCTACACTTTAAAATTCTCTGCCGACGGATATCAGGATACCACCATCTCCGGGGTGGCGGTGAGTGGAGGCTCACCTACTATCCTGAATATCTCCTTAAGACCTGGTTTAGACCTTTTTGCTGTGCATGTGATATCATGTTATTTTTATGATCCTTACTACTGGCCCAATCAATATCAAAATAATCCCACCAACGCCTCCGCGGTCTTAGGACTTCCGGATGAGGTCTTCGCTTCTCTGGGAAAAGGTGGTCATATTGAAGTGGATATGGGTGAGGGCACCCCCATAGTGGACATTGATGGAGACGATTTTACGGTTTACGAGGTTGGTACCTCTGACGGATACCATGTCTACTGGAGCAGCCTCCCTTACGGGGGGACCTGGAATTATATAGGGAGCGGATTTGGAACTACCTCATTCGATATTTCCTCTCTTTCTGATACCATTAGATACCTGAAGATTGTGGATGACAACGATGGAAGCGCCACCGAGTGGTATCCAGGATGCGATATCGATGCGGTTACTCATCCCCGTGCAGTTACCGGTCCATATTTGACACTTTACACCTACCATGTGGATGACGACAGCTTAGGTCAAAGCCTGGGTAACAACGATGGAGACGTAGATTTCGGGGAAACTATAGAGCTTACCATCGTGCTGGAAAATATCGGAGATTCCACCGCTTATAATGTAGAGGCCACTTTGAGCACACCTCATCCTCTGGTCAGCGTGATCGACAGCCAAAAGACTTTCGGCAACATACCAGTTGGAGACACCATGGCAAGTGACGCTGAGTTTGTGTTTTCAGTTTCCACTGAGATAAGTGACGGGGAGATTATACCTTTCCAACTGGATATAAACGCCACCAATGGTAGTTGGAGCTGCGAAGGTCCCAACATTTCGGTGCATGCACCTCTTTTGGTCTATTATTCCCTAGATATCGACGATATTGTAGGCAACGGAGACGGGGAAGCTGATCCGGGAGAAACCTGTAATCTAACGGTTACTTTGAAAAACGAAGGCGGCCATGAAGGCAAACAGGTGCAGGCTATTTTAGTCTCAAATGATCTATACGTGACCGTCACCTCTGGGACGTCTTCTTACCCAGACATACTTCCTGAAAGTACTGGCGCCAGCCTGACTCCTTACCAGGTTGCCATAGAAGACGACTCTCCGGTGGGTCATTCTGCTTCCTTAATCCTGGAAATCGACGCCTTCGGTCCATACTCTTCAGTGGATACCTTTAAACTTATTATCGGGCAGAAGCCGATTTTATTTGTGGATGACGATGACGGAGAGTCCTACGAAACCTATTTCCTCACCGCCCTGGATTCGGTCGGATTAGCATACGACGTATGGACTTACAAAACTCAAGGATGCCCACCCGATTCTGTCCTGGAACTCTATCAGGCAGTGGTGTGGAGCACAGGTGATGATTATGGAAGTTTATCAGATCCTGCAACCTTAAATGCCACAGATCAGGCGCGGCTCATGACTTATCTGGACAATGGAGGATGTTTGTTCCTCTCCAGCCAGGATTTTCTTTTAGACAACAATCCCAACACCTTCATCATCGATTATTTGCATGTGGCAGGGCATGACGATGATGAGACTATAGGGTCGGTTTCTGGCATTAGCGGTGACACCGTCTCCGACGGAATGGCTTTCAGCTTAAGCTATCCGTTTTATAATTTCTCAGATCATATAGTTCCCGGAGCAGGAGCTGTTGGAATCTTCTATGAAACTTCAAAGGCTTTTTCCGTTCCCAGAGAAGGGGTGCAGATCGACCACACTTCTGGAGCGGGCGTCGATCTGGTTAATTATTGCGCCTTGCGCTATCCTGCTTCAGGACAGTCAACCTACCAGGTGGTCTTCTTTGCATTTCCCTTTGAGGCAATTCCCCAAACCGGCTCTTATCCCAACAATTCCTACACCCTCATGAGGCGGATCATGGATTGGTTTGGACTGGAGAAGCCAGCATATATGCACGGGGATGCTAACGGAGATAAGATAGTAGATCTGGCGGATGTGGTTTATTTAATAAACTATCTATATAAAGACGGTGCTGCACCTGAACCTTTAGAAGCCGGAGATGCCAATTGTGACGAGATGGTTGACCTCGGTGATGTGGTCTATCTGATAAACTATCTCTACAGAGACGGACCCCCTCCATGTTAATGGAATGTTCAACGTATACAGTTAGGGTAAAAGCCATCAAGGTTTGATTGAATCATTTCATTATTAAAAGACAATCTCTCGCAATTTATGTTTTCTAACTGCTTTGAATCCTGAGAAAGCAAATGCAAACGAGTATCTTCAGAGGAAAGATTATACTCTTATTCTTAGCATTGATTCTTTTAGGATACTTCCTATTATTTGGACTGCCCGAACAGGAGCAATCTCAGTTTCCGCATAAGAAGTTTATCCTTTTGTCTTTCGACGACTTCGATAATCTCATAGGGCGCAGGGATCGTCTGGCTACCGATCACAAGAAGGCGATGTTTAGCCAATACCAGGGGAGATATGTGCGATGGTCAGGCGAGGTGTATGAAATTGTAAAAGAGATTTCAGGTGATTTTATTCTTAAAGTGCAACATACCGCTGGCATTAGGAATTTCGATGTCACCGTTCGCTTCGATGGATCCAAAGCGGAAAAGCTTGAAAGATTGAATAGAGGAGAGGCGGTGAGTTACATGGGGAGATTAATCAGCTTCGATCCTGATACAGGTTACTACCTAAAAGATGGAGAGCTTGAATGAGTTTTTTTATGTATTTTCTACACTTTAGAGGTTCGGATTTAGATCCATAGGAGTGGAATTCTTGCCAAGCCGTGAAGGCTTGGCAAGGCAGACAAATAGTATTTGGGAAATCAATGAGCTAGCAACCCGCCACAACAAATTGGCAGAATTAATAGAGCCAAGAAGCTTCAAAAGAACAAAACTTTTTAGACATAATTTTTTAATTCCCTCGGCATCATTCTGTGGTTCATACTTCATCAACACTGACACTTTGGACGCATCGAATCACCTTATAGCAAACAGCACGCCATGAATTTCTCTGCCGATGGACTAAGTTAACCGGCTTGGTTCTATAAGTTCTCATCCACATAAAAAAGCCCTCTGGCTTAAGTAAACCAGAAGGCTTTTGTTTTCAGGATATGATTGAGCTTGGAAGCTTACTTCATCAAGGTCATCTTTTTTGTCTCCTGGAAGTTTTCCGCTTGCAGCCTATAGAAGTAAATCCCGCTGCTCAAGTGAGCACCATCCTCGCCTCTTCCGTCCCAGAGCAAGGTATGCATTCCAGTATCCTGATGTCCATCAAACAGAGTCCTTACTCGTTGTCCCAGCACGTTGTATATGGTCAGTCTGACCTGACAAGCCCGGGGGAGGTAGTAGTTGATTTGGGTCTCCGGATTGAATGGATTGGGTTGATTCTGGAACAGGGTGAAGCTCT
>JAGMBK010000102.1 GCA_023129805.1 Candidatus Zixiibacteriota bacterium | reverse complement strand
CGGAACCAGAAGAGACGGTGAATATCTATCTGACTTTCTCTAACATATGGGCTCCACTGAATGGAGCACAAGTTATAGCTTGGGCGGATACGGACGGCATACTTTTCATAAATGACCGTTCCAATTTGGGTGATCTTTTAGTGCACGACACGGTGGACAATTATTCGGAGCCGATTCAATTCTGGATCCCGCCGGATTTCCCTCCCAAAAAGACAAACTTCACCTTCCAGATTACCGGAAATGGAGGCGATTATACCAAGAGCTGGACCAAAGAGATATGGATAGGTTTTTCCAGCATCCTTCTGGTGGACGATGATTTTGGCGCAAACATAGAAAATTACTATACCCAGGCTCTGGATGTGTTAGGTCCTTTGTATGACGTATGGGATAAGGCCAATCGACCCGATGAGAGCTATGATTTATCTGATTACGATGTGGTGATCTGGTTTACCGGAGATCACAGAGATTCGATTTTCGCAGATGAGGATATTCTGAGTTTGATGGCATTTTTAGATAACGGCGGCAAGCTGTTTTTAACCAGCCAGGATGCGGTTGAGGTTCTCTCCAGCTCACCGGATCCCCTAAATCAAACGTTTTTAACCGACTATCTGCACGTGGGATATGGCGGAACATGCGGCAGACGTCTGATAATAGGTCAGCCCGGAGACGAGGTTGGTGACACTCTATATATTCACCCGAACTATGAAGTGCAGAACCAAGACTCCAAGGATAATTTGGTTCCTGACTCTGAGGCTGATACGGTTTTGGTTTATACTATGACCAGCAGTGGCAATTGGTGGACTCCCACAGACTCTGTTGCTGGCATTAAATTTCAAAACGATTTCTTCAGGGTGGTGGTGTTCGGTTTTGGATTCGAGTCAATACGAAAAGACGGGGAGTCCTTCCATGGACAGTACACCAGCAAGCCGCATTTTGTGATGCAAAGGGTGCTGGATTGGTTGAAGACCCTCTCTTATGTTCCTGGCGATCCCAATGGGGATCAGGTGGTTGATTTAGGGGATATAGTCTTTTTGACCAACCACCTTTACAGGGGCGGAGAGCCCCCGGATCCCCAGGCGGCTGGAGACGCTAATGGTGATTGTGTGGTGGATTTAGGAGATGTGGTTTATCTGATAAATTATTTATTCAGGGGAGGAACGCCTCCTGTGGGGGGCTGCGCCTGAAGTGATAGGTCGGGCGGGGCTGCAACCCCCGCCCCAACAGAGATTAAGCAGATAAGAATTGCCGATATCAGCTTAATCTAAATAATCAACTGTGCGATATTCCTCGCACTAAGATGGACTATCTTGTGGATCCCTAGATCGGACAGGGGTTGTACCCCTGTCCGCCCAGACGGGTCTCCGTGACCGTAGAAAAGGGGCGGGGGTGCAACCCCCGCCCCAACAGGAGGCATAACAGGCCGACTTAAAAGGTATATCGGTAGGTCGGGCTGTCCATTAGGACTGCCCGACAAATAGAGGTGTCGGGTAGCTCTCCCGCTAAAGGCGGGATCGCAACCCGACCTACAGACTGCGAAACCCTACCCCGGATATTTCCGAGGGTCTTTGCCGTAAGTGTGCTCGGTCTGGATAGTTCCGTCGCCCTTATGGATTATGATTTGGCCCAAGGGAGCATCTTTGGCCAGGTCCCTGGCTCGGTTTATCGCATCGTCCTTGCAATCATGTATACTTGAAGCCCTTTGGGCACCCTCTGGCTTCACCGCCCAGTCATCACCATGCGGAAGCACATGCAAGACCTTTCGGTTAGACATAGTATCACCTCCTTTCACATGTAAATAACTAAGTCATCAGCAGACCAAGGGTCATCAGCCAAGTCGCCTGTTGCAAATCGGATTGAGTTCCGCAATTAAGACCTTCGTGCCTGCCAGGTTCCCTAACCTGGCAGGTCTTAACCCAGTCGGGTCAGGGGACCCGACTGGCACAAGAAGATAGGCTGGAGATTCTTCAGGCGAATGTAAAAAAAGCGGAGAGAATTTCGTCTCTCCGCCTTCTGTTCCTAGGCCACGTCAACGCGCCCTTTTTCGGATTCTACCAGTTGGTCCCATGACCCCTATATGGGTGCCTTTCGTAACCTCTTCCGCCTTTTCAACGAGCTCGGACAAGGTGGAAATATACTTGGGCTTACGATACCCACGCAATTGCTGAACAGAAGAATGCACGTCGCTCTCGTGCGTTGCAACCTCAATTATTCTGTTTCGACCTAGAATGTCCGGACCCTTGCCCTTGTTGTAGGTAGTTTTTTCCTTCTTCGCCAACATCTCGGCGATCTTATCGTGTTTGCTAAGTGGCATCAAATTCTCCTTTGTTAATGTTCGACTTTTTTGAATCAATATTGCCATTAAACGACGCTGACGTCACACACTAGACGACCATATTTGTCGCGTGAATAGACGGTAAGATCAACCACTTTACCATCGATTGCGTCTTCCAGTGTTTCCTTTGCTCCTGGTCCTCCCGGATCGGTGAGCTCAGGTGCATCAATCTTATTGATTCGGATCCTTTCCGTATCGTCGTACTCGTTTGCATTGTCTGGTGATCGCCAGGTCACCTTGACGTCAAACGTATCGCCGTCAACAACATCTGTCACTAAGCCTCTAATCTTATCTGCCATCTTTGATTTTCTCCTTAAGATTTAGGTTTACGTCCATCTCTAGCTGAAAAGGTTCAGTTTCATTCTGAGATACTCTAGCCACTACTAAGGTGCCCGTTTTTTTTGATTGACAATTTGGAGATTTGCATTAAATTAGACATGGGATTGCAACGGGTCCCTAGTGGACTCAGTTCATTCGTTATGCCCCGGTCGCTACCACGACCGGGGCTTCATCTTCTTCTTCCTATGAGCATCTTACTTCTTTCTCTTAAATATTTCATCATATTTACCGTTTATGTAGCGATAGCCAAGGTCCAACAATCGCTTTTCCATAGCCTTCTGTGAAACACCAAAATGCTTCCTAAAATCCTTTCCACATTTACCCAAGTCTACAAATTTGGTTCCACCGACAAAGTTGTATACTTCTGTCGATGGCACCATCATACCCGCTGCATAGCGATTAGCCTGGTATTCTAGAGGGTCATAATTTTTCCCAGCAATATAGTCACTCCGGCAAACAAACGGTTCTTTACGCCCATAGTGCTGAACCGAAGGGAAAAGGGACGTTTGAAATTTACTTGGCCTTACGTGTAGTGCATAATGACCGCCCTCGTGAAAAACAGTGAACCGTTGCATTTGGTGAACATAGGGAAATAGTTCCACATCTTCTTGCCTATGGCATCCAGTGTTCACCAAAATTTGTTTTTCCTCATCGCAAAAATAAAATCCTTCTGGATACAAAGCCCCCAACAGTTGTGCACCCTCTTTTGATTTGATGTTGTGTTCATCAAAGTTGACATAGCGTGTGGTGAGTCCAAACAAAGTATAGAATATGTCCTCCGGTTCCAACGGGAAAGTAACTTTGGCTATGTTTTTTTTGTCTTTGTAGGAAACAAAGTCTTTCGAGGCTATCCGTTCAATTTCGTCAGGGTGCATAAAATTCATTCTGTCTCCTTCTTTGGTTTAAACATGTCACGCAAGTATTTGGGAGCGTCCTTTGGGTATTTAGACAGGATCTCCGAAATATCGTTTGGTATGTAACCAGCGAGAATTGTTAATTCTTCTTCATCTACACCAAAAAATGCTGCCACTCGGCGTATGAAATCCTCGGATGGCTTTTTGTATCCTAGTTCTATATTGCTCAAGTGCGTATAGGTCACATTTAGTTCAGGTGCCAAGTCTTTAATCACTAATCCTTTTTTCTCTCTGAGTTCTCTTAGTCTTGAGCCAAAGAGTTTGTGCCTCATTTTACCTCCTTTGGATATTCCAGTATTTGGAATATTCCCATTTTTGGAACTCACTAATATATACGTATTTATAAGAAACAAGTTAAAGAAAAATTTGTGTTCTTAGAAAAAATATTCGGTGGAAATTTTCAAGCGAGCAACGAAAAAAGCGAAGAGAACTTCGTCTCTCCGCTTTCCGTTACATACTTAAGAACCGGTAGGGACAATTCATGAATTGTCCCTACAAACTTCCTTATGCTTTTTCCTCTGGTTGATCCGAGGATTTTTCTTCTGATGGCTTCTCTTCAGCTTCGACTGCTTCGCCTTCTTTTTTTTCCCTCTCCTTCTCCTCCCCCGCCTGTGGCGGGATCTCCGGCATCTCTTTTCTCTCCTCCTCCTCTTCAGCCTCAGTCTTCCTCTCCAGAAGATTTTCATCATCCTTTTTCTTTCGCAGGATGATGTATGTGACGGTCTGACCGGTGCTTATTATGGCCAGACCGTAGGAGAGAACCATAAAGATGATAAATATCAAAGAGATGGCAATTAGAAAGGCAGAGATTTCGCCAGACCAGTTAAGATAAACCCCCGGTCCGAACTCGGGGAGATGAAATCGGAAGTTTATCCCGGCAAAGATATTGGAGAAGTAGTCCAAAAGATGCCGGGGAATGGTGATATAAGATAAAGCCTCTTCGCTGATGTCGGCCAGCTTATCTTTCATGAAAACCCCACAGGAGAGGTGTATGAACTGGACAGCTCTGAACGAGAAGTAGCCGAAGATGAAAATCCCCACCTTTGACATCACCCCCACAAGTCCAGTATAAACGAAATACCGCCAAGCTTGATTCCACACGGTGGAGAAGATCTGAACGATGGTCTCAAAGGTGTCCTCCTTGAGTGTAGCCACCACAGCAGGAGCTAAAAGCAAAGAGACAAAAAAGATGAGCATAACATAAGCTAAACACAAAGCTGCCGCAAATAAGGGAATAAGATAGAAAATGCCGATACCTATTTCCCCCAAGTAAGGTATCTTTCCCAGAAGTCCGACTATTATTCCACAGATTATCAAAAAAGCAATGAAGGCTAACATGGAAAGAGGTGACAGAAAAGCCGGAGCAAAGTGCTTCTTTAAAAACCTGAAAGCCTCTTTGGAGGAATAAAAGTCATCCCCTTTGAGCTGCTCGTAGGTGACCTTTGCTACCGCGGTGCTCGCGAGAAGCCAGCATATTAAAGCAACCAAACAACCAATGACGAAGATCACCCAGCTATACCACTCAGTAAAAGGGAAATCAGAGAGGGGGAAAAGCCCGTGATATTTCCAGGTCTGAGAAAAGCTGAAACCATTGGAAAGAAAGGCAAAGTAAGTAAATATAAGATATCCTAAGTACCCTACCAGAAGCCCCATGAACTGAAGCAACATCTTTTTGCCAGAAAGCGCTAGGCGGGGAGCTCGGAAAACGTCCCTCACATCAAAATAGAATTTAGTCATGTCAAACCTCCTGCTTGAAGTTATCTGAAACTTGATTAATATTTGAAAAACAAAATTAATAATTTATAACCTTACTTAGAGCTTTTGTCAAGAGAAATTTCTGGCTGATTTTGTACAAACCAAATACAAATCATCCACCCTGCCAAAAGCGGGGAGTTATCAACAAAATGACGCCTGCACAAAAATTAAAGTTGAGATCAAATCTACCTTAAATTACATTAAAAAAGTCTCTCTTGGGTGTTCTATATGTATCCGGTCATTGCAGTTCTGGATAAATTAGCAGTTGTCCGGGAACCGCTTTAGGCCGGTGTTCTTCACCCGCGGTTGAGTTTCCTGTTGGTGAAGAACATCAAGGGAAGCAAAAAAGGGATTTGTTACCCGCTCCTGGTTAGATGTTATCATCCACCCCCGCTTTAGCGGGATTTCCAACTTAATGCCGTGGGATGACGGAGACCCATCTGGGATAACATGCTACGGAGAGCAAAGGTATGAATAAAAAAACAGTTGCCGGTAAATTTCTTTTTGAGTTTCCCGTTGGTGAAGAACACCAACGGGAAGCAAAGTATTTGAATGTCCAAACATTAAGAGCGTACTCTGTCCCATCCTTTAATTTAATTTGCATATTAAAGAAATCACTGTATGGGTCGTCGTCTGGTCTTGGCTCTCATTCTTCAAATTCAAGCCATAGAGTAAAATCTTTTTCATTCATTTTTTATCATTTGGAACATAACTGTTGATTATATGGTTTCCGCATAAGAACCTTTGTCTGCCTTGGCGCCAGCCGCGTAGGTCACGTGCCCTGCGGCCAGACGCCCAGACGGGCTCGTCCGAGCTCCTGACAAATGAATCAGAACCTCTCCCCCTGTGTCCCCTTCAGGGTGAGTCCCTTTCCTTCGACCCTGAGGTCTCAGGACCGAAGGGCAGGGTGAACCCCTCTCCACACTTGAGGGTGTGT
>JAGMBK010000101.1 GCA_023129805.1 Candidatus Zixiibacteriota bacterium | reverse complement strand
TATTCAAAAGATTGTAAAGCACCTGTTGTATCTGACCTGGGTCCACTATCAGGTGAGGAAGATTCGGTTTCAGCTCAGTGATAAAAGATATGTTTTTGAAGGTATTCTGGGGTTTTATAAAAGTTAGAGTTTTTTCAATCAATTCATTGACGTCACATTTGACCTTTTCTGCCTTCAGGGTGGAAAAATCTAAAAGTCCTTCCGCGAATCTTCTTATCCTCTCCAGATTGGTGGAGATGGTATCCAGTTGCTTATTGAAGGATTGCAATTCTCCTTTACCTATCTTCATTTCCAGTATCTGAAAGTTGCCCATGATCACAGTCAGATAATTATTCAGTTCATGTCCGATCTCCGCAGAGATTCTTCCCTGAGTAGCTATCTTCTCCAGCCTGATTATCTGCTCCTGGAGATTCTGCAGTTCCTCATATGAATTCTCCGTTTCTATCAGTAAGGTTAAGTTTACCAAAGAGATGGCAGTTTGAATCCCCAAGATGGCCAAAAGCTTTAAATCCTCTTCTGAAAGCTTTGGATCCTTGAGAGTTTTTTTCAAGGCTATGATTCCGTACGCAGTATCAGCTTTTCTTAAGGGGATCAGAATCGCCTCTCCATCCGGTTCTAAAAAACCATCCAGGACAGAAGAATCCGCAAGCAGGTCTTTAAGCTGTGAGAATAAGGGATATTGACTCAAGCTCTTGATCTGAAGAGTCTCCTTCAGCTTGGACCATTCTGCCATCAGTCTTACGTTGATCTTTGTGGTCGTTTCTACAAAGAGACTCTGTTCCAGATCTTTCGCTCGAAAGATCTCAAGCTCTTGGTCTTTTTGCTCCCAGTGGAGAAGGATTCCGCTCTTCAGCCGGCTCTGCATCAAAGCGAATCCCAGGGATAACTTCAGCAAGCTCTTTTTATCGCCAGCGGTATACAGGATTTGGTTCAAATCGAATAGTTGAGAAATTCCTTTTCTTCTACCGTCTTCCAGGCTCTGGCTTCTTTTCTGGATGGCGCCAGCTACTGCACTTCTTATCTCCTGAAGATCGAAAGGCTTGAGGATGTAATCGTAGGCTCCCTCCTGGATTGCCCTTTTGGCGCTATCCAGGCTGGCATATCCGGTCATGAAGATGGCACCCATGGAGGGATCTATCTGATGGGCGGCCTGAATCAGTTCCATCCCATCCATCTCCGGCATCTTTATGTCGGTGAGGATGAAATCGAACTTTTCCTGCTTCAACTTATCCAGAGCCTCCAAAGCTCTGGAAGCCCCGCTCACCTGATGTCCCTGGCTTCGCAGGGCGTCGCAGGCCAGCTTTAGCATGATCTCCTCATCATCCACCACTAAAATTTTGACCGGTTCAGTTTGAGTCAACATCGATCTATTTCTCCTTCAGGATGAATCCTTGAGAGCTAAATTTCTCACCTCTTCAACGACCTCTCTTATCTCCTTTAAATCAAAAGGCTTGTGAATGCAGGTTAAAGCACCCTCTCTTTGTGCTTGCCTTACCAGTTGATCCGGATAGCTATCCATCATCGCCACCGCCATACCGGGGAACTGGTTTCGAATGCTGATCAGGGTTTCCAACCCGTTCATTATCGGCATATGCACATCCAAAAAGACAAGGTCAAATGGTTGCTTTTGAGCTTCTTTTAATGCTTCGAATCCATTTTCCCTCACAATCACTTGATGACCATCGTGGGTTAAAACCTCAAAAAGGAGTTTGCGAATGATAGGATCATCATCTGCCACCAAGATTTTCATAAACTTCCCTAGGCAATATTTTCAAAAAACGACGAAAGATTGACTTTACGTTTCGACTCTATCTTTTTATCGGCTGATTGCCATCCTGCTTTCATCTTTCGACTCCGAGATAACTTCCTCTTCTGATACCGGCAAGATCACGGTGAAGGTGGTTCCTTGACCCTTTTTGCTCCTCACTTCAATCTCTCCGCCATGATTTTTAATCAGACCATAACTTACCGAAAGACCCAGTCCGGTGCCTTCTCCTACCTTCTTGCTGGTGAAGAAAGGTTCAAATATCTTGTCCAAATTTTCCTCCGGGATACCTATTCCGGTGTCGGTGAAAGATATCTCTACCGCCTTAAGATCTTCACTTATTTTGCTGTTAATGGTCAATGTGCCGCCCTCCGGCATGGCTTGCACGGCATTCAAGATAAGATTGGTGAAGACCTGCTGCAACTGGCCGGAATGTCCTTTGATCAGCGGTAGAGACTCCGCCAATTTGTCCACCAGCCTGACCTCGCTTTTTTCCATCTGGTGTCTTGTAAACATCAAGGTCTCTTTTAGAATCGAGTTCACGTCCGTCGATTCAAACTCCTCTTTGCGTGAGGCGCGGCTGAATTTCAACAGACTCTTAATGATAGCCCGGCATTTTTTGGTTTGTTGTTCTATGTCCCTTAAGTATTGCAAAAAACTTGCGGTATCTTCTTCGTCGAATTGGCGGATTGGTTTCTGATCGATCTTCTCCAGGGCAAACTGGGAGTACCCTAAAATCCCACCCAGGGGGTTATTCAGCTCGTGAGCCACTCCGGCGGCAAGCTGTCCCACTGCCGCCATCTTCTCTATCTGAATCAATTGGGCTTGAGTTTCCTTAAGGGTCTTTAAGGCATTCTCCAGTTCGGCGGTTCTCTCCTTAACCTTGGTTTCGAGGGTTCGATTGTATTCCTCAATCTTCTCTCTGGATTGTTTCAGCGAGGTGGTCATTCTGTTGAATGAGGATGCCAGCTTTCCGATTTCGTCTTTAGTGGTTACTTCTACCGTGTGGGAAAGATCTCCGCTGGCTACCCTTTCTGTGGCATGCACCAGTCTTTTTACAGGTCTTATGAAGATATTGACCAGAAAGATGGTAAGCAAAACGCCCCCCACCACCACCAGAAAAGTCAATAAGACGACAATTCTTTTCATGTCTGCAATTTCTTTGCGCATGTGCTCCAGGCATATCCCTATGTGAGCCACCCCGATTTTCTCTTCTCTGGTGACCAGATCTCTTTTGTCCTCCAACAAAAGTCCCACTTCCTCTTTGGACCTTTGCACCTGGGTGGTTTTGATGGGACAGCTGAAGTTGTAAAATTCCTTCCCGCCAGCAGCAAAATATTTTTTGAAAGGACTTTCTTCTTTAAAGAGCTGTTCTGTAACTGATAGTTTTCTAACATGCAAAAGTTGAGATTCTTCGGTTCGAGTCCACTCTGCCAGGACATTTCCCTTCCTGTCTTGAATGATGATGTAGACCACTTCTTCCTCTTGATAAAGACCTTTCATCAGATTGAAAAGAAGCGATTTGTTCTCCACCAACACCCCATATTCGCTGTTGTATGCCAGGTTCCTGCCCAAGGATTCCCCTCTTTTTTCCAACTCCCTCTGGATCAGCAAGCTTTGTCTTTCGGTCAAAAAGCCACTCAGGATGGCAGAGGTGACCAATATTAAAAACGAGATGGTGAGAACGAATTTCGTCTTCAGCCCTAAATGGATTTTGGGAAATCTTATGCTCACTGGTAAACCTCTTTCGCTACGCTGACAATGTGAGGAGGGATCGTTAAGTCAATCTGGTCAGCCGTTCTCAAGTTCAAAATCAAAAAGATCATTCTGGGAGTGGTGATAGGTATCTGTTTGGGATCCTCACCGGCAAGAACCTTTAAGGCTAATTCACCCGACTGTCTCCCCACATCCTTATCGTTCCAAGCCAGGGTGAAAAGTGCTCCCGCTTTTACAAAAGAAGGAAATGGTCCCATGAAGGGAATACCATTACGCAGAGTGTAAAGCAGCAGGTATTGGGTGGACTGCGGGGTGAAGATGACGGTATCCGCCACCGCCCACAAACCATCTATCTTTTGCCCTAAGTTCTCTATTACCTCCGGTATCTCCTTTTCTGAAGAGATGACCACGGGAACCAGCTCTAAGCCGATCTCTTTACATACCCTTTTAGCCTGTGCAACTACTGGTTCAGAATCGTGGGTAAAGATCACGCCTAACTTTTGCAATCCTGGAACGATGAGCTTGAATTTCTCCAGCTGAGTCCTGACCGGGATGTCCAAGGATGCTCCGGTCAGGTTGTTTCCAGACGACCACATAGTTCGGGCAAATCCACTTGAGACAGGATTTAACACTGCTGAGAAGACTATGGGAATGTCTTTGATTTGTCTTGAGAGAAAAGCGGTCGATTTTGAACCAATGGTGACGATCAGATCCGGGCTTAGCTCTCTTATCTTCTGTACGGTCTGTTGTTCATCTGGAAAGTTAGGGGAAAGATCATATTCGATAAAGACCGGATGTATATCCCCTCTTTTGATCTCCTTTTTCACTCCTTCCGCTGCCGCCTGAAAAGAGGGAGAATCACTGCTTTTCACGATGACGATCCTTTTCTCCTCAGAAGAGGCAACACCCCGAAACAGGAGCAAAATCAAAATCCAAAAGAATAACCTTCTTACAATGATCATCTTCTTATGGCTTGTATCTTTTTGTGAAGGGCAATGCTTTTCTCTTTTTCATTTAACTTCGATATATCTTCTTATCGACTTTATTTTTTGCTTCTTCATAGAATTTTCGCAACCACACCTTTAAATTTACCAGAGTGGCTTAGAGATTAGATGCCATCTTAGATTCCGATTTTACCCCATCCTTAAGAGAACCATGAACAAACAGGCTTTTAGTTTTTCTTTATAAAGCATGGGAAAAATTTATTGTCCGATATTTTTTAACAGGAAAAGATTCTTCAAGCTTTTTTTATTGGTTTTTTTAATCTGGTTTTGTATATTCACTGGCAAGGCTGAGTCGGATTCGCTGGGAAAAGATGAATGATTGATGACGAATGACGAATGATTGATTTAGAGTGGTTGGAGAAAGAGGGCTAAACGATGACGCCCGTTTGCATGGAGTAAATCGATCACAGTTCATGGTAAACTATGAACTATGAACCAACCAGTTCAGGACCTTTGGAGGGGCTTAGATAATGTCGTTTAACAGAGTTTTGGACCAGAAGGTCCCCAAAAAAATCCTTTCAGGAGCTTTAAGAAGAAATCTTTTAGCCTCCGCCTATCTTTTTTACGGAGACCAGGGAACGGGTAAATGGACTATGGCTCTGGAGCTGGCTAAGGCGATCAACTGTGAGAAAAACTGTGGGGGTGCTTGCGATGTTTGTTCCTCCTGCCTGAGGATCGATAAGATGATCCATCCGGATGTGAAGATGATCTTCCCGGTTCCTTCTGCCAAGACGGATGAGAAAAGCCAAAAGGAGATAGAAAAATACAAAAAGCTCAAGATACAGGACCCTTATGTCATAGTCAGATTTGAGAAGAACATCAATATACCGGTGGAGCAGATTCGGGCAATGCAAAGGGAGATTTACTTAAAGCCCTTTGAGGGGAAAAGAAAGGTGATAATTATAGCCGAGGCAGAGAAGATGCACATCTCTTCTGCCAATTCGCTTTTGAAAACTTTGGAGGAGCCACCGTTAGATACAAATTTGATCTTGACCAGCAACGATATGAATAAACTCTTACCCACAGTGGTCTCTCGTTGTCAGCAGATAAGATTCGGGAAAATACCCGCAAAGATAATTGAAGAAAAACTTATGGAGGCCCATCAAACAGATAAAGAAAAAGCTTCATATTGTGCCAATATCTCCAATGGGAGCTATGGCAGGGCTTTGGATTTTTTGCGCGGAGAGAAAGAAAGTCTCCGCCAGGATGCCGTTGATCTTTTGGGAGTAGCTACAGAGGGCAAAACCAGCCAAATCATCCGGATGGTGAATCAGATGCTGCAAAGGTGGGATAGAAATTCGATTCTGGAGATGTTCGAATTTTTGATCTCCATTTTCAGAGACATATATATGGTCTTGGAAGGATATGACCGGTTGATCAACTCCGATATGGCGCCCGATGTGGTCAAACTATCAGAAAAGTTTGAGCGTCAAAATAAGGTTGAGTATGCTTTCCGAATGGTCGATCAGATCAGATTTGACTGTCAGATCAGAAACGCAAGCCAGAAGTTAGGTCTTTTGAGTTTGTGTTTGAAGATAAAGGAATTGTCACAAAGAAAAGCTACCATACCTTGATGAAAGAGGAAAGCTAAGGGTTGGGACGCAGGCTTGTCCGTTTGGATCCTGCGGAGCCAATGATGAGAAGCAAAGGAGTAGAATGTGGCTGAGATATATCTGGTGGAATTTAAGGGATCACGCAAAGAGTATTTTTCCAATCCCGATTGTTTAAGCATAAAACCAAATGGGTTTGTCATCGTTCAGGCGGAGAGGGGAGAGAATATGGGGAAGGTGACCAAGAAGATCCC
>JAGMBK010000100.1 GCA_023129805.1 Candidatus Zixiibacteriota bacterium | reverse complement strand
TTACATAAGGTGCTCCGATCCGGGGCACTTCTCCGCCAATGAAAAGAACTTTGTCAAAGATCACCTTTTCCCTTGGTTGAACCTGGAGTTTGGGTATTTTTATCTTCTCCCCCTCTTTGACGCTGAATTGAAATCCTCCGGTCTCTAAGATGGCATACATAAAACTCCTCCTTGGGTCTTTCTCAGTTAGGTTACGATCATCATCGAAAGTTTTATGATCCGTTGTATTTCCTTTTCAGAAAGCATACTAATATTTTCATTATGGCAAGTCAAGATAAAACTATCTTCTGGACTTGAACATATCCGTGACCTCCGTCTCTTGATCCAAATCAAATATCTTAAACTCTTTAGAGGAGAGGTCCTCATTCTTCACAAGTTTTATATCCAGCTTAAGTTCTTTGCTTAATTTGCGTATACGGCCGGCTTTTCCGTCTCCAAAAATCTCAGCCACCTGTGGATGAACCATCAGCCGATAATTTCTGCATCCGGCACCTACTTTGGCTCTCTTGAACCATCTTTCAATTTTCATAGCAGTAGTCTCTTTGGAAATTACCCTTCCGATCCCGCCACAGCAGGGACATATCTCGCTTAGGGTATGAAGTATCGAAGGTCTGATTCTTTCTCGGGTCATCTCGACCAAGCCAAATTCAGAGATGGGCAGAATGCTGTTTTTTGAGCGGTCATGTTTGAAGGCGGCTTTGAATTCTTCAAATACCTTTTTTCTATTCCCCGCCAATTCCATATCGATGAAATCCACAACAATCAAACCTCCTATGTCCCGCAGTCTGATTTGGCGGGCAATCTCTCTGGCTGCTTGCAGATTGGTTTTGAGCACGGTGGACTCCTGGGTGGTTTTTCCCACGAACCTGCCGGTGTTGACGTCGATGGTAACCATGGCTTCGGTCTGATCGATTACAAAGTAAGCGCCCTTTTTCACCCACACCTTCCGATCCAGCATCTTCTCTATTTCCGTCTCGATGTTGTAGGCATCAAAGATGGGAACTTTTCCATCATAAAGCTTCACCTTGGAACGCAGGGTCTTAGCCACACTTTTCAGATAGGAAAGGATTTTCTTATACTCCTTTTTAGAATCAACCACCACACTTTCTACCTCACCAGTTAAAATATCCCGCATAATGCTGTAGATTAAGCCTATATCCTTATGAAGCAGAACCGGAGGGTCCTTTTTCTCCGCCTGCTTTATTATCTTTTTCCAGAGCCAGGAAAGATTTTTTATATCTGACTTAAGTTCCCTTCTCTGCTTTCCCTCTGCCACGGTGCGGATAATGCATCCGAATCCATCCGGCTTTATCTCGTAAGCCAATCTTTTCAGCCTTTTTTTCTCCGTCCAGTCGTAGATCTTGCGTGATACCCCCACGTGATCCTCCCCTGGAACCAAAACCACGTATCGTCCGGCTAAAGAAAGCTGGGTGGTAACCCGGGATCCTTTGTTTCCTATGGGTTCCTTGGTCACCTGAACCAAAATCTCCTGTTCTTCCTTTAGAACCTCCTGAATGCTTTCGGGCACCTTCTTGGCTTTCTTTTTCTCCTCTTCCTCTTCTGAAAATTCAGCTTCATACAAAAGGTCAAGCTGTCTTTTGGAGTCTCCTATATCTGAGAAATGAAGGAAGGCACTCTTCTCCAGTCCCAGGTCAAGGAAAGCGGCTTGCATCCCGGGCAGGACTGACTTGACCACTCCCTTGTAAATATCCCCCACCATCCTTTCCGTCTCCGGACGCTCCACCAAAAGCTCCACCAGTTTTAAGTCTTCCAGGATGGCTAAACGAGTCTCATGTTCAGACACGTTGACGATTATATCTTTTTGCATCTTTGGCTCCATTTAATATATCCTGCACGGCCTGATCCAGTCTTTCCAGATCCACCCAGGTGTTCATACAGGGACCATAGGGTCTTTCGTTCAGTACGCCATACACCGGAACGGGATAAGCATCCTGAATGCCGGAACAAAGATCCCGCTCACAGGCAACCGCTACGATGACACTTGGCTTCTTCTCCACAATCACCTTCCGGGCTAAAGTTCCACCCGTAGCGATGGAGAGATCAATATTGTATTTCTCCGTCAGTTCTATGATGTCGCCGATCAGGCATTTCCCGCACCGTCGACAATTACTGTAATCGGCGATAATCTTATGAGGGCAGTCGAAATTTTGCAGACAGTGAGGCAGAAGAATCAAAAGTCGATCTTTTTTTATCCTTCTTTGAGTGGCTTTGAAAAGGGAATTGTTGACATGGACAAACGACTCCCTAACCTGACTTTTGGAAAGCCCAAAGAGCTTTCCCAGGAAAAGATTGATGGGAAACAAAACTTTTAAGGTTATCTGTTTCTCCCCATGAGGAAACAAAAAATCTTTCTCTGAAGCTGAGGATAGCACGATCAAAAACAATCCTCCCGAGACGGTAACCAGAAAGACAAGCCCAAGAATTTTCACCGCCAGGCTCAGAAGAGGGCTCATAGTGCTAACCCGGGGAGAGATCAGATACCAAAAGAATGCGGCCAGGATGATAAGCACCACCAGGCTCAAAATGGACAGAGCTAAAAAAGTCCATTTCCCCTTTGTTTTTGATCGGTTTTCCAAATCAGCCATCCTGTCACCTGTTCAAAATGGTAGCCGCCCATTTGGACGAAACTCCAAAGTTAATTTTCAACAACTCACGTCCAAAATGAACGTCTACTTTTTTATACCAACCCTAAGAAACCTTGTTCTATTTTTTATTATAGCTCCTTGTGGATGTTATCCCAGACGAGCCCCCGTACGGGTGGAGGTCTCCGTCATCCACAAGGAAGTTTGTTTAATTTTTTATTGTAAAAAGATTATGCCAGTTTCTCCTCAGGTTGAACCCGATATCCTCTGACAAATTCCTCAATGCTCATTCTTCTTTTGCCCTCTGGTTGAACCTCAAGCAGGCTCAAAATTCCCCTTCCTGTTCTTACCCGGAGACTCTCTTTTTTATCTGATTCCACCACCTTTCCAAAATCGTCTGTAAATGGGATTTCTCCTCTCACCTCTGCCTTGAAGATTTTTAAAACCTTCCCTCTAAAAAACGTAAATGCCCCCGGCGAAGGTGCAGACCCTCGAATCTGGTTCTTGATCTGAGCGGCTTGCCGGGACCAATCTATCCGGCAATGTTCGGGTGTGATCTTAGGTGCGGGTGTAGCATGGGCATCATCCTGCTTTAAAGCTTTTACCTCTTCCCTATCGATCAAATCCACAGTCTCAAGCAAAACATCCGCCCCCAGTTGTGCCATCCGATCATGCAGTTCCCCGAAGTTCTCCTCCGGATAAATCTCGATTCCCCTTTGCAGGATTAAATCACCGGTGTCCACCTTTTTTCTAATGTAGAACGTGGTTAGACCGGTCCTGGTTTCACCATTCATTATAGCCCAGTTGATGGGCGCCGCCCCACGATATTTGGGCAAAAGTGAGGCGTGAAGATTTACCGTCCCCAGAGGAGGCAAGGAGAAAACCACTTCCGGAAGGATGCGAAAAGCCACCACCACAATCAAATCATGGTTTAATTCTTTAAGGGCTTTGACAAAATTCTCATCCTTTAGATTCACTGGAGCCAGAACCTTCAAGTTATGTTCTAAGGCAAATCTCTTTACCGGGGACTCCGAAATCTTCCGTCCTCTTCCTTTGGGTTTGTCAAAAGCGGTCACCACTCCAGCTATTTCGTACCTGCTTTCAATCAATCTCTTCAGGCTGGGGATGGCAAAATCGGGGGTGCCCATGAAGATGAGTCGCATAGGTTCTTTTGACTCTGTTTTAAACGATGGTTATCTGGCAGAAAGTTTCTTTAATTTTTTGGACAAAAGCGTTCTTTTTATGGAGCTGAGATGGTCGATGAACAGAACTCCATTTAAGTGATCGATCTCATGCGCCAGCACCCGGCTCAAAAAACCTTTGGCTTCGACAATTATTTCCTTCTCATTCAGATCTATTCCGTTAACCGTCAACTCCAGAGGACGTTTTACATCTGCATAGATGCCGGGTATGGAAAGGCACCCCTCCTCCTCCGTCTGTTCATCGCACGAATCCACCAGCACTGGATTTATCATAATCAAAGGTGAACTATCTGTCTGAAAACGGGAACGATCCACCACAAAGATTCTTAGCTCTTCTCCCACCTGATTGGCAGACAATCCCATCCCTCCGGCATTCTTCAACGTGTCCAGCATCTCAAACGCCAATTTTTTTATCCTTTCATCCACCCTGGTGATCTCTTTCGCCTGCTTTCGGAGGACAGAGTCACCGTATATTCTTATGGACAAAATCGCCATCCTTACCTCTTCTTATAGTCCTGTATCGAAATAATGTCATTCTGAGTCTCGCCACAGGCGGGGCGAAGAATCTTGAATTTGAAATACATTGAATTCTTTAGATTCTTCCCCCGCCAAAGGCGGGGTCAGAATGACAAAAAAGCATTTTTATTGAAATTCACTCTCCGGCTCCCACCCTTCCAGATATGGAACTTTTCAAAAATTCAATCTTCACATTTTCTGCCACCTTCAAGACCACTTTGTTCTCCTTCTCATCCATGCCCACGATGGTGCCGTACATGCCACTGCTGGTGACCACCTTATCACCTTTGCGCAACGTGGAAAGCATCATTTTCTGCTCCCTCGATCTTTTTTGCTGAGGTCTGATCAAAAGGAAATAAAATATCACTACTATGGCGATTAAAGGCAGAAAGGCGGCAATCCCTCCCCCCTCCCCACCCCCACCTGTTCCCATGGCATAGGCTGTCTCGATCATAACACCTCCAAAAATTAAAAGTGTGGCAAAAAAGAAAATCCATTTAGACCAACCTCTTTTCTTAGACAATTCCAACCTCCGAGTTTTGCTTTTGAACTTTGTCATTTCGATCTCCGGTTTAATTGTTTCCGATATTATTTCCTTCATCTTTTTCGTTGGACTGATACTTTTTCAAAAAATCCTTCCTCCATTCCAAAAAGCTATCCTTTAATATAGCCTCTTTTGTCATCCTCATCAAGTCCATATAAAAATAAAGACTGTGTATGGTGGCAAGCCTGAGTACGCTGACCTCTCCGGTATTGAAAAGATGCCTCAGATATGCCCGGCTGTAATTTCTGCAGACAGAACAACCACACTCCGGATCTATGGGTGAAAAATCGTCTGAATACTCAGAATTCTTTATAATCAACTTGCCGAATCTGGTAAACAGGCTTGCGTTTCTCGCATTCCTGGTGGGAAGCACGCAGTCAAACATGTCGATGCCGCGACAGATTGCCTCCACCATATCCTCCGGAGTTCCCACACCCATCAGATATCTGGGTTTTTCTTCCGGGATATATGAAACACACAAATCCACCATCTCAAGGGTGGTGCTCTTTGGTTCTCCCAAAGAGAGTCCGCCTATGGCATATCCGGGGAAATCGAGCTTCACTAAAGATGAAGTCGAGTTTTTTCTCAACTCCGGATAGGTACTACCTTGAATAATACCAAACAAAGTCTGTGTGCGTTTGAAACCTTTATCGTCCATTTCTTCATGTGCCTGTTTGCATCTTTCTGCCCAATTTAAAGTCAACTGGTTTGCTCTTTCCGCCTGCTCGAAGGAACAAGGATATAAGACAGGTTCATCCAGCGCCATTATTATGTCAGCACCTAAGGCATGCTGAATTTCAACCACCTTTTCCGGAGTGAATAGATGATAAGAGCCATCCAGGTGCGATTGAAATCTGACTCCTTCTTCTGAGGTTCTGGTGAGCGAATTCAAGCTGAATACCTGAAATCCTCCGCTGTCGGTGAGAATTGGTCTGTCCCAGCTCATGAACCTGTGCAATCCACCCGCCTTCTCTACCAGTTGATGACCCGGTCTTAAGTAGAGATGATAAGTATTGCCCAGTATCATCTCCGCTCGGATCTCCTTCAGATCCTCAGAGGAAAGGGCCTTCACCGAAGCTTGAGTCCCGACCGGCATGAATACCGGGGTATTCACCTCTCCATGCGGAGTCCTTATCACCCCCACTCTGGCGTTAGAATTCTTATCCTTCTTGACTATTCTAAATTCAAAATTGTCCAATTTAAGCGCTCTTTAGAGTCGACTTTAAATCATGCCAACAACTCATTGTAAGTTAACACATTACAAAACTGCAATTTGCCCCCCTCATGGAGTATTTTAGTCGCGTAGCCAAGCCTTCATGGCTTGGCTATCAAGCCGTAAAGGCTTGCCTACGTTAAAAGCAAATTTCCCTGAATCTGTAGTTGCCCCATTTATGGGGCGCTTTTAGCTATACAAATTCGGACTATCGGGCGGGATGACGGAGACCCGTCTG
>JAGMBK010000010.1 GCA_023129805.1 Candidatus Zixiibacteriota bacterium | reverse complement strand
CCCCCACCGTTCCTCCGATCTCGGTGATGACCACATCCACCTCTCCGTCTCTTTCCCCTACCTTTTTTATTCGGTCCTTGATCTCATTGGTTATATGGGGGATGACCTGCACGGTGGAGCCCAGATAATCCCCGCGTCTTTCCCGGGCTATGACCGCATCATAGATCTGTCCGGAGGTGAGATTGTTGTCTTTGGCCAGATTCTCGTCGATGAATCTCTCATAGTGTCCCAGATCCAAATCTGTCTCCGCACCATCGTCTAAAACAAAGACCTCACCATGCTGGAAGGGATTCATGGTGCCGGGATCAACGTTTATGTATGGATCGAATTTCTGGATGTTTACTTTCAATCCCCTTTTCTTCAGCAAGAGCCCGATGGAGGCGGAAGCAATCCCCTTGCCCAGAGAGGAGACTACCCCGCCGGTGACGAAAATATATTTCACTTGCTTTTTTGGGTTTTTCATCTCCCCACCCCTCCTTTCCGTGTCCTAATTTTTTCTAAATCAGCGGGCACGTCTAAAGTTACAGGTCTATATTGAGTTAGATAAACTTTAATCTTATATCCATTTTCCAAAGCTCGGATCTGTTCCAGCCGTTCTGACTTTTCCAGAGGAGTTTGTTTTAAGGAAGAGAATTTCATAAGAAAGTCCTTACGGAATCCATATATTCCGATATGCTCATAGAAAGGTAACCGCTTCAAACCAGTCTCCAGTTTCCAGTCTCCAGTCTCAAGCCCCCAGCCCCTAACATACGGAATGGGATGACGGGAGAAATAAAGGGCGAAACCACTTTTGTCCAGCACCACCTTGACCACGTTCGGATTTTTCAACTTAGCCGGATCATTTATCCTGGTGGCTAAGGTGCCCATCAAGACCCCTTTTTCTTTTAACATGGAGGAAGCCAAAAGATCAATGAGAGTAGGGGAGAAATTGGGTAGATCACATTGAATGTTTATCACCAAATCATAGTTCAAATTCCTTGCCACCTCCGCCACCCGATCGGTTCCGGTGAGATGATCCCTCAGGCTTACGTACGCTTCTCCTCCAAAGGCGAATACTAAATCAGAGACCTTAGAAGAATCTGTTGCCACCATCAGGCGATCCAAACGTTTTGACTTGGCTGCACTTTCATACACGTTTTGAATTAAAGGTTTCCCCAAAACCATTATCAAAGGTTTTCCGGCAAGTCTTTTGGAACCTAACCTGGCAGGAATTATCCCGATGATTTTTGATTTGCTCATCTCTTTCTCACAGGTTTCTGCGGATAAAAAAGAGTTACAATTCAGATGGCATTTTACGAAACTGGCGGTTGGTTGTCAACAAAAAATTATGGCGATCCTAAAATAAGGACCGCCATCTTATCAGAATCAAATCACAAATCCTCTTATCCAATCACCTTTGGCACTTTGAAGAAACCGTCTTTTTTCTGGGGAGCATTGGCTAAAGCATTATCTTGAGGAAGGGAGGGCAAAACCCTATCCTCCCGGAAAACGTTTTCCAGAGGGACCACACGTGAGGTTATGAGGACGTTTTCCGTGTTCAATTCATTTAGCTGATCAATATATTTTATGATGTTATCCAGCTCTTTTTGAAACTTAACCTTCTCCTTTTGGGAAAGCTCCAATTTAGCCAAGTTAGCCACATACTCCACATCTTTTAAGGTTATTGGCATAATTGCTCCTTGACACTGATTTGAATTACAACAAAAGGATAATGCAAATTCTTGTCTCTGTCAAGATTAAAAAACAAACCGGTTATCTTGCGAAAGCTTTGCCTGAAGTTCTCAGGATGCAGAGAAATTGATAAGCTGTTGTAGCATAGGGAGGGAATTTATCCTGCCCTTAAAAAAAACATAATGTACCAATTGTCCGAAAGTCCCCAAATGGGGACATTTCGGGCCTACAAATTTAGGGGTCTGCTTTCATGCTGGCGAACGCGGGCTGAAACTTTGGTTGTGGTATGGTTGTAAACGCACACCTCCAGTTGTGGACACAGAATAAAGAGATTGGTTTGAAGGGGTTCTAACGGGAATTTTTGGAATCAGAAAATTGGCATCAGGGAACAGAGGGTGCCTCCCCCTCACCGTACAGGAGATCGTGCATCAGATCATCGATCCTCTCAATACGGAAGGGCTTGGCCAGGTAGCCATCCGCCCCTTCCTGCATGGCTTTTTGAACCGGGCAGGTGGAGGGAAAGCCGGTGATCATAACCACCGGAAGGCCAGGAGCCATCTGTTTGATATTCTTAAGCAGGGTAAGCCCATCCATTTTAGGCATGCGGATGTCAGAGACAACCAGATCAAAATCCTGAATCTGTAGCTGATCTAAGGCTTGCTCTCCGTCCTCTACACCTATGGGAAAATAATCCAGACTGCTTAAGACCTCTAAAAGCATGTTACGAAGCTGGTCATCGTCATCTACCACCAGAATCTTTTTGAGCCGATAGGGTCTGTCCCTGGTGGTCTCCTTAATTCCCAAGGCCTTGCGCATCAGCTCCTCAATTTTACCGATCCTGAAAGGCTTTGCCAGAAAACCATCGGCTCCACCCTCCATAGCCTGGTCCTTTGTGTAGGTGAAATTGTAGCCGGTGATGATTAAGACCGGCAAAAGAGGATTTAGATTTTTGATATTCTTAAGCAAGGAGAGTCCATTCAACTTAGGCATTCTCACATCTGTGATCACCAGGTCTAACTTTTCTGTCTCCAGAAGTGTTAAAGCTTCCTCTCCATTTTTTGCGCCCAAGGCGTGATAGCCCAAAGCGGCAAGAGTATCCAAAAGCAGGGAACGGATGCGGTCGTCGTCGTCCACCACCAGAACCTTAGGTTCCCCTTTTGGGCGCACATCCATTTTTTCTGCTATCTGGTCTGTCTGCATAAACAACTTTCCCATTTTGCACAAGGTACATCTATATTATCGAAATTTCTACCGATTTCTTGAGCTTTTTTTGCCCCCGGGACAGACTCTGTTAAGAGAAATTTCGCGCCCCATTATCCTCTGACAATTCTGGTTTGTAGATTCTTTAACTGCGAATTAGCCTCAAAAGCTCCTCTTTTTTCTTATCCAGTATCTCTTTGGAGGTGGCTTCGATATTAAGGCGAAGTAGAGGCTCGGTGTTGGAAGGTCTAAGATTGAACCACCAATCTCCGAAATCAATGGTCAACCCATCCAGATGGTCGATTTTGCTATCAGAGTAGTGTTTCTCGATTTGCTTCAATTTCTCACCGATATTCTCCACCTGGCTATTGATCTCTCCGGAGCGAAAATAGGGATCAATGGATCTCACCAAAGCCGAAAGAGGTTGACCCTCCTCCGAGATCAGCTCCAGGCAGACTAAAAGCGCGATCATACCCGAATCGGCAAACCAGTTATTCCGAAAATAGAAATGTCCGGAATGTTCCCCTCCGAAGATGGCGTTATGTTTTTTCATCAATGGCTTAATCAACGCATGCCCCACCCGGGTGCGAATGGCTTTCCCACCCTCCCTTTCAATCACCTGGGGAACGGCTTTGGAACAGATCAGATTATATAAGATGGCGGTTCCTTTTTCCTTCCTTAAAAGACTTTTCGCCACCAAAGCGGTCACCATGTCGCCGCCCAGAGGATTGGCGTTTTGGTCCACCAAAAACATACGATCTGCATCTCCGTCAAACGCCGCTCCCAGGTCTGCTTTCTCCTGAAGCACCCTTTCTTGCAGTGGAGCGATATTTTCCGGCTCAATCGGGCTGGCCAGATGGTGGGGGAAGGAGCCGTCCAACTCAAAGAACATGGGGATCAGCTTGCAGGGAAGATGGGAGAAAAGCCCGGGTATGATCTTTCCTGCCATTCCGTTGCCGGCATCGATGACGATCTTAAACGGCTTTATTTTCTCCCTGTTCACAAAGGATAGGACATGCTGAACATAGGCATGCTCCACATCCCGCTTCTTTACCTTTCCTACCTTCTGCGAAGGCGGAAAATCGTTTTTCAAAACCAGCTCCTTTATCTGGTCTATTCCCGACTCACCGCTGAGGGGCACCGCGTCTTTTTTGCACATCTTGAATCCATTATACTCAGGGGGATTGTGAGAGGCGGTGATCATCACGCCGGCGTCGTAGCCGTACATGCCCACTGCAAAATACAGGCAGTCGGTGGAGACCAAGTCGATGTCAACTACATCTGCTCCACCCTCAGTAATTCCCCGGATCAGGTTCTCCCATAGCTTGGGTGAGGATAGCCTCATGTCTCTGCCCACCACTACAGTCTCAGGCTTAAGATACGCAATCAGTGCCCTTCCTATCTTATAGGCGATCTTCTCATCGAGCTGATCCGGATAAATTCCCCTTATGTCGTAGGCTTTGAATATGGTTTGGTCAACGTTAGCCATAAAAATTTCCTTTTTTAGTTTCTTTAAAATATAAGCAAAAATCTCTCCTCTGTCAATCTTCGGGACAGCAGATTGTCTACAAACTGCGATACTGGCGTTTCTGGGCTTTCTGGAGTTGATTTTCATTTTTTGTCTCACCCGTCCTGCTTGCTAGGTTTCTGTGCGTCAGCAGGTTACAAACTACGATACTGGCGGTTCTGGGCTTTCTGGGCGTTTGGGAGCTCATTTTTGTTTTTTTTCAGCCTTCCTGGTTGCCGGGATTCTGTGTGTCAGAGAATTTGTCTTGAGGAAGCAGTTTGTCATCCCAGATGATGGCGGAGCACCCGTTGGGTGTTTTCGCCCTTGTGAATCCCATGGCGGAAAGGAGCCGGGCCATCCGGCGATAGGTAAGCCTTCCTTGTTTGGATCTGGCTTGATTGAAAGCGTCGGTAACCGTCTTGAGCGGAAGAATGCCGTTTTTTACGAGGTCTTTTAGGCCTAAGATGGTCTCTTGAATTTGGGCTTGGAGGCTGGTAGGTTCAGGATAGAGTTTGGACAATTCGGATGTTCTTATAGACCCTATTAGCTCCCAAAACATCTTTTCGGCTTCAGAGGTTTTAACCACATCCTGTTTAAGCTTGATAGCTTCTAAGGCATCCCGGATTTTGGGCTGACAGGAGTTGTTATCTAATTTTTTGATGATCTTATCGATCAATGTTTCCAAGAGCTTCAAGTGCTTGGAGTCTTCTCTTGGAGAAATCTGAGGGTCACGATCAATTGGATGGTTCATATCGAATCTCTTTTCCGCCTATTTAGGAGAGCATTGAATTGTCTGCATCGCCCGTTAGAAGAGGGAAGTGGATTCGGAAGTTGACAAATCCCCCTAAATCGCCCTTTACTAAAGGGGGATGCGTATGCATTCATACGAATTTCAAGACGAGCGCAAAACAAGATATGCCCTACATAAACGGTGGAGCTATCCTTTTCACCATTGAAGTTAAGGTATATTTGCTCTTTGTGGAAAGAGAGACAAAGGGTTAGATATCAGAATGCTTCGAAACTCAGCATAAATGGTTCGAAACTCACCATAAATGGTGAGCCAAACGGAGAACAGCTCGCTACGTGCAAAGTGAATCGCAACTCAGCGCAAGCGGTGGGGCACCCCGGCTGTCGGATCAGGGGATTCGACAGACACACAAGGAACAAACTACTATTTCTTGTGCTTTTTGGGCAATGGAACTCTCTCTACGACTGTTGTTTTGGGACGTCGTCGAGCATCTTCTATGGGAATAAACCGTCCAGTCTCCGCATCACGTCCCCGGAGAGTGGTTTTACGTTCTTCCTTGCTCATTCTAAGCCTCCCAATAATGAGTTTGTAGGTTAGAAGCCCCATGCTCCTGACTCATCTAGGTGTCAGGTGGCCTGACCGACGAACTAAAGCCTAATTGCTCGGTCAAAAATCAAGGCCTTTTTGCTCGGCTGGGGCGTCTTTGGCCTTTGGCGCCTTCTTGAAAGTTACATTCACCTGCCCAAGAGGTGGGCAATCTATCCTCTTGCCGTTTAGCAGTTCCTCGATTGTAATAATCTGCAACCGTGGATAAGGTTTCTTCTGCCAGGGCGACTTATAGAATCCCGCAGTAGTCGCTTCAGCCCGCATCGGTTTTGTTGGCTTTTCAATAGAAATCAGGGCGCCAATTGCTGCCTTTTCACGCTCTACGACACCACGCAAGTCTCTGACGTGTGATACTGTTACATGCCCGGCCTTAACTGAAAGTATGATTTGCTTCGTCTTTGCCTTACTGCTATCCGGCTCATCATGGAAATAAAGCCGACCATCTATTCCCTTGTCCGCTCCCTTTTTTTGTTCAACAGGACGTGCGCCAACTAATCCAAGCGCCCACCACTGGAACTGATACGGATCATCTTTTGCTAACTGTTTGGCACCGGACAAATCGGTTGGCTCACCTACGACTTCATAAGTTTTACGAATTTTTTCGCCAAACATATCTTCGAGTCGATGCTTCATTAACGCAACTGCCAGATGCGTAATATCAATCCCTATCCATCGGCGTTTCAGTTTTTGTGCCACTGCTATTGTTGTGCCACAGCCACAAAATGGGTCAAGAACAATATCATTCCGGTCAGTACTCGCTTTAATTATGCGCTCCAAGAGCATTTCAGGCTTTTGCGTAGGGTATCCAAGACGTTCCGGCGAGTTGGCATTCAGAGCATCCATAGCCCACCAGTCTTCGGGGACTTTTCCTTTCGGGTGGGGCTTATAAACCTTCGCTGTTCCCTTATGCCTACCCCACATAGAATCATCAGTACGGCCAATACCTTCTGCTTGATACGGTACTCTTACTGAATCAGAGTAGAACTTCAGTTTGTTCGTTTTTGTGTATCTTAGAATGACATCATGCTTTCTTCCAAAATCTTTCTTAGATCTACCTCCACCACGATAACACCAAATAATTTCATTCCTAAAATTCCTACTTGAGAAAACAGCATCCATAAGCATTTTTAGATAGTGACTTGCCGCTGTATCACAATGCAGATAAATAGACCCTGTGGGTTTCAATACTCGATGAAGCTCTACCAATCGCGGAGCCATCATTGCAAGATAAGCCATCATATCACTTTCGCCTAAGAATGTCCGAAAGGCCTGCATCGCCTGCGATACTCTTTGGTGACCACTTTCAACTATCTCTTGATAAGCCGCCGCCGCAACCGTGTTCCATTCCCATGTGTCCTCAAAGACCTTTATTTGAGCGGCGCTACGGCTGCCGTTTTGTTCGGCGAAAAGAACGTTATAATCCTGATTGCTTTTGAACGGAGGGTCGAGATAAATAAGGTCAACTGTCTCATCCTTGATGTATCGACGAAGAATCTCAAGGTTATCGCCGTAGTATAAAATATTTTCTGTCATAAGTTGTTTACCTCAAAATTTTACAAAACCGCCATCACCGTATTTGAAGGCGAACCTTCGCCGGTTTTATTTATCGCTATAACGCGATATTCGAGCTTTTAGGTCAGGAGCCCTGTGCTCCTAGCTTATCTTGGTGTCAGGTGCGCAGGGCACCTGTGACCTACAAACTGAATGGTTCGGTGCTCTCTATTTGTTTCTGGCCGCTCTTCTTGCTTTGGCAACAGCAGAAGCAACAAAGATTACATGGAGAAATTGCTCTGCGAGCTTTAGGCAATCTTCAGCATCTTCTTTTGTTACTGGATCTTTACCAGGGTGGGCTGCGTCATTTCCAACCCATCTAACAACCGTTGCCCACTCTTCAATATCCTTTGTTATAATACCAAGCTGGCATAGTTCCTTTATTTGTTTTACAAGGTCTTTCTCCTTCGCTCCCTTTTCAATGCATGCATTCTGGATACAACGCCTTGCCATAACTGCACATGCACGATGGCATCCAACTGAAAAGCACATTTTCGCCTCATCCAAGTCAACTGCAAGTTCTTTCGGGATATTTGAATCTGTTGGAGACGGTAGCGGATTTGGATATATAGTACTACCTTCATCCAATACTAAAGTAGGCATATGGCAGCTATTGCATATACCAATCCACCATTTCCGGCCATGATCATCACCCCAAATTGCAAGAGTGTATTTTTTGTTTCCTCGATGGTTAATGTATTCAGCAGGTGCGATACTTAACGCTGTATATCTATGGCAATGTGGACAGTAGATCGAAATGGTCATTTTGTCACCTCAATGATTATACACACCGAACTATGTTTATATTGATCCGTATAACACTCCAAACATGGCTTTGAGCGCTGTATAAGACACCTGCGAAAAAGGTATCTCTTCAGGCATAAGCAATGAAATTTCAAGCTGTTGCGCAAATGTAGCTTCTCGTAACAACGAATATTATAGCTCGCAGACCTGTAGAAGTCAAGGAAAATGCTACGAAATTTTGGATGATAGGCCCGGTGTGGCAAGCCCGCCTGAGGCGGGCAGGGCAGGCCACCCACCGTCAGGTCACACCCACAGGGCAAGATCCTCCTGAGGCGGACAAGCCCGCCTGAGGCGGATAAACCCGCCAGAGGCGGGCAGGGCCTGACGGAACATGAAACCCCCTCTCCTTAATCCTCTCCCACAAGGGGAGAGGAGAACTGAATTCCCCCTCACTCCCGCCTTTGGCGGGATCTTCGACTCTATCCTTTCCCCCAGGGGAGAGGAAAACTTTAGACTGGTTGTCTCACGCTGGACAGCCTCACGATAAAAAAAACCCCCCGCACTTTGCGGGGGGCTTTGGTCTTTTCCATGCATGATGTCTAACAGGGTGGTGGTAGACCATCCCTGTATAGATAATTGATCAGATAAACTACATCAGCCAAATTCACCTCACCGTCACAATTGACATCGCCGGCATCCAGAGGAATCGGAGCCGGTCCATCCTTGAAAAGGTAGGTAATCAGGTATACCACATCCGCTAAGTTTATGATCTGATCTCCATTAGCATCCCCGTGCATGTATTGAGGAGAGGTCCCTCCCAAGCCGAACCAACTCGTGATACGCCGCATAAGGGTGTAGGAATTGTTGGGATAGGTGCCGGTTTGAGGAACCGCCTCAAACGGAAATGAAAAGAAGACCACCTTGTAGATTGAGGGTCCTGAAGCAGGATAGCGCAAGGCGCAATAATCAACCAGACCAGCGCCCGCTCCCGCTTCAGAAGTCCGGTCTATCTGCACTCCTTCTCTGGGAACGGAAAAAGCCTTTGAAGTTTCATAGAAGATTCCAACAGCACCTGCTCCGGGAACTATATGGTCTGAGAAATTATAAAACGGATAACTTAAACTGAGAGACATTCCGTCGGAGATGGTGTCCTCAAGAATCCCGGCTACCGAAGTGATGGTCTCATCATCGTCATGCCCTGCCACATGCAGATAGTCGGTGATGAAGGTGTTGGGATTGTTATCTAAAAGAAAATCCTGGCTGGAGAAGAACAAGCATCCGCCGTTGTCCAGATAAGTTATAAGCCGGGCCTGATCTGTAGCCGTCAAGGTCTTGGGATTTGACAGGCTTCCGTAATCATCGCCCGTGCTCCATACCACCACCTGGTAGAACTCCAGAACAGAATCTGGAGGGCATCCTTGAGTTTCATAAGTCCACACATCATATGCAGATCCCACCGAATCTAAAGCGTAGATGAAGTAACTCTCGTAAGATTTTCCTCCATCATCGTCCACAAACAAAATGGGCATCTGCCCGATGATCATCCGGAAAGTGTCTGAGACCGAATAGGATCCGGCGGCACTGATTTGAAGAGTCAAGTAAGATAGGTGACCTTCAGGGCAGTCGCTTCTCACCTGGAACTGATAGGAGGATAAGCTGGTGGCACTCCCCTCAGGTGGTATGTCGGGATAAGTTGAGTTGGCTGAGGTTACAGTCACATAAAAGTCATCGGAAATCAGTTCAGCCTCCACCCCAACTGCTCCCTGGCTTCCGCTGTTTTCCAGAACCACGTCCATGATGCACGTCTCACCCGGATCAGGCTTTCCATCTCCATCACCCCAGATGTCGTCAATTATGTTGGACATATAAGCCAGCACCGGAGCGTGAACCACGATATCCAAAGAGGGATAATTCCAGTATCCGCTTCCATTTTCTGCAGTTATATCCAAGTTGAAGGAGATGATCTCCTCATCCGGTATCTCCGGTGAGACCCAAAAATCGAAATCATCCAAGCAGAAGGCAGAATCTCCCGCCGGTATATCAGGATACTCCTCATAGTCATCGATGATGGTGATCAGAGGGTGGGTGGTGCTTAAAGTGGCGTTCACCTGCAGGCCAGTAGAATCGCCCAGATTCTCAAGCATCACCGGAAGCTCGATGGTCTCTCCGATATCCACATCCCCATCGTCATTGCCCTGGCTTTCACCCAGGCTGTCATCATCAATCTCATGGCCACGGTAAACTAAATATGGACCCGAAAGGGAAATCACCTCAACCGTGGTCTCATAAGGATAAGCATTATGCCCGGTTACAGTCAAATCCATGATTCCCGGAGTGTCAGGAGCAGGATTCAGTGTCACCTGACCATCAGGACCGGTCCAAGCACTCTGGTATACCTCGGAATCCTTGATAAGGCAAACCAAAGCATTCTTCAAGGGCTGACCGGAAAGCTCGACCGTGACGGTAAAGTCACCCCTTTCCACCAGCACGAAATCAGGATGGGTCACATCCAGATTCTCCGGAACTGCTGTCCAGGGATCCAACTCCGGATCGCCAAAGGTGGTGTACATCTGCATCTCTCTCTCAGTGGTTCCTCCGGCTCCCTCGGGGAAATAAGTATACATAAACATTTTCCCCTGATTCACCGCAGCAGTGAAATGAAAGACACTGTCTTTAAAATACGCCTTAAAGGTTCCTCTGCCCATGGAGTCTGAGTAAAAGAAAGAAGAGCCGCGGGTGGAAGCGCAGATTATCACCGCCCCCTTCTCGTTCCCCACCGAACCCACCTTTATCCATTTTTCAGCAAAACAGTCGCTGTAATAGTCGAACTCACCATTGTTGCATGCTACGCTGAAGATGGCCGGCAACTTCTCTCCATTATTTAGTGCATTAATATCGGAATTATCGAAGCCGGAAGGGCTCCAGCCGGTGGCCCAACCGTGTCCGAAATAGGCTATCCAACTACGTCCCTGGTTCAGACGATTGGTTATCTGGGTAGGGGTATCATTGCCCAACGATGCCCAGAGAGAGTCAAAATAAGTAAAGCCGGCATAGTCGACCATGAATTGGCCGCATATTAAAGCATTATAATCGTCCACGTAGTCGCTTCCGGAGATGGTCATCCCCCGCATAAACCACTCAGTTTGATCCACATAGGGATTCTTTCTGTAATTTAACGTCTTGCTGATAACGTGCGTGGCTTCAGCCTGGGTCTGAACCGAAATACGTCCTATGTGAATATCTGCGAAATAATCGGAACCATCCACCGTTACGTATTTGTGATCGGTAATACACCCAGATAAGCCATTGTTGGTCGGAATCTGCTGAACATCTCCCACCAAGATCACATACTCTGGCGGATCAGGCCAGGTGTGATAAGCGTTGTAAATATAATTATAAATCTGCGTATTGGTGCTTCCTATGGTAGATTTGTCAACCAGATGAGTAGAACGCCCGGTTTTGTGTTTCCAGTCAGCTAAGGGTTGCACCTGGTTATGAAAGTTGTCGTAGGTTATAATCAGGATGGAGCCATCCACCACATCCTTTCCTCCCTTAATCTGATCGAAATTCAAAACAAAGCTCTCGTAAGTTTTGAGAAAGGATCTGGTGAGCACGTTCCTCGGATTCAATTGGGGATTCTCGCCGGTTCCTTCGAAATAAATATCTACCACCAAACGTTTGTAAACTGTAACCTCTCCGGTCTGAGGGTTAAATTGAACGGGAAAGAATTTAATCGGGGCTAATCTCAAATCTCGAAGAATGGATATCTCCCCCTTTTCCACTAACTTGCCCGGAAGAACCCGGTCTTGAGAATAGATCTCCTCATTTACCTGGAATTCTTCTGGTTCCGGGTTGTCACCACGTATGGGTGGCTTTTGGAAAGGATAAATCAGGAAAGTGCCGGAAAGGGTCTCCTTCTCTTCTTCAATTACCTCTATCCTCACCCCCGAGGTGGGAGGTAAAGCTACAAATCGGCAGACCAGAGGAAGTTGAGGATCGCCTACGTCAGTGAGCCATCCTCCACCCGGAATGGTGATAAGCTGATAGGTTTTCCCCTCTACCATCTTATCCTCTATCACCATTTCGGGAATTCTGATCTCCACTCTAACTCTTGAGGCATCCGCAGCGACCAGCTCCACCTGAAGCCCATCACCGGTTCCCAAGTTCACCCTGTATGCCCAGGAAAAAGAGAAGATAAAGAGGGCCAACAGAGAAGAAAACAGAATCACCTTTTTCATTTGATTCTCCTTCAGGGTTATAAGGTTTGTAAATGATTTTTAGATATCTTTTTAGAAAACCTTCTGGCAGAGCACATCCTCAAAAACTTTCCATCCATTTTTAACAAAAAATCAGCTATGTTTTACCTTACTCTATAGAATACGAAAAATAAAACGAAAGGAAAGGTAAAGACAATACGGTCTCTTGTCTGCGAAAAAAAACGAAAGCTTCATCGATTCTCCACATTGCTTTCACTTATTCAGAGTAAAACCGTCTCTCTTTTTAATATAGCTCACTTAATCGAATTGTCAACAAGAGTTTTGTCTCTTTCGTAACTTTTGCGTAGACAAGTTAGACGGCAAGCTATGAAGGCTTGGCTGTGCGAAAATATAACGTGTTGAAAATCAATGAAATAGCCCTCTGCATACCAGGGTGTGGAAATTGATAAAGCAAAAAACTTCAAAAAAGACATAAGTCTTATTGCCATTTGAAAAATAGTCAAAACTGTAATGACCGAATACAATTTATACATTGAAGAGGAATCCAGAGCCTAACTTAAGTTAGGTTCTGGCTCTCTGAACACAGTCATTTCATATCACTTCAACACAGTCAAGCTTGAAACCTTAGTGGCTTAATCTCGTAAAATAAATATGAGTTAAAAAAATCGAGGAATTATGCTTTTTCCACTTATAGTTTAAAACACAGGAGAATGAGATATGAAGAAAAAGGTTATAATAATCGGAGCCATTGTTGTTGTTTTGGGTGGTTTTGTATTTCTGGCGCTGAAGGATTCCGGAAAAAAGGACCAAGAGAATAACTCGGTCAAGGTGGAGAGAGGGGGTATCATCGACAAGGCACTGGCTATAGGGCAGATTGAGCCCAAGTATCAGATCTCGGTGAAATCCAAAATCTCCGGCATTGTAAAGAAGGTGTTTGTGGAGATGGGAGATTCGGTCAAGAAAGGAGCGCCATTGGTGGAGATCAGGCCCGATCCCACCCCTCTGGAATTTGCCGAAGCTAAAAGGCGGGTGGAGATCGACTCGGTCAATTATGAGAATCAGAAAAAAGAATATCTAAGGATCAAAGAGCTTTTAGAAAAAAAATTAGTCTCCCAACAGGATTTCGACCAGGCATCCCGGAGTTTCAAAGAGTCTGAGCTCCGATTGAAACTGTCGCAGGAAAGATTTTCTTTGATTGAACGGGGGAAGACCAACATCGCCGGCAGAAAAATCGAATCCGTTATAAAATCCTCCATCACCGGTACGGTGCTGGAGAGGAAGATAAACGTGGGAGACCCGGTGGTTCCTTTGACCTCCTACCAGGCCGGAACCGAGCTTTTCACCTTAGCGGACATGAAAGAGCTGATCTTTAAAGGTACGGTGGATGAGATTGATGTGGGAAAGCTAAAAGAGGGGATGCCTACCGTTTTGAAAATCGGAGCGCTTCCCAACGACACCATACAGGGCTTTCTTTATAAAATTTCACCCAAAGCCAGAATGAAGGAGAATGCCACCCTTTTTGATGTGGAAATCAAAATCACTCAGACCGGCCCCTCCCTTTTAAGAGCAGGATACTCTGCGACTGCAGATGTCATTATAAAAAAGAAGGAGGATATTCTGGTGATACCGGAAAGATTGGTGGAATTTTTTGAAGATACCGCCTTCGTGCAACTGAAAGACTCTGCCTCGGGTGAAATTGAGAGGACCATCATAAAGACCGGACTTTCCGATGGCTTGAATATCGAGGTGACGGAAGGGCTCAAGGAGGGGGATCTTCTGGTGGAAAAGCCTCCCAAGGAGATAAAGTAGATGCACCTTTTTATGTACATAACTCAATTCTTAAGGGACATGCGTTCCCAGAAATTGAGAACTCTTCTCACCCTTTTCGGGATCATCTGGGGAACTGCGGCGGTGGTTCTTCTCTTGGCTTTTGGAAAGGGGCTGCATGCTCAGAACCAAAAAAGCATGCATGGTCTGGGGGAGAGCATCGTGATCATGTGGGGAGGCAGAACCAGCAAGCCATACGCCGGCTTTGGCAAGGGAAGACCCATACGCTTGAGAGAGGAGGATGCCCTTCTTCTAAAGAGGGAGATCAAGCAGATGGGAGGAGTAAGCCCGGAGTATTCCCAATGGAGCACCCACATGAAATACAAAAAGAATGCGGTCACCCAGAACATGGTGGGAATTTATCCTGTCTTTGGAGAGATGAGAAATATATTTGCGGAGATGGGCGGGCGATTCATCAACAAGATCGACTTGGAGAAAAGAAAGAGAGTGGTATTCATCGGGAATCAATTGAAAGAGGATCTGTTTGGAAAAGATGAGGCCATAGGCAAATACATCATAATCGACAATGTCCCCTTTCTGGTGATCGGAGTGATGAAGGAAAAAAAGCAGGATTCCAGCTACAGCGGCCGGGATGCGAATAAAGCCTTTATACCGGCGACCACTTTCGCCGCTATGTATGGTTACAAATATATCGGTGACATTATATTCAAGCCCAAAGATCCAAGAGAAACCGAACGGGTAAAAGAGCAGGTCTACAAGGTTTTGGGCAAAAAATTTAAGTTCGACCCGGAGGATAAAGAGGCTTTGGCCATGTGGGATACCACCGAGATGCAGAAATTCCTCACCATGTTCTTTATAGCTTTCAGAGTTTTTCTGGTGGTGATAGGAACTTTCACCTTGATCGTGGGCGGAATTGGGGTGTCCAATATCATGCACGTGGTGGTGGAGGAGAGAACCAAGGAGGTGGGGATAAAGATGTCTTTGGGCGCCAAAAAAGCACATGTGTTGTTCCAGTTCCTTTTTGAGACGTTGGTTATAACCTTCATTGGTGGCATCATAGGATTCTTATTTTCCCTGATGGTGGTGAAAGTTTTTCCGCTACTCAATCTGGAGGAATACATGGGGACGCCCCAGATCACCCTCTCTGCGGCTTTGATTGCGGTTAGCGTTCTAGGATTGGTGGGGCTGATCTCGGGTTATTTCCCCGCCAGAAGAGCGGCAAATCTAAATCCGGTGCAGGCTTTGAAGCTTTAGAAAATCTGTTTTTGGTAGCCGCACCCTTTCCGCCAGAGGCGGATCTGCCTGTGGCAGACAGGGTGCGTGAATAAAAAACGCCCAAATGGGCGGCTACCAATACGATATTGGAGAAAGTAAATGAAGGAACTTTTGATCTTCAGGCTTTTCCTGCGGGACTTAAAGAAACAGAGGAAGAGGATCATCCTGACCATAATGGCAATAACCTGGGGAACCATCTCGATCGTAATGCTTATGGCTTTTGGAGAGGGACTCAAAAGGTCGCTAAATAAAGCCCGTCACGGCATGGGAAAGGATATTGTGGTCATGTGGGGGGGACAAACTTCTATTCCCTACCGGGGACTGGGAAAGGGAAGAAGGATTCGTTTCACGGACGAGGACGTGGAGCTTTTGAAGAAGAAAGTGCCGGAACTGGAGGCTGTAAGCGGCGAATACGCCAGATGGGGAGTCTCATTGACTTACAAAAAGAACACCGTCTCAGAGCTCGTTACCGGGGTCTATCCCTCCTTCGAGGATATGAGAGCGCACTACCCCCGGATGGGTGGAAGGTTCATAAATGACCTGGACATGCAACATAAGAGAAGGGTGGTCTTTTTAGGAAACAAGCTAAAAGAGAGATTGTTCGGAAAAGAGGACGCGGTGGGCAAGACCATCATCATGAACAACATCCCCTTCACCGTCATCGGTGTGATGATAGAAAAGATGCAGATGGGAATGTATGGTGGACCGGATTGGGACAAAGCCACCATCCCGGCAACCACGTTTAAAGCTATTTTCGGACATAAATACCTAAACGTCATTGTCTACCAACCGAAGGATCCCTTGCAGATCGAAGCAGTCAAAAAGAAGGTCTCCAAGGTTATTGGAGGAAAATACAGATTTGATCCGGAGGATACCGAAGCTTTATGGGAGTGGGACGTGATTGAGGGGCAAAAAGTCTTCAACAAGGTCTTAATGGGTTTTCAAATATTCTTCGGAATTCTCGGGGGGATGACCCTTTTGATCGCCGGGGTGGGCGTGGCAAACATCATGTATGTGGCGGTCAAGGAGAGGACCAGGGAGATTGGAATAAAGATGGCTATGGGAGCGAAGCGACTCCACATCATGAGCCAGTTTTTATTGGAATCCTTGCTCATCACCATCCTGGGAGGGGCATTGGGAGTCATCTTCTCGGTGATAATTGTGAAAATCTGGGCTGCCATTCCCATGGAGGCGGACTGGATGCAGTGGCTGGGTAAACCCACCATCTCGCTTCAGATCGCGGTAATCACCTCGCTGATTTTGGGAGCCATCGGCATGCTTTCCGGGATCTTCCCCTCCCGCAAGGCAGCCAGTGTAAATCCGGTGGAATCATTGAGGTATGAATAAAATTCAAAGTGCAAAATTCAAAATGCAAAAATCGGAATTTATTAATACAAAACCCTCCTCTCCCTTTGAGGGAGAGGGTAAGGTTGAAAATCCCACCCTTCGACAAGCTCAGGGTGGTGACAGTTCGACTTCGCTCACTGTCCCTGAGCAAGGTCGAAGGGAGCGAAGTCGAACCACCAGAGGCGGGGGTGAGGGGGGATCACACGTTCGGACAGGGGTTGTACCCCTTGTCCGCCCTTCGATGAACTCAGGGTGGTGAGCCTGTCGAACCATAGAAGAGGAACGGGGGTTCAACCCTCGCCCCAACAAGGGGAGCGGGAATTCCCAAACGGGTCTCCGTCATCCCGCCTCATCCTGTGGTATGAACCGTATGGTCCACACCTACCGGCAAATGCAAGATATGCTAAGAAAAAGAGATAAGACATGACCAAGCTTGCTTGAAATTGAGGTGAATCTGATGATAAGGATGCGAAAGATACGAAAGATCTGTTCCACAGGGAAAGTTGAGGTGGAGGCTTTAAGGAAAATCGACTTGGAGATAGATGAAAATGAATTTGTCTCTGTCATGGGTCCCTCCGGCTCAGGGAAATCCACCTTGATGAACTTGATGGGCTGTCTGGATACTCCCACCTCCGGGGAATATTTCTTAGACGGGCAAAAGGTGGAGAACTTGAGTCCCAACCAACTGGCGGAGATCAGGAATCAAAAGGTGGGCTTTGTATTTCAAAGCTTTAACCTGCTTCCTTACGCCACCGCATTTGAAAATGTAGAGGTGCCTTTAATCTTTGCAGGCGTATCATCCAGAAAAAGAAGAAAAAGGGCGGAGAAGCTTTTGGAGCAGGTGGGTTTGAAGGACCGAGCCGATCATAAACCCACCGAGCTTTCCGGCGGTGAGATGCAGAGAGTGTCCATTGCGCGTGCCTTAGCCAACCAACCCCGTCTGATCCTGGCGGATGAGCCCACCGGAAACTTGGATTCGGTCTCAGGAAAGGAGATAGTCGATCTGTTCGAGGATCTATGGAGACAGGGACATACCATCATAGTCATCACCCACGATAACGAAATATCCACAAGAACTAAGCGCATCATAAAGCTAAGAGACGGACTGATCGTAGACGGCCAATAGTCTTTTCCTTTCTCATAGATCGGACAGGGGTTATACCCCTGTCCGCCCTTCGACGAACTCAGGGTGGTGAGCCTGTCGAACCATAGAAAAGGGGCGGGGGTGCAACCCCCGCCCCAACAGGGGAGAATAATTAGTCCTACCGTATCAATAAACGTAAATTCAGACAATTATTAAGGAGAGCATATAATTGTTTACATCCCCCCTAAAGAAATGGGGGGGAAGGGGGGATTCGTCCCGCAAAATGCGGGACGCATTTGAAACTCAGAAAATCCCCCTTTGCTAAAGGGGGATTTCACAGATCGGACAGGGGTTGTACCCCTGTCCGTAGAGGAGAGGTGGTGGTGCACCCCCCCAACAAGAGAAGGATGGTGGAGATAACTTTGCCCTTATAGCCCTCCCGATTGAAGTGAAGACCTTTTCCGCAGTATCTTAAGATCGGTCAATCCAATCTGATTCAGGGTGGATGTTATCATCCACCCTTTTTTTTAAAACAGGGGAGATTTAAAACTAAAGAGAAGATGAGATTAAGTAACATTGTTTTTACCTTAGTTTTTCATCTCTTCTGTTAGGTAACGGAAGTCTTGTAGGCTTGTATCTAATCTACAAGGAGGTTTTCCGAGCCATGTCCATAAATTATACAAGGAGACCATGTGCCTGTAACTGACAGCCTCTGCCAAAAACTCATTGACAAAATGAGAAATTTTAGTAAATTAAAATTAGATGGTATGATGGTTTACGTTAATGATGGCTTGAAAGAAGGAAGTTTTTTGTTTCACCAGGGGATTTTTGTCTGGAGAGATAGACTATTTGGTATCGGCCGAACTTTATCGAAATTTCTCAGCCACTACCAAAGTGTGGAAGGTTTATCGAACCGAAAAGTGTTGTGCGTGAAAACGCAGACAATTAGATGAGGATCTCTTTTTCCGCCAAAAGTCCAGAAGATAAGGAGAGGGAAATGAGTAAATTAAAACTAATTGGTGTATTGTTCAGCATAATATCTGTTATGTTTTTTGCCAGACCGATCTTTTCAGAGGATGGCTACAGAGTCCGCTTCACCGCTGAGTTCTCAGCAGAAGAGCTTTCGTTTGATAGGGTCATGGGATACGACATGGTAAGGCTTAAGCATGGCGGTTACCTGGCAGAGTTGGGAAAACCGATGCTACCATCAAAGGAGATAAAGATAGCCCTACCCTCCGGAATGGAGGTGAAGAGTGTGCAGGTTTTGAACACGATCCAAGAGGAGATCCCGGGCGAGTTTAATATCTTCCCTGCCCAACTACCAAGAACAATAGGAATCTCAGACGAAAAAGTGGATTTTGTTGAACCGGACAATGTGATATACACATCAAACCAGCCTTATCCTTCAAATTTGATGGAGTTTACGCATCAAACTGATTTAGCTGGTCAGGGGATAGCCACACTTCAACTCTATCCCGTGCAATATGTTCCCGGTGAAAAGAAACTCACGCTTTACACTTCTATTACCCTGGCTATCGAGGGTGTGGGCGGATATGAATGCGGAGATTACCTTTCACCGAATATTTCTGAGAAAGGTAGAAGAACTTATGAGCAGATGGTCAAAGATATGGTGCAAAACCCTGAGGATGTTCAGTTAAAGACAACTTCTAAGATGGGCCGCTCGACTGTGCTCCCGGATGGGTCCTTGGATCACGTGATCATCACCTCCTCATTGTACGCATCAGACTTTCAACCGTTGGTTGATTGGCACACCCAGAAAGGGGTAAAGGATACTGTAGTTACAACCAGCTGGATTTACCTTAATTACGCTGGTGCGGATACTCAGAAGATCCGTAACTTCATCGTCGATGCCTGTTCAACCTGGGGAACAACCTATTTCCTTTTGGGGGGTGAGAATGAGACTGTTCCCTTTGCGTACAGAACTTACCGCACAGAAAGCACCCCCAGCGATCAATACTACTCTGACTTTGACGATGACTGGACCCACGAGGTTTACGTGGGTAGGGTTACTGTAGGAAGCACAACCCAGATCAATACATTTGTGAACAAGGTTCTGAAATACGAAAAAGATCCTCCCCGAACAGATTATCCTTTGGATGTTTTGCTTATCGGAATGGATTATGACGAGAACACGCACGTTGAAGATCTAAAGGAGAATATCGACTTCGGTTATATCCCCTCGCGCTTCAATCTGACCAAAGTATATGATAGCCATACTGGGAACCACAAAACAGCAGTTATCAATGCCCTCAATGCTGGCCAAAATCTGGTGAATCATGCTGATCATTCCTATATTCAGTATATGGGTACAGGAGACTTTAACCACCATCTGGGTATTAACAACTCAAATGTGGACGCTTTGACCAACGACGACCAGACGTCTGTAATAGTCTCTACCGGTTGCCATCCAAATCATATGGACGCCAATGATTGTATTGCTGAGCATTTTATCATTTACAATCCCAATCAGGCAGGAGTGGCTTTCAGCGGCAACACGCGCAGTGGGTTGTACTATGAAGGCCAACCATTGAGTCTATCAAATGGTTTAGACAAACAGTGGTGGGTGGCGCTGTTTTTCTGGGGCAAGTATAATCTCGGTCAAACCCTGGCGGAGGCCAAACACCATTTCAGTCATTCGAACAATAGCGAGAGGCACTGTGAATGGACATTTAACCTCCTGGGTGAGCCGGAGATGCCCATCTGGACCGATGAGCCGGATAGCTTTGCCGTAATTCATCCCTTCTGGCATCCACCGGAACCTTCGTCATTTTCAGTTCATGTTGAGGATGCAAACACGTATGCCCCTGTAGATTCAGTTTATGTCTGTTTATGGAAAGAAGGAGAAGTCTATCTGACCGGATACACTAATGCCTTCGGAGATATAACCTTTGATCCATCGCCATCCACAGAGGGAACCATGTATGTAACAGTTACCAAACAAAACTATATCCCTTATCAGCAGGAGGTTGATGTCTCCGGTTACATTGTCGGCGATGCCAACGGAGATGGAATCATAGATCTGGCTGATGTGGTTTATTTGATAAACTATCTGTATAGGGATGGACCTACCCCTGTTTCCCCGGAGGCTGGAGATGCTAATTGCGACGGTATAACAGATTTAGCTGATATAGTTTATCTGATCAATTATCTTTACAAAGGAGGACCTGCACCAGGATGTCCTTAGTTTGGCTATTCTGACTCAGATACCTACTCCAGGCGGGTGTTCCATGGCTGGCAGGCTTCACCCGCCGTTTCTTTTATTATCGGTCAACGGATGTAACTGATTAAACGGATATTTATTTCCAAATTCGCTCAATCCATGTAATCTAGAATCGGTGGAATTATCTAAAAGGGTAAAGATTGATTAAATGGGGTTTAATCCGTTGACTATTTTAGCGTAATCATCTTTCTTCTCTTTTTAAACTTCTCTATTTTTAACTTATGGAAATAAATTCCACTGGAAACAGGCTTGCTTTGGTTGTCCTTCTCATCCCAGATAACGTGATAATTTCCAGGCACCATCTCCTCATCCACCAAAGTCCTCACCAACTGCCCCAAAATATTGTAGACATTAAGGGTGGTGTGGATGGAACTATGAACCATGAACTGTAAACCATGAGCGGTGAAGGGTATATTGGTGGAAGGGTTAAAGGAATTGGGATAGTTTTGTCAAAGGGAAAAACGGCGGCACAAAATCAAAGTTTTTAACCATCCATGAGGTCATGCCGCCCTAAGACAAACGTAGAGGTTGTCCTCTGCAATCTTTTTCGGGTCAGTTGGAGTAAGGGAGGAGCTTATCTTGCTCGTAAATGAGCAGGAAGAAACCCTATCCCCCACAGCTTTTCATTCCTCAACCATTCATGTTTTAATACCCCCAGATGGTTCAACCAGGAGGGTCATTCAAGAGCTATCAGTTTTCTAAATAATTGACGATTTATGCCGATATGAAAATTTAGAACCAAAGCGGCAGAATCAACAGGAAAAAACCAGATCCAAAAGTTGTCAACTACAAAGCTAAAAGGGAGAAAGCCATGAACAGGAAAAATTTGAGTCTTCTGGGGGGATTGTATTGGTTGATATTGACTGGTTTCTCAGTTTCGTTGATTATGATCGGATGTTCCGAGAAAGTGACTAAAGGAGACGAAGAGGCGGTGATTATAAAACTTTATGCCCCTTCCTCTGTTCAAAAGGAGCAGACTGGAGCGGTTAATGTAGAGGTAAAGGACGAGGAAGATCACCCCATCTCAGGGGTGGAGGTTTCCTTTTCGGTCACTCCAGCTTCGATCGGCTACTTCACCTCTACTGTTGACACCACCGATGACAATGGTCTGGCCGCATCCGTTTTCAATGCTACGGGTCTGGGCACCGCTACAATTCAGGTAAGCGTTCCGGGAGCTCAACCCGAAATCGCACAGATAGAGGTGGTATCGGCTGGGGAGACCACCAAACCTATGGAAATAGAGATCACTCCTTCATGGCTTCCGGCAGATGGAGTCTCTACCAGTATCATAAAGGCAACCATCGCAGATTCAACCGGCACCCTGGTGGAGGAAAGCACCATGGTAAAATTTGTGGCGGGTGAGGAATTTG
>JAGMBK010000001.1 GCA_023129805.1 Candidatus Zixiibacteriota bacterium | reverse complement strand
TTTTGCCATCTTACGATTTTTGGCTTTAGCCCAGCATTCGAACTCCACCAGACAAACGTCTTCATCCCCCACTTGTAAATTTATCTTACCTGCCAGATTGGCCGGGGCAGTTAGGTGAAATTCCACCACCCCTTTTCCTGAAACCTTAGCCTGGGAGCTACGTGTGTATCGTTCAAAAGCAAATGCAATATCCGATAAAATGAAGAGTGCAAGCAGAAAGAAGCTGGCTACATAAAAACACCGAAAAGTTTGAAGTTTTTTTCTCAACATGATCCCTCAAGTTAAAAAAGTCTTTTATGTCTCTCAACTGTTCATACGATTATGATCGTCTCGGAGTTTCGGAAAGTTTTCGTCGGCGTTGGTTCGGGGTGCACTCCCTGACGAGCCGACGCTCCCGTCTGGGGGCCTCGTTACCCTGAACCAGATTAGTTGCGGGGTAGGGGCTTGCCCTGAGGACTTCCTTCGACCCTGAGTCTTCCTTCGACCCTGAGGTCTCAGGACCGAAGGGCAGGACGAAGTGCAGGACCGAAGGGCAGGACGAAGTGCAGGACGAAGGGTACCCCGCAACAACAGCGAATTTCTCCTCTAACTAATCGAAATCCAAAGACATAACCACATAAACAAAATAAAGCAATATGAGTGGTTCTTATAAACGAGCATTTCATCCTTTAGCTTGTTCTTTCATTTGATTGATTTTTTTGCACTGCCTTTTGCTCCACACTCTTCGAAGCAGCCAGACTCCCAGCCCGACAGTGATAATGAATAAAACAACTATCTTCTCATAATGCTTCACTTGTCCTATCAAAGCTTCCAGGCTTGCGCCGAACATATAACCCAAGCCGCCGATAAGGATAGCCCAGATCATGCAGGAGAGAAAATTAAAGGGTAAATATTTTCTTTTTCTCATCTTCATCAGTCCCAGAGAGGCGGCTGTGGCTAATCTAAAACCGTAAAGGTATCGGGTGATGAAAATAGCCCAGATGCCATATCTGTCGAACAGGGTTTTGACTTTGGGATAATACTTTTTTGCTACAGGGAACTTCGAGATTATTCCTTGACCTTTTTTCCTCCCCAAAAAATATATGGTCACGTCCGCTATATATGTTCCTGTCAGGGCAACCAGCATGACCAGATTAAGGTCTAAATACCCACTTCTGGCCAAAAATCCAGCCGCGATCAGAAACGACTCCCCTTCCAAAAAAGAGCCCAAAAACAAAGCCGGGTATCCGAAATTAATGATCAGATTTTCCATAGCCTTTCACAATGTTGGTTCGGGGTGCCCTCCCAGACAAGTCTCCGTCACCCCGCAACAATGGTTATGATAAGGTCGTGCATGTGGTTAACCTACTTGATCCAGGTTGATCTCAACCACCTTCCTGGCAGATCATATGATACTTGCCTATCTGCTCTAAGTTGATCATCCCTCGTAACTCTTTTCCTTTCATCACCGGGATCACGGAGAGCTTCTCGGCAGTCATCTTTTTGAAGATATCAGACAAAGAGGCGGCTTCTGTGGTGGAGACGAAATCTTTTTGCATAACGTCTCTCACCAGGGCTGTTTTCTCATGTTTATGCAGAGCGGAGAAGATTGCCTCCTTGGTCAAAATCCCCACCACCTCTTTCCCCTCCACCACTGGAAAATCCTGTTGAAATCCGTGGCAAATATTTTCTAAAACTTCCCCTACCGTCTGATCAGGAGAGATGGTATGAATATCAGTAAGCATTGCCAGCCTGACAGGCGATTTGCCCAGAGTGGCTCTTAAGGCCACCATCCTCTCCTCTGCCTCCGCTCCCAGATAGATAAATATGGCGATTAAAGCCATCCACCAGTTGAAGAATATCCCGAAGAAGAAGAGAAGTATGGCGAATACCTGCCCCACACTTACTGCTATCTTTGTTGCCCTCAAACTGCCCATGCTGGTTGCCAGAATGCCCCTCAGAACCCTTCCCCCATCCATGGGGAAGGCAGGAATCAGGTTGAACATGCCTAAGATTAAGTTTATCCAGAAGAGATTGGCAACCAAATTCCCTTCGAAAAGCGAAAGTTGTGTAATACTTGTGCTTTGACCTGCCGCCTTTGAGATGAGAAAAAAGAAGATAGCCAAGCCAAAGCTGACGAAGGGTCCAACCACAGAGATGGTTATCTCCTTTTTAGGGTCCTCCGGAATATCCTCCATTCGGGAGATGCCGCCAATGGGCAAAAGCACGATGTCTTTCACATTTATTCCGTAGTGAACTGCCACCAAGCTGTGCCCCATTTCATGCAATATCACGCAAAGAAAGATAAAAACGATGGAGACCATTCCGAAAATGGCACCCGACGCTCCTGCCTCTCTCGACCCGAGGATGCCGATGAAGAAAAGAAGAAACAAAAAGGTGACATGAACCCTAATCGGTATACCAAAAAGCTTTCCGATTTGAAATGACCATTTCATGACAGCGTTCCTTGCATTCGGTTTACTGGGTTAACTAAGCTACGGACATCCATACACTTGTCATTCTGAGGCCGAAGGCCGAAGAATCTGGAAGTGAGATGCTTCGCTTCGCCCAGCATGACATCTTTATTTGTCGGGCAGCCTGTCGGCGGCGCGACCTACGATCTGTGTCACCCTCTCCCTATCCCTCTCCCATTAGGGGAGAGACGCTATCGTCGGAGATAAGCTCCGACGCTACACCTCTCCCCCTTGATCCTCCTCTCCACATTTGTGGAGAGAGGGAAACAGGGGGTGAGGTCATTTGTTTTTCATCTGTTTCATCTGTTGGGAAATTCTCTCGATATTCCTTTTCGTTTTCTCAATTTGCTCCAACATCCCGATCTCTTCAAATATTTTTAGCACCTCATTGAGATACTTCAAAGCCTGATCTAAGTCACCTTTAAGATAGTAAACATTACCGATGTTGCCCAATTCACTTGCCTCATATTCTCTATGACCTATCTGCTTACTAATCTCTAAAGATCTCTGATGATACTTCAGAGCCTGATCCAGATCACCTTTTAGATAATGGACATTAGCGATGTTGCCCAAATCACTGGTCTCACCCTTCCTGTAACCTATCTCCTTATCAATCTTCAAAGCATTCTGATGATATTTCAAAGCCTCATCCAGATCGCCTTTAGCTTGATAGATCAGACCGATGTTGCCCAAAGCAGCTGCCTCACCCTTCTTGAAACCTATTTCCTTATGAATCCTCAAAGCATCCTGATAATACTTTAAAGCCTCTTCCAGTTCACCTTCAGCGAAATAGATCAGCCCGATGTTGCCCAAAGCGTTGGCTTTTCCTTGCTTATCATCGAATTGCTCAGCTAAGCTTGCTGATTCTTCAAAGTTCTCCAGAGCGGGCTTCAGCCTTCCAGAGGTGTAATAGCAAAGCGCTATAAGGTTGTAAAGAGCGACCAGTTGGGATGCTTTCGCTTCTCGCATGGCTTTTTGGAATGCCGTAATCGCTTCGTCCCATTTGTATGCATTCATCAAATTGGTGCCTTGAAGAAAAGGGTCAAACACAGACGGCTGTGCAGTGGGCAGGCCGTCAGCATAAACGGGAATACCTAAGTGCTTCTGTATGCTCTCTATGTTTTTGATGGCTATTTCAGTCTTCCGTTTGGCTTCTGTTGCAGCTTTTTCGGCTCTGTGGAGACGCTTTTCGTCCTCCTCTCGCAAACGAGCGCGGCGGGGCAAAACCCAGGCAAAGACAGCTATCACAAGAGCGATTGCCGTAATTACTAGTCCGAGGAGTGTAAACAATAAGCCAGGGCCAATGAGGTATCGAAGTATTTCCATCATTCAATGTTCCTTAAGACAAACACTTTTTGTGTCGGGCAGTTCGTATGAATGTGCGTATGCACTCATACGAGCATACGCATCTTGCGACAGCCCGAGCTACGGTTGAACGTAGCGTCGTGCCTCTGTGCACGACTTGATCAAACGGTAGCCGCCCCGCCTTTGGCGGGGCGCTGTTTTACGCACCCTGAAGGGTGCGGCTACCCACCCCTCCTCCACCCTTAGGCATAGGTCGGATATGCCTGCCAACCATGGGTCTTCAGACCTATCCGACGAATTCCACTCGTTCGTCACGGACACTCTGTCCGTGACCTTCAGGATAAATTCCTGTTGGGGCGGGGGTTGAACCCCCGCCCCAACTACGGGTGCAAAATTTCGTTACTCTTCTTTACGTGCCTCTTCTGCGCCAAAGCTCTTCCAGCTTTCGGCGTATTGCCTGAGTTGTTTATCCACCAGGTCGTTTACGCTTCCCTTCTCAAAGGTGCCATCCTCTTTTCTTTCTCCGGCTTTAACCCCGGTGAGAATCTCAATGCCCTGGTCGATGGTCTTTGCCGGATAGATGCGGAATTTTCCTTCCTTTACCGCCTCCACTACCTCGTTCTTCAACATCAGATCCTTCACGTTCTGATGAGGGATCATCACCCCCTGCGTGTTGGTTAAGCCAAAAGCTTTGCAGACCTGATAAAAGCCTTCGATTTTTTCGTTTACTCCACCGATGGGCTGGATTTCCCCCTTTTGATTTATGGAGCCGGTGACCGCTATATCCTGTCTTAGAGGAGTTCCGGACAGGCTGGACAGAATAGCATACACCTCGGTGGAGGAGGCGCTGTCTCCTTCTACTCCGGAATATGATTGCTCAAAACATATACTGGCGCTAACGGTTAACGGTTTATCCTGGGCATATTTTCCCCGGAGGTAACCACCAAGGATGAGCACCCCTTTGTTGTGAGTGCGTCCGGAAAGATCCGCCTCCCTTTCGATGTTTATCACCCCGGCTCTTCCCATAGAGGTTCTGGCGGTTATGCGAGTGGGCTTGCCAAAGGCGTATTCGCCTAAGTCATAAACTGAAAGACCGTTGATCTGCCCGATTACAACTCCTTCAGAATCGATCATGATGGTTCCATCCTCGATCATCTCCTGAATCTTATCCTCCACCAAGCTGACCCGTTTTATCCATTCCTCAATAGCCTTTTCCACGTGTTCCTGCTTCACTACTTTGCTATCTGCGTTCTTCGCCCAATAACTTGCCTCACGGATCAGGTCGGCAATTATGGTGAACCGGGTGGATAATTTTTTCTGGGTTCCCGCCACCCTCACTCCGAACTCCACCACCGCCCCCACACCGCTTTTGTCAAATGGCAGAAGTTTGTCCTCGTCACAGATCTTTTTTATGAAGCAGGCATACTGGTGAACGTTCTGTTCATCCTTGGGCATAACCGAATCGAAATCCGCCTTCACCTTAAAGATCTTTCTGAAATCCTCGTCCAGATGATAAAGCAGATGGTAAAGGCGGTTATCCCCGATCATCACCACATCCACCTTGGTTTCGATTGGCTCTGGCTTCATGGCAGAAGCGCCCAGAAGATAAAAGGGATCATAAGCACCGATCTCCACCTGTCTATATTTCAAAGCCCGCTTGAGAGTCTGCCATGATCCGGGTTCGATTAAAAGATCCAGGGCGTTTACAACCAGATACCCCCCATTTGCTTTGAGATATGATCCCGCCTTTATCCTGGAGAAATCCGTTCTCCATATGCCTCCGCGATCTGCCACCCTCTCAATGGTTCCAAACAAGTTCTTGTAGTTGGGGTTTGTCTCAATTATTATGGGGACGGTCTTGGTCTCGGAATTGTCCACTACCACGTTCACCCGGTATTCTGAGAATTCATCTTCGGGTTTGACAAATGAAAGTCCGGGTATAGGTAGCTCCGGCGTCTTCTCCTTTGTTGGTTTGAACCTGTCTAAGTTGTCGATCAAACTCTCCTCCACTTCATCCAGATAGCTGTGGAGTTTTTCGTTTTGGTATTTTGTCTTTATCTCTTTGATCATATATTCTACCAGAGGGACGATCATCCCCTTATCCAAGGAATCTAAGGCTTTTTCCAGCTCTCTGACGATCTCTTTCCCCTCTTTGAAAATGTCCTCCATCAACTCTCCCAGGGCATCATACTTAGCCTTTAGAATTCCGAATTTCTCTGGGGGGAAATTTCCTGCCTTGACCTGCTTTTCCAATTTCGCCAGACTTGTGGGTTTGCCTTCAATAAGAGGTTGAACATCCGGCTTGACAAAAGGCCCCATCTGAATCTGCACTAAAGCAAAGCCTTCTTGTTTCACCTGTTTCTCGAATTCCTCTAAGATAGCCTTTTGTCCCCCCTCCGACTCCTTGACAAATTCCTTTCGTTTCTCCTTGTAAGCTTCGCTTTCAAACATAGAGGGAATGCTTTTCTTAAGAGTGAGTATAAGATTTTCCGTGTCTTTTCTGAAAAGCTTCCCTTCTCCGGCAGGAAAGCTTATGATTCTGGGCATATCCGGATTCTTGAAGTTGTTCACGTAACACTTATCTTCTGGAATACTTCCCGGTTTCTCCAGCCCTTCCAGAAGATGTTTGATTGCCGTCATCCTTCCGGTTCCCACGAAGCCGGTCACAAAGATGTTATACCCCATGCTATCAATATCCAGTCCCAGTTTGATAGCCCTTACTGCTCGATCTTGTCCGATGATCCAGTCACATGGCTCCACGTCGTCGGTTGTGGACAAGTCCAGCTTCTCCACCGGACAGCGCCAGCGGAGTTTCTCTATGGGAACCTCTTCGATTTTAATCTCATCTGCCATTTTCATCACGCTCCTTCTTTTGCCTGAATAACAGGTTATTTATCATGGTTAATTTTGATCGTTTTTTTGATTGAGATTCTCCTTTTCGGAAGGTTCTGAAACCTCACTTGAGCTTGCGCCCGTCGTTTTTTCCGACTCAAGGATCTTGTTTACAATTTTGCCCGCCATATCCTTACTGCCCAAGCCGAAAGCCAAAGCTAAACCGAATGCTATCGCTCCGATAATTATCAAAACGGAGCTTACCAGAATGTGAGTAGCAACTCCCAATTCTTCCAAAGCCATTGCTACAGCGAAGAATATTATAAGATATTGCACTATCTTGGCAAGCAATTCCCGATGAGCCAGGTCATAACTTGAAGCGGCAATCTTGACCACTCCTTTGAAAAAGGAGGATAGAAACATCCCGATGATAATTATCAGGACAGCCGCGATCAGGTTGGGAATGAATGAGATTATGCTGTTTATCAGGTCCTCGATCAAACTTAGCTCCAGCACGTCAACAGCAAGATCGATGAAGAACAGAAATATAATCCAGAAGAATACGGTTCCTAAGATGTCAGCAAGTGAATGCTTGATGTCTCCCCGGGACAGGAATCTCGATAGTCCGGACCTTTCGCCGAATTTTTCAAAGCGCACCGCCACCAAAAGCTTGATTAAGGCCGCTTTAAGTATCTTTGCCACCAGCCAACCCAAAAGCAATATCACCAATGCTCCCACCAAAGCGGGAAGCAGGCTGATTATCTTCTCGCCGGTCGCCTTCAGCGGTTCCAAGAACAATTCTTTGGGATCCATAAATCTCCTTTTATCTTTTTTTGGTGAACACGGCTTTTTGGAAAAGGCTCAAACCTTTCCAATAGTTTTTTACTGAATTCCTTTTTCAAACAAATACAAACGCAAAAATGATTTTAACATGTCATTCTGAGCGTAGCGAAGAATCCGACTTCCACCAGTCTGCGTGTAACACTCAACCAGACGAGAAGGCTTGAAGCCAGGAAACATATAGAGAGATTCGTATGAATGCATACGCATGTTTCGCTTCGCTCAACATGACATGTCCTATGGATCCTGCGGACAATATGTCTACTTATTTTATTCGTTTGCTATAAATTCTTCTTTTTCCATTCAGAGAGTTACCGTTCAGTAAATCCTCACAATGGAATTTTTATTTGACCCCAACCTTTTTGCCGGCGATTATCCTTTCCACCCATGACCTCTCTCGGGGTTGAAATTTCTTGAACACTATTATTGGCTGAGAAATCTTTTCATCCACCTCCTCTGGAACGGAGGTGAAGAGAAGCTGTTCTAAGGGTCCGCCCTTACTTTCACCCATAAACAGGAGGTCTCCCTCCTGAACCTGTCCTGCGATGGCTTCTGCCGGTTTTTCAGCTTTAAGAATTTTTCGCTCACTTTTGATCTTTAAGTTCGCTTTCTCCATAAAGGAGTCAATCCACCTCTTTGCCTGGGTCTCTTCTTCAGCACCGGAGTCTTGGGGAATGGCGTGCAACAGCAAAAGATCAGCTTTAAACTTCTCCACCAGAGCAGGGCTTAGCTCTGCCGCCAAGAAAGAGTTCACATTATCTGTGGCGGTGATTACTATTCGCCTTACCTGACCCATCTTTTCACCGCATACAACAGCCACATTGCAGGGCGCTTCCTTGAGCACGATATCCATAACCGTGGTCAAAATCTTTTCCAGCATCTTCTCCGGTCTGGAGCGTCCCATGATGATGAAGTTGCAATCCTCCTCCTCTGCCGTCTCCAGGATACCATAGGAGAGACGATGGGTGAGCTTAATCAGCTTGTCAAATTTCACCTTCTCCTGTCGGGCGATGTTTTCTGCCCGGGACAGGAGCAGTCTCTGCTGGGAAAAATCAGCCAGTCCCTTTCTCAAAGGTGTTCCGTGAAGAATCTCCACCACGTTTAGTGCGATCACCTCCCCGTCGAATTTCTTGGCGATGGCACAGGCAGTGGTCATAAGCATTCCCAACGTATTAGGATTGGCTACAGGGACTAAAATCCTGTATTCTTTCCTCTCCTGCCTTTGCAGAATCTCCTTGAGCCGCCTATGTTTTTCCACCGTCTCTTTCTGCTCCTTGGAATAAACCAGATAAACCAAACTCCCCAGACCCAACCAGCCAGCACCCAAAAGGTAGGTTTGATGGCTCATAAATGCTAAGATTAATACGTTACAGGCGATGGCTAAAAGTGGAATCACTGGATGCCAGGGCAATTTAAAGGGACGTTTGAGCCGGGGCTCCTTTTTGCGTAACATTATCACCGACAGATTCACTAAAATAAGAGCAAAAAGAAAGCAGAAATTAGCCAGGTGAGCTGCAAACTTTACCTCTCCGGAGAGGGTAAAGAATAAGATGACCACTCCCACCGCGGCAACTGCCGTATATGGGGTTTTGAACTTGGGATGCAGTCTGAAGATCTTCCCCGGAAGATACCCATCCCTGCCCATGGCATAGGTCTGACGCGCCGCCGCCATAACGGTAGCATTTAAGGCGGAGATGGTGGCCAAAAGCCCGGCGATCAAAACAAAAAGAAGCCCGTAGTTTCCCAAAACCTTCCCCGCGATCAAAACCAAGGGAGCGGCAGAAGTTCCCAGGGTTTGATAATCTAAGATTCCCACCGAGACCAAAACCACCCCCACATAGATCAACATGGGGATAAAAAGTGAAAGCAAAATCGCCTTGGGAACGGTTTTTTTCGGGTTTTTGATCTCCTCGGAGGCGCTGGAGATGAGCTCAAAACCAAAAAAGGAAATATAAATCAAAGCGGTGGCAGAAATTATGCCGGTGAATCCAAACGGAGCGAACGGTTTCAAATTTCCCACTTTCACATAAGGAATGCACAATCCTATGAAGATAATAAGCATGGCTACTTTGGTGATGGTGAAGAAATTCTGGGTTTTCCCGCTCTCTTTGGTTCCCTTTATGTTGATCAAAAGTAGAAGCAAGGCGATGGCAAAAGCGCTGAACTTGATGGGAGGTGAAACCTTTATCACCAGATCCAAAAGTGGAGTGAAATGCTCAGCGAAACCAAGAGCGTAAAGAGCGCAGGCCACCACGCTTCCGAAGATCAACGCCCAGCCGCTTAAGAAGGCTATATAACCACCCAATCCCTGGTGAACGAAGGTATAACCGCCTCCGGCTAAGGGAATGGAGGAGGAAAGCTCGGAATAGGAGAGGGCGGTGAACAGAGTCATCAGCCCACACAAGACATAGGAGATGGTGGCCGCTGGTCCGGCAATGCCTGCCGCCATACCGCTTAAGATAAAGATTCCCGCCCCTATCATGGCTCCCACCCCTAAGGTGGTTGCCTCCAAAAGCCCTAACTCCCGACTGAATTTTATCTCCGGTTCTGTGGATGAGGTCTCTGCTGTTTTGTTTTTATCCATAAAGGAGCATCCCCTTTTGTTCTCTTAACATTCGATGAAATTCTCTTTGTAGTTGCCCAATTTATACCGCTTTTATCCCGCCGGAGGCGGGACAAAGGCGGTGATTGGGCACTTCTTAGCTCAATGAATCGAGCAACTACAGATTAAAAATATCTTTCAGGGTTACGTAAACTCTTCTGACCAACTTTCAATAAGACTTCTGTAGTTGCCCAATTTATTGGGCATTTTTTGGCTCGATGAATCGAGCAACTACAAAGGATGATGATTAAAAATATAGAGGTTTATGATCTGGTTTTCAATCTTAAAATAAGCTCTACACAGATTTTTTGCTTCAGTCTCCAAAGCATGTTCCCACAGCTTTAGCCGCTTCGATCAGAGGGAGATTTTGTGTCACCATCTTCTGTCTGGCAATGCCGGACTTTATGGGGACGGAGGTGATCGTTCCTCCCTGCAGACTAACCATATAACCGAATTTTCCGTCAAAGGTTAAATCTACCGCTTTTTTACCGAATTGGGTAGCCAGGATACGATCGAAGTCGGTGGGCTTCCCTCCTCGCTGAAGATGTCCCAGGATGATCACCCGGGTCTCCAAGCCTGTCAGATTCTCAATTTGCTCCGCGATTCTATAGCTTACCCCTCCCAGCCTTATAGGGTCGGTACTTCCCTTTACCCTTCTTTTAATCACTAATTTTGAATCCCCGGGCTTAACCCCTTCCGCCACCACCACGATGCTAAATCTCTTTCCGATTTTGCTTCGTCTTACCAACTCCCGGCAGACCTTTTTGATGTCAAATGGAAGCTCTGGGATGAGAATCACATCGCCTCCACCTGCCACCCCGGCATATAAAGCCAGCCAGCCGGTATATCTTCCCATCACCTCCACGATCATCACCCGATGGTGAGACTCAGCCGTGCTGTGAATGTTGTCGATGGATTCGGTCGCCACCGCTACCGCGGAGTCAAAGCCGATGGTGAAATCGGTTGCTTCCACGTCATTGTCTATGGTCTTGGGTATGCCCACAATGGGCAGTCCCATTTGGTTCAATTCGTGAGCTATATGCAGGCTTCCGTCTCCGCCAATGCAAATCAAGGCATCCAGCTTCAGGCGGCGAAAGTTTTTTAAAGCTTGTCTTGAGACATTTTTTTTCTTCTCTCCATAGGCAAAGGGATTGGCTCGATTAGAAGTGCCCAATATGGTCCCACCTTGAGTCAAAATTCCGGAGACGTCCTCCCAGGACAATTCTCTTGTTTGGTTCTTAATCAGTCCCTCATATCCATCCAAAAAACCGATCACCTCGGCTCCGTGACAAAAGAAGGCGGTTTTGGCAACTGCCCGGATAGCCGGATTCAGTCCGGGGCAATCCCCTCCGCCGGTCAAAACTCCGATCCTCGCTCTTCTCCTCATGCTTGCTCCTTTTATCTTTTGCAGATTCATGATAGCTTAAAATTTCAAGTTTATCAAGCACATTTTTTGACAAAAAGGGATACTTCCTACCTTTCTAAAAATGGAGAAGGAAGAACGGGATAGGTTTTTGGTATAGTTAAGACAACAAATCTGGGCCACGATCTTCTCAAATGCTTGCTTCACCAAACATGCGTATGCACTCATACGAGCCTACATCACTCGTTAAAATGCATCCGAAACATCCTCTTGATTTTCGCTAAATCAATCACTGAATTATGCTTCGAGAAATATAGTTGCTTTACCGACATAAAGTGTCTCCTTTCTTTTTAAAGTCTTCTTCAATCCCAGGAAGGATACACCTTTTGTCTTTCAAAGCAAAATACATTCTACACACAAATATTTACATTACCTTGACATGATCCGGTTCAAGTAATTCATTTGGCTCATTGACAAATTCCAGAAAAAAGGTATATTGAAATAAAAGGGAGGTGGAAGCGATTGGCTTCAAGCAAGTGTTAACTTGTACAAATAACCATCTGTTAGAGGAGGAGATATGGTCCCCAAAAGATATATGTTTCTCCCCGTGATGCTGGTGATCATTCTTTTGATTCCACCGGCGGTCTGGAGCGCCCAATACATGGGCAAAGATATTTTTACCGGAACATGGCAGGGTGAGCTTGTAGAATATGTGGATGGGGAAATACTTTTTATGATTAAAAATGGACAGGATCCTGCCCAGGTCAAAAGTTATCTGGCTAAAAATAACTGGAGCTTAAGTTGAGAGCTGGATCGTTTCGGGTTTGGAAAAGTGAGTTTGCCTCAAGGAGAGGATATATTTCCGGTAATAGAAAAGATGCAGAAAACAGGGTTTTTCCTGTACGTGGAGCCGAACATGATCGACCGGTTATGTCTGGAGCCCAATGACCCATTTTACTTAGCTAAAAAGCAATGGGGTCTTCACAACGTGGGTCAAGATCCTCCGGGCGGCACGCCTGATGCTGATATCGATGCTCCAGAAGCCTGGGACAGCACGACCGGTAACTCAAGCGTAATTGTCTCGGTTCTGGATACAGGTATTCCCATGGTGTCGGGAGCTCTTTCCCATCCGGACTTGGATGATGGCTCCAAGATTATTCTGGGACAGGACTTTGTAGGAGATGGGGAAGGGGTGAGAGATAGAAACGGTCATGGAACCCATGTGACGGGCATAATCTCCGCAGAAACCAATAACGGAGTGGGGGTGGCAGGGGTTTGCTGGAGCTGCCAAATCCTGGTAAATCAGGTTTTCGATCAATATGGCTCCGGATCGCATCAAGATTTCCGGGACGGGATGATCTACTCAGTGGACAATGGAGCTGATCTGGTCAATTACAGCGGTGGAGGCTCCCATTCCGCAACCAAGGAACATGGGGTAGCTTATGCTGATTCGCATGACCTTCTCCTAATTGCTGCCGCCGGAAATAACTGGGGAGGATCGGTTCTTTATCCTGCGGCTTATGCGGCAACATATCAAAACGTTATCTGTGTCTCCTCCACCGAGCACACCGATCATGTTTCCCAATTCTCCAGCATAGGAAGCCAGGTTTGCGTGGCGGCACCGGGTGGATATGGTTCCTCTTTCGACTCTGATGACATCTACTCCACCATGCCTAATTACTATGTCACCCTTAATGGTGAGGGGATCTCCCAGAATTACGGTTATTGCTACGGCACCTCCATGGCTTCTCCCATGGTGGCAGGGGCGGCGGCTTTAGTGTTAGCCATCAACTCCAACCTCCTTCCTTCGCAGGTGAGGGGAATCCTTGAGCAGACCGCCGAACAGGTGGGTGGCTATTATTATGATCCCGTAACTGGAAAGAGCACCCAGTTGGGTCATGGTCGAATCAACGCCTATGAGGCAGTAGTTCTTGCGATGGGGGGCGCCTATGTGGCGGGTGATGCTAACGGGGATGACCTGGTGGATATAGCAGATGTGGTTTATCTAATCAACTATCTTTACAAGGGCGGTCCTCCTCCAGATCCTCTGGCGGCAGGAGATCCCAATGCCGACTGTGTAATTAGTTTATCTGACTTGGTTTATCTGATAAATTACCTGTATAGAGGCGGTCCCCCACCCAAACAAGGCTGTGCATAAAATTGTTGAGGGCTAATCTGCAAGGGCGGAACCTCCAGTTGACTCAAAAAGTTTTCTTTTAAGGGAACTTCTCCCAAAAAGCTTGTGGAAAGTTTTCAGATACGTCTTTGTAACAAACACGTGTATAGGTTGACTTTAACTCTACCTGTATTTATGCGCACCTGTCCGCAGGTATGCACCGTACGGTTTACTACAGTTCATACCTCTGTTCCCCTTTTCCACCTGTGGTAAACCGTTCACCGTTTCATGGAGGGGGATGGGGGTGAGGGCTTCAAAATGTCAAACCCATTAAGCCTTTAAGACTTTTTTTATTACCAAGAGCCTTAGCCCCGCCAAAGGCGAGGAGAAGAACCTTATCTTTTAACAAACCACATGGGTCAATAGGCATTCCCTAATAGATGAATATTGCCAATTCTCACATTGCGCAGACCTGCCCTCTCTGCAGCAATTTTAGATTTCTCTGCATGTCTGCTTGAAGTAGTGGGAAGATCAGTCATAAAGAATTGGGGATGAAATCCTAAGAGGGAATAAGGGGTGTCCTTGTCGAAACTGGCGATGAAGTTTGCTATCTTTGATATCTCTTCTGAGTCAACGTATCCTGGAACAAGCAGAGTGCTGGCAACAAGAAAAGGAGGATCACGGTGGGTTCTGCTGATCTCCGATAGCATTTCAAAGTTCTTCAAAGTTCTTTTATTAGTTACTCCGCACAGAGCTATGTTCAGATTTTCATCGAAAGCCTTCAAATCGAATTTGATGCATCCGCCTGATTTTAAAGATAGACCTGCCATCTTTTCTAAAAATTGCGGATTCATCGCTCCGTTGGTCTCCCAGCAGATACGCAGTATTTTACCCTTATTTTTACTCAGGGCTATTTCAGACGCCTCCATGGCGTGCTGAATCTGAGGTGTGGGATCTCCTCCGAAATAGCAGATGCAGGAGGTTTTCTCATCCACACAATCTGATAGCTGTTCTGCCGTTACCTTTCTTTTGGAATAAATATCTTTTCGAAAATGCCAGTTTTGACAGAAAAGGCAATTGAACGAGCAGGCTTGATAGAATACAGCCAAGTTTTTGTATCCGTATTCTGGTCCGAGAGAATGTGAATATTCTGGATAGCCAGCCCTTGATCCTCCGGCACACACCCAGTCTGCCACGCAATTGGTGGGGAGATGATCATAATACCAGCCCAGGTTCCCTTCATCTTTTCCTCCGCCATAAAGTTTTCCACCTCTATTTTCTCTTAATCCGCAATATCCCCTTTGACCTTCAGGAATCCTGCATTCGTTCACACACAAATTGCATTGAACTCCTTGAGGATCTTTTGGTGGTTTGATAGGCAGATCAAATTCCATTCGAGATCTTGCATGAGCCCTCTGAATGTGAGGAAAGACCCTGTCAAAATTCTTTCGTATACAATCCAGGCACACCTGCAATGCTTTGGAGATAAGCTTCGATTCCTTTGCACAATTTATGCACTTAGCCATTTGTCACAGCTTGTAGGTCGGATATGTCCCGCCAACGGGGTGAACCGTATGGTTCGTCCCAGCGGCGGGACTATCCGACAATTCTGCTTTTTTCTGTTCGGTTAGGGGTTGTACCCCTATCCGTAATCGGGGCAGGGGCTTGTCCTGAAGGCCTGCCCTGAAGGATTCAACCCCTGCCCCAACGAAGCCTGGATTCCTTTCCACAATTTATGCACTCAGCCATTTGCCGTGTTTGAATAAACTGTTGGCAACGGACGCTTCGTCTGTTACCATGTGTTTAGCGTCACGGACGTGGGCGTCCGTGACGAACAAGGATTAATCAAATCTTCCAGGGATGCTTGTATGGCAAAAAGGACATTTACCATCTTTGATATGATTTTCTGAAATATAAAATCCCTTTCTTTCTATCAAAAGCTTCTGGCAGTTGTGGCAGTGGGTGTTTTCCGCGGGATGATTCCACACATTGCCCAGATATACGTATTTCAAGCCCACATTCAGCCCGATCTCCCTTGCTTTTTCCAATGTGGAAACCGGAGTAACTGGTATATGAGCAAGTTCTAAATGGGGGACAAATTGAGTCAGGTGCCAGGGAGTGAATTCGCCTAATTCCTTCTTTACCCAGGAAGCAATCCCCTTCAATTGAGTCTCATCATCGTTATATCCGGGAATTATGTTGGTTATGATCTCCACCCACATGCCCCACTTTTCTTTTGCTCTTTTCGTCACCTCCAAAATCCCCTTAAAATCATCAACGTGACAGATATTTTTATAAAACTCATCGGAAAATCCTTTTATGTCCACTCGGAAGGCGTCAAGATGAGGGCCGATCATGTCCAGAGCTTCCGGGGTGATAAAACCGTTGGTCACATAATTGGTCAAAAGACTATTCTCTTTGGCCAATTTTGCGCCATCCAGGGTATACTCAAACCATATGGTAGGTTCGTTATAAGTCCACGAAACTCCTTTACAATTGTGCCTTTTAGCCAAATCGATTGACTCTTGTGGAGTGATCTGTTCCACCTCATGTTTACTTAAATCCATCCCAGCATGAGCGATGTCCCAATTTTGACAGCCGGGGCATCGTAAGTTGCATCCTAAAGTTCCCAAAGACAGCCAAAGGCTTCCCGGATAGAAATGAAAAAGCGGCTTTTTCTCAATGGGGGAGATCATGGAGCAGGAGACTTTGGAATAGATAAGAGAGTAAAGTTTCCCCTGCTTGTTGAATCTGGTATGGCAGTATCCCAACTTCTGCGGCTTAATCTCACACCTTCGCTGACAGATGTTGCATCTTACGCTCCCGTTAGAGGGCGTATCGTAAAGCAGGGCCTCTTTGAAATCGTTGGACATATCCGCTTCCATGTGCTTTTTTGATCAACTTTCTATCTCAAAGCTCTTGTATGTCAACCATGTCCTTTAGAATTGGTTGACATCATTTTGTCAAGCAGGTCTTCGACCATGCTTGACCTACGGACTATCGTAAGGTACCAGTTATTTCATTTTTTCTCTTGTATTGATAATACAAAATCAGATTTCTAAAAGAAAGGATTATTCTTGAAGAGGTGGTATTTTTCTGAAAATGGAAAAGGCAGAAACAAGCAATTAACCAGCTTATTTCTGCCTTGAAGCTATCCTAATTTTCTGATGTCCTAAGGACAGCAGGGAGCAGGTCCGGCTCTGTAAAGATAGCCGATCAGCCAGACTATATCAGCCAGGTCGACTATTCCATCACAGGATGCGTTTCCGCTTTCCAGGGGATCCGGCTCCTCACCTTGTCGGTAAAGATAATTTATGATATAAACTACGTCTCCTATATCTACCACTCCATCGTTGGTTGGGTCGCCGCTCTTGAAAACATAGAAACTGAATGGCTGATCCTGATAAGGGCTTTCCTTGCCACACAGGTTAGTCGCCTTCACGTGCCAGAAGTACTCTTGTCGGGGCAGGTCGACGGAGTAGGTGGTATCCTCCAGATCACTGATAGTCACCACTCTGGTGGTGAAATTCGAGTCCTGGGCATATTGGAGGGTGTAGAAAAGATCCTCTCCGGCTTTTGACCAGACAAAATCAAAGGTATCCGGCGAACACACATTAGCCGGATTTGATGGACTTATAAGTTCAGGCATCGGAGAATATCCCGATCCCAGACAGCCCTTTTTATATTCCGGATAGAGTGCTTGACCGCTGGCACGAGGAGAAAATTCCAAAACTGTGGTAGGCGGGAAGAAAGTGGTATCAATCTGCAGGCATGAGGTTGAATCCCAGGTGAGTCCTGTGGTGAAATACAGATTAGCTACGATTCCGTTTCCGGATGTTAAGGCGGAGTCGATGTAAACCGTATAAAAAAACAATTTGTAGTTGGCAGTATCTATCCTTGATCCCAGATATTCAGCATCTTCTACCCTGGTTCCCACGAAGCTGACCGAATCGCAAACCACATCCAGAGGCGGATAGCCAAATATCAAGGGGACTACCAGTCCTCCCAAATCCCCATCATTATAAACGCTCACCCCAATTACCACTTGTTGCTCCGGTAAGGTAATATCCAGACATTCCACCCGACAGGTATCTGGATTCCCTGGATCATCCGCAAGGACTAACGTTGCGTTCAGGGGAAGCACAAGCAAAGCCAAAAAGATTAGAAAGAAAAGTTTTTCTCTCATTTTGAACTCCTCGATTTTAAATTATCTAACAAGAAAACAGGTTTTCAGCGGCGTGCCAAAACTTAGCCACAAGTAACTTTCGAAAGATCTTGAGCTCATTTTTGCTTTCGCTAAGATTGAATAAACCAACCCCTTGTCGAAGGAAACATGTTCTCCTTGGAACAAGAGCAATTATGTCCTAATTTCAAGATAGCACGTTTTCCAAATTTGTCAATCCTAAATTTGCTGAAATCTGTACAAAAAGAGATTTGGGTAAGTTTTCTTATCCGGACTAAAAATTTTTGGCCTTAAGCACCAGGTATAACGCTAGGTTTGTAGTTTCTACATCTCCGCTTTGAGATGCTTTCAGATGATTTAAGACCTGGGTATTTTTTCCAGAATTTAAACTAAAGCTAAAGCTTTTTACTCCGATGACTGAAATCTTCTTTTTCATTTAGGATAATATGTAAGGTGGATGCTTTTTACCTGTTTTGTTACAGTCTTCTGGTTAACATTATACTCCAATAACCTCATCTAAAAGAGAAGACAACTTAAAAGTAAGAGATCTTCGCTCAAATCTCTTCAACTTGTCTTCGTTTACTTCCAAAGGAAGTTTGCCCTTTTTAAAACAGGAGAAATAAGAAGACAACATCTCTTTGATTCCTTTCTTGTCTTCGGGTGATACCACTTTTCCGACTTTCATTTGGGTGAGGAATTTGGCTATCTCACTTTTTGGAGGAACTATGCCTAAGATAGGTTTTTTTAGCCGAATATACTCGAATACCTTGGCAGGAAAGATCAAAGGATGATCAGAGGTAACCAGAAGCAAAAGAGAAATCCCTCCTATTTGCTCCAAAGACTCTGGATGAGAAAGATAACCCTTCTGCTGGACCACTTCTTTTAGTTTATACTTCTCGATCAAGCGGTCTGAGTCAATTCCTACAGAAAGTCCGACATGCACAAACTTTACCTCCTCTTTTGGAATCATTCCCTGATTTATCAATTCCCCTAAAGAGGCAAAAAAAGGCTCAGGGTTACAATCCGGACTGAACGTTCCCAGGTAGCCAATGGTGAAAATTTCAGATGAAAAAGATTGATAGGTGCCGAAATCTTCTTCATCGTAGCCCTGATCTACCAGAAAAATCTTTTCTGAATGAGGATGCCGTTTTTCAAACTCTCCTTTTATGGCGGGGTTAGCAGTGATCACCCTATCGGCATTACTTACAATTAATCTTTCTATTCTCCTCTTGAGAAAAAGATGAACTGGGGTAGGTAAGGTCTCCAGCTTGTATCCGGTCCACGGGTCTCTGAAATCAGCTATCCAGGGTATTCCGGTAAGAACTTTGAGCAGATAGCCGGTTAAATGCAAAGAGGGAGGTGGTGAGGAAGAAAAGATCAAATCCATCTTTTCTCTCCGGCACAATGACAATCCCTTCATCAGTGCGAAGGGAATCCAGCCGACTTTGTTGTCAGGAAAAAACAGCCAGGAAAACAGCCTGAGTATTCGGATGAGACGGGTTTTAATTGGTTTATCTTTGCCCTCGCTTTTTTTAAAAATGTTTCCCAGTATGAACCAAACTCTCAAAGGATCAAAGGAGCCGGTACGGATAATTTCTGCTTCTTCGGGAATATCATTTAAAAGAGCGAGGTCTTTTGCTAAATATTTCACCTCTTTGAGGGTCAGAATATAAGGCTTCCAGCCGAAGAGAGGAAGATATTTTACGAATTTATTAACTCTCTGCACCCCCGCCACGCCCAGGGGTGGAAAATAATAGGCGATGATTAGAACCTTCTTTTCCTTCATTTTGATTGGATTTGTCGACATGTGAATCTTGTGGGGCGATTTTTCAAAATCGATACCCCCACCATTAGACGCGGTAATCGCTTTCCTTTCAATACCTGAACCTATATCTGTATTGCCCAATTAGGATTTTGAGAAAATTTATCTTGTTTCCACCACAGAAATTCACGGAAGATCACAGAACTGACCCGTTTTCTTTCCGGGCAATTCTATGACTCATCTTCTAAGTGTATCGTTATACGACAACTTAAATATATCAACTACCGTTGGTAGCGAAAGGAGAAAAAGAAAAGGAAGCGCTTCATAATAAACACGCAGCTCATCTATGTAGCCTAAAAATAAAGCCAATAGCATTAAGGGTATCATTGTAACAAAAAGGCTATGACGCAGAAAAATAGGCTTTTCGGTCCATCTACAGCGAATTAATACCGAAAATATTAAGATCACGCTAACAAAATAAAGTAACTCAAGGGGCTTAGATACCAAGCCCAAATTATAGATCAAGTGAAATTCGCAAAAAGAACCTTGATTATTCTTGAAGATAGTTGTGAGGGATGCTTTGACCACAATCCATATTAACATCTGAAAAAGTAAATGCTTTGCAAGGCTTGAGTTACGCATAACTTTAAATTGTCGGATGAAGAAAACTCCAGCCAGTAAAATTGATGTTTCTTTATTTAGTGTAGCCAGGAAGAAGACAACGTAAAATGGTAAAGTTCTCTTTTTAGCAATGAATGTCACAGCCAGCGTGAACAGGAAAAGAGTGCAGGGGTCATATATGTAACTGTAATACTTGAAAAAAATGGGAAGAATTAATAGTGCACCAACCGGAGCAATATCTGCGATAAAAGAAGGAAAATCGTAGAATAATCCTATGAGATAACGCAACAGAAAAGCAAAACCCAAAAAACAGAGAAACATAATAGTTAATGCAATAAGATATTCATATATATATTCTGTTTCCCATCCCAAGGCTTTCATCATCCTTATCCTTTTCCTCTGCGGGTTACAATCTTGAACTGCAGACTTGATTCTATCCTTCACATATTCAGGGGTGATTTCTGAAACTATTCTGATAGTAGTAGGCAACAGCGTCCTATATACAAAAGGCTTGTAGGCCTTCCCGTATACCATGTCCGGGAACATAGCACGAGAATATCCATTGATTCCGGGATGGATGATGAAAACAAAGAACACTAATCCCGTTGTGAAAAGATAGAGTAAAAGAATTACAAGTTTTCGCAAAAGAACTTTATATAATCTATGTCCCGGTTGAAAGTATGGTCTTATTTGCATACAGTAGATTCTCGCTATTTGATTGTTTGCAGTATGTTGCCGCACTGAACACGACGCATAATGTTCTCAGGCTCTGTCAAGCGCCGCCTTTGGCGGGTTCGGCTGAGTTCCGTTTCCACCGGTATGAAACGCAAACACGCCGTCAGCCGACATTGTTCTCTTTTCAGAAAAATCCAATGAAATTATCAGAAAAGGCAATGCGAAACAAAAATATGAAATATCAAATCCGTCTCTAAGAACAGTCTCATACCAGCCGTAGTCAAACACCGTTATCATAAACGCTACACATATTATACCAAAGAGAATAAACGAGACGGAAGAATAGATTCTTTTAAGCGATCTAATAGTTAGAGCACAGTAAACCGAAGCAGCAATCGAAAGAATTAACAACCAATTTGGAATATGGGATAACTGGATTGAAAATGGACCGAAGCTGATGAAATGTCTCCAATCCCAGATCAAGAAAGGTGCCAGAGAGAGAAGAAAACCAACAAACATAGATAGAAAAAACAAGCCACACCTGATAATTTGCCTTCTGAGGAAATATCCGAAGACAGGAATATATATCAACAATACAATACCCCTGGTTGATAACAGCAAGCCTCCGATTATTCCAAGAAGAATCAAAGCAAAACCGCTTGTCTTTCGCCCAATCATTTCAATGACCGCCAAATAGACCATTACGATGACCATATTGCTAATGAGCTCACTCCGAACAACAATTTCATATAAAAATATTGGGGAAGTGACTAAAAGGAGAATACAGCGAAATCTATCTATGCTTTCCTGGTTATGTCTTAGGTGAACAAGAGTCGCAAATGTTAAGAAGCTGAATATTTGAAAAAATCCTAAGTCCCCCAGGAAATAGAAAGGCATAGCCATCACAAAAAGAAATGGGAAACCAGAGGGGTTGGTAGGAGCGGCATACGGGAATTCGGAGTCGAAGAATCTTGTGATCCAATCATGCATTGCCGGGTATCTTCCAACTCTAATTTTCTCTGGATCAAACTGAAACATAAGAAAAGTAAACAATATTGCCAATAAACCAATCATGGAAAAGTAGATTAGGTTCTGAGTTTTTAAGCTAAGTCTGATTTCAGTTTGCTTAAATAATAACAGTATGAATAAACTAACTAAGATAAGGTAGAGCAAAGTTGTTGCCACAGGCTGTGAAGTTATCCGAGCAGTGTATTTGTAAACGAACAGAGCATTAATCAATGCATAGATGGCTAAAGCACAAATATCCGTTATTGATGTATCATCCTCTTTCATTTTTGATCGTCTTTCTATTCTCTTCTTGAACGATAAGCAATGTCGCCTAACTAAGTTGTTGTCGCTTATCGCCCATCCTGCGTAGGCTTTCCGACACTTTTTCTAAAGATGGCAATCTCGACTGAGAAGTCTCAAAAATTCCGCTTCGACAGCCCTCATATTATCTTCCCAGACTGCTCTTCTTTTTATAATGGCTTCGTTCTTCTCCCTGAAATCCGACCAGTGGGCAAATTCATTGATTACGTAAGTGATCCTTTCTGCCAAAGCCTTGGGGTTTGATGTGGGGAAAAGGAAACCATTTTTTCGGTCCCCAATCCACTCCCGATTTCCCGGAATGTCGGTCACAATGGGGATCAGTCCAAAGTTCATAGCCTCCAGAAGAGAGACGGAGGAGGAATCTGACAATGAGGTGGAGACATAAATATCTGAATCCAGGTAATACTTCAACAACATCTCTCTGGAGACCACTCCTTTGAATTCCACATGACTTTCGACTTTCAGCTTTCTTGCCAGACCTGCCAAATGACTTTTTTGAGAACCCTCGCCCAAGATAACAAATTTCACATCCCTTCTGGTTTTTTCTATTACCAGAGGAATTGCTTTAAGAAGCGTGGCTACATCATACAAAGGCTCCAATTTGCGATTGCTGAAAACAAATAGATAAGATTCCCCCTTTTTCTTTTGCCAACCGAGCAGAGACTTCTCCAACCCCATAGGTCTCACAAGCACCTTCCACCTTTCCACGCCCAGCTTGCATACAGCAAAAGCGCTAACCTCAGCGTCGGCGGTAACCAGATCAGCTTTTCTTAGGGTATACTCCGCTCTTTTCTTATGCAACCACGTTTTACCAGGAGAGATCAAAACGTCTGATCCCCAGGTGGAGATCACCAGAGGATGAGCTTTGAGCAAAGCTCCGATAAATCCATAATTGGGGACGAAATGTGCATTTACTAAATCCGGCTCTATCTCTCCTACTATCCTTTTTATCCTGCGCAAAGAGAGGGGATATTTCAAGAAATTGGGTAGGATTTTTGTCTGAATAAAAAATTCCCGGGCTCTGGTGTCAAATCCTTTTTCTAAGGTGATCAAAAAACACCGGTGACCACGATCGACAAAATAATTCACCCATCTTTGAGTATGATAACTTTTCGCATCAGAAAGAAAAAGGATTCTCATCGTGTCATAAAATCAAACCGAACCGCGGGAGGTTACATAATCTAAAAGATTGTCGAAACAACCAACTCCCTTACATTTTCTGCAGAATAGTTGCTAATACATAAGCTTTCATGTTCATGTTGGGGTGGGGGTTGTACCTCCACCCCCTGATTTCGGATAGGGGTGCAACCCCTATCCGATCTTTATAGTACAGTTTTATTTTTTAGCGGTTTTTGGGAAATAACTTCTGCATAGAAGACAATATCTCAATCTTTTTAGCGAAGGGGAGGTTTCTTTTTTGTCTTCTTATCTTTTTTCTTTCTTTACTGAATACTTTCCAAAATTCTTCTGAGTCTTTTATCCGGAGGAGTTTTTTCATCGCCAAACCTCTTTATGATATTATTCAGAAGCTTCATATCTGCTTGTTCCAGGAGTTGAGGAATGACCATCTTATCCTTTGGCCTAAACGCCGAAAGTAATGTGGCTATCAAGTATTCTACTCTAAGAATTTTAGTATAAGTCCCTCTTACTCTAATTCTTTTCGCCTTTTTAATTGCCTCCGCAATAAGAGAGCTAATATAGTTCGGTAAAAACTGAACCGGGAGGTCACCTATCACGATATATACATTTTCTATTCGGTATCTCTTATTTCTGAAATACTCATACAGTGCAGAGTAATCTTTTTCTGTGTCAATCAGCATGAAAATATCTAAGTCAAAAGTAAGTATGGGCTCCAGGTAGTAGTTTAGCGCATACCCTTCGCCTATGGCATAGTCTTTTATCAGACTTGCTTTTTTAAGGGTATTGATGACCTTTAAGGCTTTTATCATAGTTTTTCAACTTTTTTCAGTATCAGGAAGAAACTCATGACATACAATAAGAAACAAAATCTATTCCCAGTCGTCAAGGCGTAAGTCTTTTATTTTTGTGTCCACTGATGCGGTATGATTAGGCTGTTCTCTGTATTAGCATTAGAAAACAGATGCCAGGCATTTCCACAGGATCCTGCGGACATACAATTTTTTGGCGTTTCCCCTGACTCAAGTGTAAACCCAAATGAGCCCTCAGGATCTTGAGACCCGCCAAAATTTCATTCCCGTATAACTGCGATCTTCCCTACCGCACTTTTTCCGGATGGATCTTGAATATGAAAAAGATATACTCCACTTGCCACCAGATCCCCAGCTTTATTTTTTCCATCCCACCGGTTACCTGATTTAATCTCTTTGATCAGTTCTCCGGCTACGGTGAATATCCTTACCTCTGCCGGATAAGGGAGTCGGTCGAAGGTGAGTATCTCAGTTCCGTCTTGGATTATAAAGGGATTGGGAAAGGGGACCACCTGGGATAAGTTTTCTGCCGGTGCGCCAATGCCCGACTCAAACCGGGAAAGACCGTTGTCTGTCCCCACCCACACGTCACCTGTCTTTTTGTCGATTTTGAGCCGAAGAACGTTATTTGCGCAAATTTTGCTGTTAAAGGTGGTAAAGACCCCGACGAACTCCCCCTTGCTGTTGATCATCCCCAGTCCGTTGGAGGTGGCGATCCATTTATTGTTTCTTTCATCCACCGCAATGTCGTTTACCTGAGGACCTAAAGGGTAGGGCAAAGGAACGGCTCTGAATCTTTCAAAATCTGGATCGAATTTATCCAGACCACTGCTGGTTCCAACCCAGAGGTCGCCATCCTTGTCCACGCTGGCACACATGACCCAATCGTCCGAGAGGTTATGGTCCTCAGGGGTGTAGTGGACAACCAGGTCATCTTCTTTGTCTTCCAAAGTCCAGTTATAATTGTAGTCTAAAAGCCCAGCATACCGAGAACAGATATAAAGATGACCATCTCGGGCAGATACTCTGTCCATATAATGAGAACTTATTCCATCTTGCTCATAGAAAACGACCCAGGCGGTCTCTTGCTGTGCAGGTGAGCATACAAGCCGGGTGGAATCCACAGCGCCCCAATTTGGGAACCAACGATTCCCCATCTCATCCATGGCTATGTCATTTACCACCACATAGGAGGTATCATCTAATAATGCACTCTTCAGCGGACTATTCTCTTCAGCATATCTGATCCAGGTTTGATCTCCATCATATTTGACCACTCCTCTCCCCCAACTGGAAAACCACAGGTTGTTATGGTTGTCCTTCTCTACCGCCCTTATCTGTTTTTTCGGCATCTCCGGAATTGAAGAAAGGGATGTCCACCCAACCCCATCGAATGAACTTACCCCGTACCTCTCTTGAGCGCACCATAATTTTCCAGTTTCATCAATTTCCATATCTAAAAACAGATTTGCCGGAGGACCATCAATCAAATAATTTTGCCATATATAGTTATCGTAGGCAGATATCCCTTTGCCAGCCGTCCCCACCCAGAAGGTGCCATCTTCGTCGATGGTCATGGAGTTGAAATAGCTGGAAAGAAGCCCGTCTGTTGAAAGCTGATCCCAAGTCTGACCCTGATACACGTGGATTCCGGCATCGGTCGCAGCATATAGCTTTTGGTTGAAATATTTCAAATCTTTGATTACTCGATTCTCCAATCCCAAGGATTGCCAGGTTGAATCAAAAGGGTCAAATTTAAAGACGCCTTTCGCTGTTCCTATAATTATGTCACCGTCAATATCTGTTATGCAATAAACCGAGTCATTGTCCAAACCGGGTGCGGTTCCTTTGGTGAACGATGTCCATCGGGAGAAATCCAAAAGATTAGGATCATTTTTGTTGGCAGTTGCCACTCCCCCCATAGCTCCCACCCAGATTCTTTCGCCCACCAGATGGACGGAGTTCACCTCCTCCTCACCCTTCATATCTTCTCCCAAGCGCCGATAAGTTTCCTTAATCTCACCTCCATGTTTATATATCAAGAAGAGAGAAACCCCCACGTCTGTGGCTATCCACAACTTTTCTCCGTCTGCCGCAATATCTTTGACATGTAATCTACTCCCGTCCCGATCGATAAAATTGTATACCTTCCAGGAATTCTCATCAGGCGTATATTTGGTCAAAGTTCCATTTTTCGCGCCGAACCAGAAACTGCCGGCTGAATCAAGCGCCAGTGAATAGAGATAATTTCCTCCCAGTCCATTCACGTTAGTCAATTTGGTGAAAGTCCCTTCATTTCTATCTAAAATTGCCACCCCACCGGTGGTAGCACACCAGAGTTGGTCACCTTTAAGAAAAACCTCATTGATATAGTTCATGTTGGTATAGGTGGTCCAGTCCCCCATCCCTGCAAAGCCAACTCTAAAAAGAAAAACAAAAACAAATGGTCCTAGTAAACAGATTTTTTTGGTGATCATCTTGAAATTTGTCATGGTTTAGTTGAGTTCACCCTTTGGCCGTTTTCGGAGTAAAGCGATTGCAATCGCCATAAAGCTGATCAAAAAACAGCCGGACGCAAACCAATCTCCATATTTGGCATAAAAAGTCCTGTTATCCGCCGAGAAGTTTACCTTTTGCTTCAAAGGTATTTTGTCTATCACAATGTCTCTGACAAATATCCGGGTAGGTTTCTTTACTTGACCATAAGGGTTGATGAACATTGACACGCCGGTGTTGGCACAGCGGGCGATGGCAATTCGATTCTCAATCGCCCGAAATACGGCAATCTGGGCATGTTGAAATGGTCCATGGGTTTTGCCAAACCAGCCATCATTGGTTATGTTCACCAAAAATTCAGCACCCTGGTTAACAAAATCTCTCACCAGAGCAGGATAAACCGATTCAAAACAGATTAAGGTGGCAAATCTGCCTTTGGGGACCTCAAATATGGTTAGCTCCTCTCCGTTCGAAAAATCCGATTGTCCCAGTTGAATCTTGTCTGAAAGATTAAGTATCTGGTCATAGGGCATTTTCTCACTGAAGGGAACCAGATGGATTTTGTTATATACTTGAGGATAACCTCCATGGGGTGTAAAAAGAAATGCGGAATTATAGTATCGAAGTCTCCCCTGGGGTGTCACCTGATAATCATTGGTTCCCACCAGAAGGGGAATGTTCAGCTCATCACAGGTTTCTTGCGCTCTGGCAAGATAAAGTGATTCTGCGGCTAAATAGCAAGGGGCGGCAGTTTCCGGCCAGAGGATCAAGTCCACCTGCTCTTGGGCCGCCTCTTTGCTCATATCTATATAGGTCCGGATATTATAATCCAAAAATCTATCATCCCATTTAATTTCCGGTTCCATGTTCCCTTGGAGCAAAGCGATCTTAATTTCTTCTCCTTTCCAGTATGGATCCATTCGGACGCTTTTTTCAGACATCACCCACGAACCATAAATATAAGGCAAAATTATCAAAATGGCAAAGAGCCCAGTTGCCAATCCCCGTCTTTTTTTGTGCCTGATGAAAAGATACACCATGAGATTAAGCCACAGTATCCAGAAAGAGACCGCATAGTTTCCCCACAGCGAGGCATATTGAATCAGCTTCAAGTAATATGTCTGGGTGTATGAAAGATTGAGCCAGGGAAAGGATATTTCAGTCAGAGATCTCACATATTCTGTTGCTACCCACAAAAAAGGAAAGAAAAATAACGCCCCTTCTTTCCATCTTCTTTGCACCAGGCCATAAAACCAGCACAAAATGGCAGGATAAAAACAGAGAAGCAGGATGGCAGCAACTGCTCCGCCAATCGTGGCCCACCCCACCCAGAAAAGCAAAAGGGAGTTGGAGATCAAGCCGAAAAGATACCCCGTCCTGAATGCAAAATAGGGGCTTTTGTTCTCTAGAGCCAAAAGTAACGGGACTAAAGAGAAGTATGCTACAAAACCCAAAGGTGAAGGGGGAAAAGCTAAGCTCAATAAAAGGGCGGAGAGTGATACCAGATATAAGTCTTGTCTATTCATCAATGAGAGCTTCAGGATTTTAATCAAGTTTTGTAACCTCTCCCCCTTTATTTCCCCTTCAGGGTGAACCCCTCTCCATTTCATGTCGAAGATCCCGCCGAAGGCGGTGGTTGAAAACCCCGCCAGAGGCGGGGAGAGGGGGTTAGGAGGTGAGATTATAAAAATGTCAACTTTAATCAGTCCTTTCCTTTACTTCTGAAGTCTAAGGACGATGGTGGAAAGAAATAGTACGATTCCATTTAATGAAGAGAGAGTAGTTCAAAATATCATTTTATGCTCAAGCAAACTCACGAATATTTTCCTTTATTCGACAGGTATGCTCAAACAGATGGTGGTCCTTTGATTAGGGATGGATTCCGTCAAAGAAATCTTTCCCAGATGATATTCCTCCACTATTCTTTTAGCCAAAGACAACCCCAATCCCCAACCTCTCTTTTTGGTGGTGTAACCAGGTTTGAAAATTCTTTTCTGCTGGCGGGGAGGGATTCCCTTTCCGTTGTCGCTCACCTCAATGCTAACAGTCTTTTTCTGTTCATCCAGATGGGTGGAAACTTCGATCACTCCTTCTCTGGGGTCTACCGCCTCCAAGGAATTCTTCAGAATGTTCTCCACCACCCAGCTTATGAGCTCCGCATTGGCTTTTGCCGGTGGGAGTTGACCCAAGTTCTCCTTTATGATCACCCCTGCACCTTGATGAGGAAGCCTCTGTCTAAAATATGCCGCTGCCTCAGAGACCACGGCATTCAGATCAGTTGGCTTGAGTTCAGGCACAGATCCGATCTGTTCGAAACGGTGGGCTATCTTTCCTAACCGATGTAGGTCAGCACCCATTCTATCCGTTATTTGTTCAAACTCAAGATCAGAATCTCCCTCCTTTTTCTGGGTTTGGGATTCACACTTCATCTTCAAAAGCTCCAGCCATCCCAAAAGTGAAGAGATAGGGGTTCCCAGTTGATGAGCGGTCTCCTTTGCCATCCCCACCCAGATGGTGCGCTGCTCTGCCATTTTGATGTTCCTGAAGGTGATAAAGGCGATCAATACAAATAAGGTTAAAAGCCCCAGCTCCACCAGAGTCATCAATCTCAACTGAGAAATCAACACAGGATCGCCGTAGTGCAGATAGTTTATGACCTCCTGTCTTGTACCAAAATATATGGGGATGGGTTTTCTGTGTTTATCCATCTTGTGCGCCATTTTCTTAAGCTTTTCTCTGCTCATATAGGTGGTATCGTTCCAATCCACCCCCACTCCTCGCCAGGCTTGAAGCTCTCCTTCGGCATCGGTTACCACTATGGGGAAATCACTTTTCTGAATGATCTCCTCAAAGATCACATCAATCTCTGCTCCTGTGGTGGGGGCTGAAGCCGCTAACTGCCACAGTCTGGCGTAGGTGTTCATAACCTGTCGGGAGTTCTCCTTTATCTGTGAGATGAGGGTTTGAGTGTAGAAGAAAAACACACCCGCAATCAAGACGATGCCGAATACCAAAAAGCCTTTGAACCACAAAGGCCACTCATGATGGACACCTAAATATTTTTCTTTTCTCTTTGCCATTACTTCTGCTCCAGACGGGTGTTTTTCACCCGCCGTTCATTTTCCGTTGGTGAAAAACACCAACAGCAAGCGAAAGAAGCTTGGTTGACTTTTATATCGAGTCAATTATTACCATTTAGTCTCTTGCTTTCAGAGCCGATACCTGATATCCTGAAGATTTTCCTTCCTTATTTCCGCATACCCTTTTATAACTTCTTCACCAATTTCTGGTTCAAAACGAATCTCTGAAATGTGATCTCCAAAGACTTCGCTCACTTTCTCATCTCCTTCAATAAGAAGAGTGCCGAAATTCCATTCTCCCCAGTGAACTATGCGATTCTCTTTGAAAAACACCTTTCTACCTTGCTCCAAATAGATTTTTGCCACCTCTCGCATAAAAGTGATATAACAGTCAATAAGGGCTTTTTCGAGTTCATCGAATCGCACCTTAGTTTCTTTCCAAAGAGATTCAAGTGCTTTCATTTTATGATTTTCTCAATCTCCATTTTAATCGTTTCGGTTAAATTTCTTATCGTCTCACATCCTCCTTGCTTCAGGCGTGTGTTCTTTACCCGCCGTTCATTTTCCGTTGGTGGAAGCGAGGGAAACTAATTTCTCTCTAATTTTTAAAATATCTTGTTCGGCTAACGTCATTCCACCTCCACGATTTTTTCAAGATCAGCAATCAAGGGGGGAAGGTCTTCGATCACTGTCTTCCATAGAATATCAAGGTTGATGTCGAAATAAGCATGAATGAGACGATTTCTCATACCAATGATATTTGGCCAAGGGATTTGGGGCAAATCTTCACGGCATTTGTTTGTCACGTTAGCTGCTGCTTCCCCTACGATTTCAATGGATTTGACAAGAGCAAGCACCAGTTTTCGATCAATGTCGAGGGAGCTTCTGGTTCTGTTTCGAGCAAAGAACTCAGCTTCCCTGGCGGCATCCAGCATATGGCGCAGACGTACAAGATCATCCTTCTGCATACTGCACCTCCGCCGAGTTAAGTACTTCCTGCCTAAAATAGCGGCTCAGATCTTGCGCTGTTCTTACATCCACTTTACGTCCCAAAATTTCAGTCAACTCAATTTCCATACCAGCCAATCGAATAAGTCCAGGTATGTGGTCTGGGTCAAATTCAACCAGCAAATCAATATCACTATCTGCCCCAAAATCCCCGCGCAGAACAGAGCCAAAAAGTGACAATCTTCGAATATGGTTTCTCTTACAGAATTCGGCAATCTTTTCTCTGGGGATATCGATACGCATTTTGGCCATCATTTTACCCCCCCAATCTTTGGGCTCTCGGTACCCCGGTCATCTACAATCTTCATTGCTATCCGCTTGTTTTCCTCTGGCTCAAAGGGCAGTGAAACAGTGCCCCCATAGGCATTAATGAGCTCCTCGTCCATCTCGGCCTTCTGGTTCTTAGCCGGTTCTTCTCTTAACAGCCCGGTTAATCTCATCTTCTCTTTAATAGTGAGGCTAACCTTTACAATAACCCAAATATCGTAATCATTCCTTTCTCTAAAGTCACCTCCTGCTCTCAAACCAAATAGAACAATCTTTTCGCAACTAAGATTTCCGAGGGCTTTCTTTACCAAATTCACTGATTCTACTCCAGGCGGGTGTTCCATGGCCGGCAGGCTTCACCCGCCGTTCATTTCCCGCCACTGAAGAACGCGAATGGGAAACGAAAGAGTTCATTTATACCTATTCGGATACGTAATCAAAACCCAACCTGCAAGCCCTTGACCCATGACCCTTTCAACTATTTTATCTCCTCCATCCCATCCATATAAGGTCTTAAGACTTCGGGGATAATGACCGTTCCCTTTTCGGTCTGGTAATTCTCCAAAAGAGCGATCATGGTTCGGGGCAGAGCCACACCGGAACCGTTCAGGGTATGGACATACTGGAGCTTTCCTCCACCTTTGGGGCGAAACCTAACTTTCATCCTTCTGGCTTGAAAATCTTCGTAGTTGCTGCAGGAGGATACTTCCTGATAGTTTCCCAATCCCGCAGCCCAGGCTTCGATATCATAACATTTAGCTGCGGCAAAGCTCAGATCACCGGTACAAAGCACTCTCACCCGATAAGGAAGATTTAAAAGCTGAAGCACCTCCTCTGCATCCTTCAGCAAGCTCTCCAGCTCATCATAGGAATCCTCCGGTTTTACAAACTTGACCATCTCCACTTTATCAAACTGATGCACCCGGATCATTCCCCGTGTATCCTTCCCATAAGCTCCCGCCTCCCGACGGAAACATGCAGAGTAAGCGGTATAATACACAGGCAAATTCTCTTCTGCAAGATTATCCTCACGATGCAGATTGGTTATCGGAACCTCTGCCGTGGGTATTAAGAATAAGTCGTCTTTCTCGCAAAGATACATATCATCTTCCAATTTGGGCAACTGACCGGTGCCGGTCATGCTCACGCGGTTGGCCATGAAAGGTGGTAGGATCTCTTCATAGCTGTGTTTTTTAGTATGCAGATCCAGCATGAAGTTAATCAAAGCCCTCTGAAGTCTTGCTCCTTTTCCGGTCAAGACCAAAAATCCGCTTCCGGCCACCTTAGCGGCTTTAGGCAGATCCAGAATCCCCAGAATCTGTCCTAATTCCCAGTGGGGACGAGGTTCGAAATCAAATCGGGGAGGCTGGCCCCACTCTCTTATCACCACATTCGAATCCTCATCTGAACCTATGGGCACTGAGGGGTGAGGGATGTTGGGAACACTCAGAAGAAGATGGTTGATCTTCTCTTCTGATTGCCTCAATTCTTCGTCCAAAGCATCAATCTGGTCGGAGACTTTCCTCATATTCTCAATTTCTTGGCTGGGGTCCTCCTTCTCTTTTTTCATCCGGGCGATCTTCTCTGAGACCACGTTCCTTTGGTGTTTCAGCTCATCCGCCTGCAAAAGAAGGGACCTTCTTTTTTGATCCAGGCTCAAAAGCAAATCCACATCCGCCTTCTCCCCCTTATTTTTTATTGCCTCTCTCACTTTCTCTGTGTTCTCTCTGATGAATTTTAGATCCAGCATAACCTGTCCTTTTTGTTAGATGAATTACTTTCTCAAAGAAGATGTTAATCCTCCCAAAAGTATTCTCAGATCAAGAAGAAGAGACATGTTCTCCATGTAAAATAAATCATCCCGGAGATGATCTTTTGCTGCCTCAGCGTAATCTTCGAACCTTCCCTTTATTTTAGCCAGGCTGAAAAGACCCGGCTTGACATTTAATCTTTTCGGCAGAAGAGGCAGACTGTTTGATAGGTTCTCAAATGTTTCCGGGGGCAAAGGTTCCGGACCAACCAAGCTCATCTCCCCTTTTAATATGTTAATGAAAATCGGAACTTTCTCCAAGCCGGAATTTTTTAAAAACCTTCCCAGCCTGCTGGAAGGAATTTTCGAATGCTGGTCCTTGTTTTGGCCTGCGGATTCATGTTGAAAGACACGAAATTTATAAAGCTCCAGCCTTCTTCCCATCTTTCCTAAATATTTCTGTTTGACTAAAGAATGAGCTTTAAAAGTGAATCTGACTAAAAGAGCAATCAGTATCCACAGGGGCAAAAATCCGACCAGGATCACCAGGGAAACCAGACCATCGAGGAGTCTTTTTACCAGCCATTCCCAGCTTCTCAGATGACTGGGGAATATCCTTAAAAGAAGTTTTGAGCGAAGAGGTGTGGTCTGATACCCTCTTCTCAGATCAGCCAGATCCGGGACGATTTTGAAGGAGACCTCCAGATTGTGCACCGAGTTCATGACCTCTTGTAAGGAGCCCTTCCACTCGGGCTGGACTGCGATCAGGATATCTTGAACTTTGTTTTCTCGTACAATTTCATCCAGATCCTGGATTTTTCCCAAAACCTTTCCTGGGGACTCTGCGGAGCAATCCGATGAATCTAATTCTGGATTTGCCTGGTCCTCCTTAATAAATCCGATCACCTGATAACCGTATTCGGGATTGGCGGAAAGCCTCTCATAAAGATTTTTAGCCTTTTGTTTGGTCCCCACAATTATTCCTTTGCGCATGTAGGCTCCCAGAAGGTTAAATTTTCTGGTTAAATATACGAAGAGACCCCGTCCTAAGCCCAATGCCAAAACTAGAGTGAAGCTATAGATCAAAAGTAATATCCAGGATTTAATATGTAAATAAGACGGGTCTAAAGTTAAGATCATAAAAATGATAACCCCCGCGCCTGTCGCTTTAGCTATCCCTTTTATCTCATCTATGAACCTGGAATCTCCGGGGACCTCATAAAGTCCGAAGATGGCGAACAAATTTAGCCAAAAGATGGTAATCCAGATAGCCGGGGGGACAAATTCAGATAAGGGGATGACCCACTGATTGGCAAACAAACCAGAGTGAAATTTTATCCAGAAGAAAAATAAAAATGCAGCGTTGATCAGAACCATGTCGCTTATTATCAAAAAGAGCTTTTCCCGGATATTGACAAAATTCCTCTGTAAATGCACCCCGAAGATGACAAGAATCAGCCAAACGAAAACGGCTATCAACATCTTGACAGGGGAGTCGAAGAAGAAATAGAGTAAAACCCCTAAGCTCCCTAAAAGGAAACAAAAAAGGTAAATCCACAAAACCACTTTCTTGTTTTGCATCCCCAGATTGGCGATTCTTCGAGGTGAATTATTGTAATCGCCCACGTATACCTTTCTCCCTTCCCTAAGCCTGATTAAGGTTACAAAGGAGATATCGAATATGGGGTAACTCAAAATCAGGATGGGGACTAAAAGAGAGGAATAGGAAGGGTTCGCCTTGGCAAAGAGAATTCCCAGACAGGCTAAGATGAAGCCATTGAACATGCTGCCTGCATCACCTAAAAACATTCTGGCCGGAGACCAATTGTACCGAAGAAAGCCCAAAAGCCCACCCATCAAAGCCAGAGCCAGAAGTGCGCTGAGCATCTGTTGATTGACAAGCGCAATAACCAAAAATGCTGAGGCGGAGATGAAAGATATCCCCCCGCACAGTCCGTCCATAGCATCCATGTAGTTGACCGCATTCATCAAGCCCACCATCCACAGAAGTAAGATCAAAACGTCCCAACCTGATCCGGTGAGAATCTTGGCATTGTGGCTCAAGGTCAAAAACAAGAGGGCGGCGATGACCTGCCCCAGGAGTTTATAGCTGGGAGATAGCCCCCTCTTATCATCCACCAGCCCGAAGGTCACCACTATTGACCCTCCAATTAAAATCCCCACCACATCTGCGCTGAAAGACAAGTCAAAAAGAATTAAACCAAGCAACAAAGCAAATAGAAATCCGATAAAGACTGCTAACCCGCCTAAAAGAGGGGTGGGTCTGGTGTGGACTTTCAAAGCGGAAGGATAGTCTAAAAAATCAAATCTCTTGGCCAGCTTAATCAAAATTGGAATTGTGGCTAACACCACAACGAGTGAACAAAGAAAAGTGATGAGATAATTCATAATTCATTCGGAAGGCGGTTTTTTGAAAACCTCCGTTCTCATTCCAAAATAAACTTTTGCTTAGATTTTATCAATCCTTCGTAGAGACTTTCAGTGCTTTTAACCATTTGTTTGACGCAGAACTCGGGATAAACCATCTTTCTTCCTCGTTCTCCCATCTTTTTTGCTAAGTTCTGGTCTTCGAGCAATTGAATAACCCTGTGCGCCATTGCATGGAAATCCTTTGGAGGCACTAAGAAACCGTTCTGTCCTTCTTTGACTGCCTCTAGGATGCCACCGACTTCTGTGGCTACAATCGGCAAACCTATGGCCATAGCCTGAGGGATTACCCTTGGCAAACCTTCCCACAAGGAAGGCAAGACAAATACATCCATAACAGCTAATAATTGGGGAACATCGTTTCTTACACCAGTCAGTATTACCTTTTCTGACAAATTGAACTGTAGAATCGAACTTTCAATCTGGGGTTTTAAACTTCCATCTCCTACCAAAAGGAAGCTTACCTTGGGGCTCTTCTCGACAATCTCGGCGGCCATTTTCACGAAATCTAACGGATTTTTTTGCTTCGAAAATCTCATTATCGAGCCAACTACATTATTTGTCAACGGAATGCCCCATTTTCTCTTTTCATGCTCAACATCAATGGTTGCTGGATTAAAGACACTTAAGTCTATTCCGCTGCGTATGGTTATATACTTGCCACTATCAGCTATCCCATTCTTTAAACCTTTTTTCGTGTCCAGATATGACACTGTTATAATCTTGTCGGTGAGTTTTCCGGCACATTTTTCTAAAAATATGTAGAAACCCTTTCTCAGCTTACCCATCTCGTCGTGATGCCCCCAACCATGAACGGTATGGACTACGATGGGGACGCCAGCCAACTTGGCGGCCAACCTGCCCAGGATTCCTGCTTTGGAACTATTAGTGTGAACTATATCGAACCTCTCCTTTTTTATGTATCTGGTTAATTGAATCAATGCTAGTAAGTCCTTGAGCGGATTGATTTCTCTGACTAATTCGGGAAGAATAAATAGATCAATTCCTCGTTTCTCTATTTCCTTGATCAACTCACCCTCGGGACCTGTCTGAGCACCGGAGAGCACCTTAACCCGACATCTCTCTTTATTTAGGAGATCACACAAATATATTAAATGTTCCTGTGCTCCTCCCACCACAAACTTGGTGATAATTTGTAGTACTTTTATCTCACTATTGGCCATATCGTCCCTCAGGATACCATCTGGATTCCAAAAAAGGAAATGATTCAATCAACCGAGTGGGGAAAGCACTCACTCCCACTCCTGATGTTAAGAGAGCGATTCTCCCTTAAGAAAAAAAGCAAAGAACAGGGGACGCGTCCACGTGTCGTTACCTAACCCTCTCTCCTGTTCGGCGTAATATCTTAGTTAAAATTGGTAAACATGCTTTAACCGAGTAAGAAGTCTCGACAGTTGCTCGCGCCCGAAGACCAATCGTCCTTCTTAGTTCAGGATTCTCTATCAACATTTGAAGCCTCTCATACCATTCCTCTTCAGATGCTGCCCAAAACCCGTTGACCCCATTCTTGACAATTTCTTTGTTAACCCCCACTGGCGAGCACACCACCGGAATTCCAATTGCCATATATTGAAGTATTTTTAAAGCACATTTTCCTCTTGCCCAAGCATTATCCGGAACGGGCATAATACCTATGTCAAAGGAACGCAAATCCCTTAGTTCGTCTTCCAATGCCCATTTCAAACATTGCGTAGCAGGCAATTCATCGGCTATGCTCTCTGCTCCTATCAATTTTACAGTTAAATTGGAATGTTCTTTCTTCAGCCTTTGAAAAACATTCTTGAGTGGCAACAGATAAGGAGTGGTACTATGACTGCCAATCCATCCAAGAACGACGTTACCTTTTTTCGCGTTCTTAACTCCTGATTTAAATTCTTCAGTATCTACGGGAGTGGGGATTATGGTAACATTCCGGTTAAACTCAAGGGCATATTCCTGCAAGTATTTATTACCAACGATAACATGTGTGCTCATCTGTATAATTTTAGAAACCTTTTGAGGACTTTTTAAAAACTGAACCAGATTATTGTATTGACTTTTTGTTTTCAAAAAAATGGCGTCGTCAAAGTCATAAATTAAAGGTTTTCCCAAAATCTTGGTTACTATCCACTCAAAGATTGGAGGTCCAAAAGGGAAAGCCTCTCTCTGGACAAACACAAGGTCGTATTTTTTTATACGGATAAGATCTAAAAATCTGTTAAAAGCACAGATAATAAAATGATATGTCTTCAACCCAAAATGACCAGGTTGATATACGATTTTATAAAAAGCAGATGACATAAAAGGTCGAAAACACCAGTTGATCCCGAGCTTCTCTAAGTATTTTAGATATTGCCAGACTCTCAGTCTGCTACTTGGTCCCTCAATCGGATACGGAACAATGAAAATCACCCTCAAATCTTGATGCTCCTTGCAGAAAAATACATATGGATATGTATCATTTATTTAATTCATCCAGAACATTTGCCAATTGTTGCGTTAATTTCTTCCGCTCAAATAGAGTGATAAAATCCCAGTTAGGCTCTACCACCAAGTGACCTTGTTTATACTTATTGTAGCAGATAAGAATTTCCTGTTTTATTCTTTCGATGTCGTTATAATCTACTATAATACCACAACCGCTTTTTTCGATTAGACCTTTGATTGCTCCGTCTTCAGTTAGAGTTAAAACTGGTTTCCCAACGGCTAAATATTCATAAAGTTTTCCAGAAGACACGTCTCCTGTAGTGTCATGACAATCCTTAGCAGCTCTTACGCCCAAGAATAATAATACATTGAATTTTCTCATGCAACTTATCGCTTCCTCATGCGAGACGAAGTCTCTTACATGTAATACTTCTCTCAAGCTGAATTTTGATGCTATCGCATTGATGAGTTCCCTGTTCTCATTATCGATCGAGCCGATGAATGAAACTTCCATAACCTTTTCAAGATTCGGAATTTCCTTTTTCAAATTTGCCAATGCCATCAGAAAATAATACGGTGTGCGGCCCGAGTATCCATACAGACTTCCAACATGTCCTATGCAAAATTTTTCATTCTGCTTAACTTGGGCAATTTTAAAATCATTAGCATCGTAGCCATTAGGGATTACGTCAAATTTATCTGAAACGATGTCTGGGTAGACTTTCTTCAAATCTTCGCAAAACGGCTCTGAGACAGTAATAATTTTATCGGCAAACTTCAGCATCTTGTGTTCTATATACTTAGAAATCCAGAGATGAAATTTAGTAGGTGATTTTATATGCGGACTTAAGACCCACAAATCTCGAAGATCAATTACCCACGGTTTTCCAAGAATCACTTTTGCGGCCAAACCAACTAGGTGTGCGGAAAATGGAGGTGAAGTAGAGAAGATGATGTCATACTCACGTTTCTTGATTTCCGCTAGTATAGAAAAAATTGCAAAAGGCAACCAACCAATACGACTATCTGGGATAAAAAGAAAATGACTTATTTGGGTGGCTAAACGCTGCCTGGGGTTGACATCTAACTCAGTTTTGTCTGCTGGTTTTCTCTTTTTAAGAGAGGTCTTTATTCTTCCAAAAAGTGCAGCAAAGAAATTATAGATTTTGGACGGTTCAATAGTACGCGTCCACACCACCTTTGTCTGGCCAGGTACCTCCTTCAAAAGTTTTTGATCAAACATTTGAAAATCTGGATTCCTTACGGTCAAGACCATGGGCTGCCATCCAAAATGAGGTAGATATTTCACGAACTTTAAAACACGTTGAACCCCAACCCCACCCAAGGGTGGGAAAAAATAGGATATGATTAACACTTTTTTCATTTTTTCAAATATTTTTGCCTTGTGGAATGTAACGTCCATATTCCAGCCACCGAAAACCAAAGCTCGTAATTGCCCCATACGGCGCCACTGAACTGAGAATTGATCAAAGAGAAAAGAAATAGAACGAGATAGATTTTACTTAAGCTCAACTCCAGTGCGGATGCATTTGGGCCTCTGAGTAATTTGATGCCCAGGTATGCGGCATAGAAGACCAGAATAAAGAAAGCCAAAAGCCCAAAAATGCCGAGTTCACTGGCAAATTCCAAGAATATATTATGAGGATAATTTAATCCAGTAAAATGTGTAAATCCTGCAGTCCCCACCCCCGTTAAGGGATTCTCAAAAAACAAATTCTTCGCTTTTTCAAAAAATCGCAGACGGTAAAAGGTTGTCGGGTCAAATCCTGAAAAAAGCTTGAGCATCCTATTCCAGATATGTTCAGGAGCAATAACAACGGAGAGTTTAACCGAGATGAAAATCAAAAGGAAAAAGAATAACTTTTTGAGAAAATTAAAACGTTTTCTTTGTAAAAGGAAAAAATAGAAAAATAATGAAGCTATTAATGCAAGAGCCGGTCCTCTCGAACCGGCAGTATACAACAGAAATAACATAATCGATATGAAAAATATATAAACAAATCTTTCTAACTTTTTATTGGTCAACTCAAGCAAAAACAAAGTCGCTAACAGAGACATTCCCATTCCTCTGGCGAACCAAATGGGATTCTGGGCGGGCAAGGCGAATCTCGTAATGCTCCCAACGCCTGCACAGGCGATGTAAACGATGGAAACGGTCGCTACAACCATTCCTACCAGGGCAATCGCCTTTATTAGATTTTTTAGTTTATCTAAGTCATTTATAAAAAGCATGGCGGCAAAAAAGATATACAGGTTCATGCTCAAATATTTTCCAGCTTTCACCAAACCCTGTAAAGGTAAGGGTGAATATAAGATGCCCACAAATAACATCACGCCGATCAAAAGAACAATACCAGGTAAAACCCCAAATCGCCACTTAAGTCCGTGGTTCAAAACATAATGTGTCAGTCCCACAGTGCAGACCACCACGGCTAGTGGTGTAACCAAATAGGTTATCTGAAGCCCTCTCCAAAAGAAACCTACCAGGAATAATCCATTTACCAAAACCGCAATACCTAATTCTGGGAGATTATAAACGCCCGCCAAAAAGAGAATTACAGCTATGAGCCCAGCAAAATAAACAGGGAATTCATACAGCGCAAATGTTGCACCTAACGTAACCAAAAGAACCAGCAAAAATAGCCTTCTGTCTATTTTAGGCAGAGGTTCATTTATGTAAGAAAGTTCCATATTTTTATATTGTTCTATCCACTATTTTTCCGCTGGTTTCTGTTTTTTGATCAACATTGTCGCATTCGTTTACAAAATCCCAAGCGAACCCAAGCATACAATCTCTTCTTCACTAAATCATCTTTAGGATTTTAACTCTCAAGCTTGCTATATAGGAGTCCCGTGCCGCATTTTCTTAGAACTTTTAAATATTAATTTCAAAGATTCCATATATCCGTAAAGCTTGGATTTTCTTTGGCTTTTGCTTACACTAAAACCTAACCCTCTGACCAAAATCTTGGCGAGCAGTTCCCAAAAGGTTACAAACTTTAACACCAGTAGTGTTGGTTTTCCCAAATGTTTTCGTACAAAGTAGAACTGGGAGCGGTAGAATGATGGGATGCCTAAAGAAAGGTTTGGCAGAGTACTTTGTCCGCCGTAATGAATAATTTGGGCTTCCGGAAGTAGCATAACTTTCCACCCTTTTTCTCGAGCTCGACAACACCAATCTCGATCTTCGCAGAAAAGAAATAGGTTTTCATCCAAGAATCCAATATCTTTTATCGCCTCTCTTCTTATCATCAGGCAAGCTCCTGAAACCCAGCCCGCCTTGAATGGCTTCCGAGAAGTTCTACTCAGTTGATCATAGAAACCGTTACTGAATTTCGCGGGAAGAAGGGAATCTAGGAAACGGATATAGAAACTGCTTAACCGCCCTGGGAGCAAACCCTCCTTATCCAGTCTGGACAATATGAAGTTCATGGTAGAAGGTGGAGGGAAAGCGGCTCTCTGTAAGGAACCATCGGGCTTAAAAATTTTGGGGCATAATATCCCAACTTCATCATGTTTTTTCATGAAGTTTATCATTTTACCTAAAGCGTTATTCAGAATTATGGTATCCGGATTTAAAAGCAGCGCATATCCTCCCCGCATTATTTTCAAAGCTTGGTTGTTCGCCACAGCAAAGCCCTTGTTTGTCTCATTGACAATCACACCTACCTTGGGAAAGCGAGTTTGAACTTCCTTCACACTCCCATCTTTGGAATTGTTGTCCACCATTATGATTTCAAATTCAACTTCGCGCGTCTGATCATAGACAGAAGAGAGACATTCAAGCAAAAGCTCTTTGGTGTTATAACTAACAATTATTATGGACAACATGGGGTTCAACATATTGTAGTCTTATTTTCAAGTAAAAGATGATTAGGTTTCTTAAACTCTCTTGAAACGGCTAAAAAGCGATCGCCATTCATAACCTGCAAAAGGAACTGTTCTATGAAAAATCAGGCTTGTCCAATCCTCCCAAAAGAAAAGCCTCCATCTTTTCCACGGCCTTATTCCAGGTGAAGGTTTTTATGATTTCGTTTCCCTTGCGAGCCAATCTCATACAGAGATTTTGATCTTGTAGAACTCTAAGCAAGTTCTGTGCTAAAGCGTCCGGATCTGCCGGGGGAGACAGAAGAGCGTTGACTTCATTTTCCGCATATTCTCTTATTCCCCCACAATCTGTCGACACCACGGCACATCCGCAGGCCATGGCTTCAGCTGGTGGAAAAGCAAAACCCTCAGCCACACTACTGCAAAGATAGATTCTGGATTGATTGAACAGCTGTACCAATTTTTCCACCGACACGTTTTTCTCATAAGCCACCCAATTAGGGATGTCCCTAAATGGCGAAGTTGTGCCAAAAAAGGTTGCCTCTAGGTTCGGATAGTGTTTCTTACAGATTTCAAGAGCGTGTAGACCATCATTTGAGGCTTTGTGTTTAGCAGGCGAAAACAGCATAGCCACCCTGGGAGGACGGTCGCCGAGATCAGCCAATAAGCGAAAAGTTCGATGATCGATGCCGAGCGGAATTACCGTAGTATTGCTGCCGCCCGCCTGAATTACCTTTTCATATAGCCAATGAGAAATCGCCACCTTTTTAAAGGGATTTCGCCATGTTGCTTCCAGTCTTTCCCGGGGGCCAAGCCAGGGATAGAAATCCATAATCAGATAGAACTTTTCTCCTTTTGCCAAGGAGTATCCAGCCACCCATTCTGCTGTCCGCCAGAAAGTGGCAATGATAACATCTGCCAGAGGGATATATTTTTCCTCTAAAGTAAGAACAGTTATCATATTGACCTTGGGAGAGATTTTAAACCAATTGATCTTCGGAATTTCAAAAAGCGAACTTAAAGCATACTTACAATATATTTTTAATTTGTGCACATTTTGTGTTCTTTCTTCTGGCCGCAATAGGGGATGAATCACATTTACCTGATGGCCTCTTTCAACCAACCCATTGGCATATTCATAGACTACCCTATAACCACCTACAGGGTGTCGCATTAATCTTCCGGGCAAAACAAAGGTTATTCTCATCTCAAAAAATAGTCTCCTATTGTTTCTCCGTTTAAGGTGAATCCGTTGTTCGGCTTTTCCTGGGGATAGCAACCAAGTTCAAGTAGGGAAAGAATCCCTCTTTTGGATAACCCATCCTCACCATTAATTTCCAAGGGATGGGAAAGCCAATGAATATCTTTCGGTCGCCGAGCTTAACATTTTTACCAATCCGAGTAATCATCGGAGTCTTGTCAAGCGGAGGGTATATGACTTCTTCAGAAGGGAAATCCAATAAGAAGCCGCGCTGGAATAAAGAAGATATGCGACCAAGAGTTCGATAGGAAACATCCCAAAGACCCGAGGCAGATATAAAATATCGGTACTTAGAACCCCTGGCCTTAATGTACATCTCCGCAAGTCTCTTTGGCATCCAGCAGACAAACCTCAAACCGGTATGGTCATCCGAAACTTTAAGTCTATTCGGCACTAACACGTAAACTAGGCCCCGACAAATTCTTTTCAGTTCTGGCAATAGACTGTTTATCAGCATCTGGTCATCTACATGCTCAAGCACAGAAAACATGGTGACAATGTCGAAACTATTCTCAGCAAAAGGGAGACGCTCGGCATTGTTTTCAACAAAAGTTGTTTCAGGTAGTCCATTTTCTACCGCTAAAATCTTTGCCAGGTCCAGAGCCCTCCCATGAACATCTATGCCCATTGTCTCGAACCCCAAGAGATTCATCCGAACCGTAAGTTCGCCAGTTCCGCACCCCATATCCAAAATTCGTTTCCCTTGAAGACCGTAGTAATTTACAAGGTATGGTAGTAGACGCTTAAGCCAGCATCCATATCCGGCGTCAATTAACTCCAATTTTTGCAGATGATCATTGACCATAACATCATACAATCTGGTTCGCTTGCATGGAGAAAGATAATCTAATACCGCTTTTCTGAACCGCCTTGCCTCAAGCGGTCTAATATCTTCGCTCATTTTTCCCCTTCAGACAAATATCAAATCGCTGGGACTCAGAACCCCAGTGCAGGATTTGTCTTTGACAGGTCAAAGATCTTCCGTCAACACAAAGTTTATTATCATAAATTTTTCTCTCTTTGAAGCCGAAGATTGATTGTCATCAAGTTCAAAGGACTACTTACAGTGCTATATCTTGCTCATAAACTGAGGTCTTAAGTACAGCTTAAATAAGCGCACATCAGAAACATCCAAAAATCTTATTCTAACGATCAGAAGAATAAAGAATACCAGAAAAATCACAGATTTGAGAAGCAAACTTATAGAGTATCCGAGTCTTCCTTGCAAAAATATCAAGCTCGGAAGATAATAGCTTAATCCAAAAGTGATGGCAAAGGCAACCAATGAGGCCACCACAGGTTTCACATAAGTTGCTCGAGCAAAAGACTTAAAATCCTGTTTGAGAAGCCTGTGAAAAGTCAGCAAAAAATACAAGGCGGCCACCACAGATGTGATGAGCACACTTGCCAGAATGCCCCTAAATCCAAATATCTGGACCAGAGTAATGCTCAGAGTGAGTTGCATAATCAGGGTTAATACAGCATATCTGGCCTCGTATTCCGGCTTGCCGATTCCTCTCACCATTGAAGTTCCCATTCCGGTCAGCACATTTATACCATAACCAATTACCAGAACCTGAAAGGACAAAATTGCCAAGCTGAATTTATCCCCGACCCATAGATTAATTAGATCAGGCGCTACTATTATGGACAGAAAAATCAAAGGGAAAACCGCCAGGCTTACATATTTCGATCCTCTCTCATACAACTCCCTTAGTTTTCCTTTATCATCGCTTGCCTCCAACTCTGATACCGCTGGCACCAGAGCGGTTAGCAGAAGCATGGGGAAGGTTCGGACCGCATTCGCTGCCTTTTGTCCCAATTCATAGAAGGTCACAAAGTTAAGTCCTAAAAAATGGCTCAAGATGATTTTATCTGCCTGCAAGTGTATCATAGCAGCAAAGTTGCATATCTGCATCTTTACACCGTAATTGAACAATTTTCGGAAAATCTCCTTCTTTACTCTTGACCAGCCAATTCGGAGGTGTGGAAGCAAGCGATAAGAGAAATATAAATTGAGTAGTATGATCACAAAAGAAACGATTCCATAATTTATCACCAACCCTCTTAAGCCAAATCCTTTCTCCAGAAAGAAGAAAGTGCCTGCCACATTAAAAAAGGAGGCAAAGATCAAGATTTTATTCCGAACATCCATACGTTGCAATCCAACCAGAACTGCCTCAAATATGCTAAGGGTGTTATTTAAACATAAAATCAAAACCATTCCCAATATGGCGAACATGGATTCTGCATGGATGGGCGGAGGTATCTTCAACAGCGAAATGATGGGACCTCTTAAAACAACTGCTAAACCGATGACAAAGAGGGAAAATACTAAATAGAATATAATGCCGCAGTTGATCACTGCATTTATCGACTTTTGATCCTTTTTAGTATGGTATTCAGCGATATATTTAGCGAAAGAGGTTCTGATGCCAAAGTCCAGCAAGCCCATACAGTTCGCTACCACGAACACTAAAGACCAAACCGCAAAGACCTGCACCCCTAACTTATGCAAAATATAAGGGATCAAAAGCAAAGTCACCAGCATCAACCATATTCTGCCAATTGAGTTGTAGATGGTGTTTCTTACGATCTTTTTGCCTATACTTTCCATTCTTATAATCTCTCGATTTCAGAATTTGCAATGATCTTGGCTATTCTGAGGTTTGCCCCCTTTGAAGTTAGTGTACCCTTTTTTTGAGCATTGCGAGAAAAACTATCCTTCGTCTTTATATTTTGGGCCACCCTATCAACTTCCAGTCCCACCAGTCGGTTAAACCCACCCTTCAGAGTCTCCACCCATTCGGTCTCCTCTCTCAAGGTGAGACAGGGGGTTTTCAAAAAGAAAGCTTCCTTTTGCACTCCGCCTGAATCGGTTAATACGTATCTGGCACCCTTCTCCAGAACTAACATATCCAGGTAACTGACCGGATCAATTAAAAGAAGATCATGTTTTGAAAGCAATCTGTCAAGGAGGTTGAACTCTGATAGTCTTTTTCTGGTTCGGGGATGAATGGGGAAGACAACTTTTTTGTCCAGAAGCGTAACGATGTGAGTTATCTTCTCTAGATTCTTTTTGATGTCGGTGTTCTCTGCCCGATGAACGGTGATCAAATAGAATTCCTTTTTTTTTAAGCTTAACTTCTTCATTATTTTTGATTTTTTCTCCGCCACAAAAAGATTTTCTTTAAGCGAATCAAACATCACATCCCCCACCAGATGTACCCCTTTTGTTATTCCCTCCCTTTTTAAGTTCCTGACCGAGGTAGGGGTGGGGCAGAAAAGCAGAGAACTGACATGATCGGTCAAGACCCGATTGATCTCCTCTGGCATTGACTTTACAAAACTCCGCAGACCCGCCTCCACATGAGCTACCGGGATGTTCTGTTTAGCCGCGGCCAAAGCCCCAGCCAGAGTGGAGTTGGTGTCTCCATAAACCATGACCAAGTCCGGTTTCTCAAAAGTGATAACCTCTTCAATCGACCCCAACATCTTGCCGGTCTGCTCCCCATGCTCGGCTGAGCCTATCCCCAGATTGTAGTCGGGTTTTGGTATGGAAAGTTGGGAGAAAAAAACTAAGGATAGCTCATCATCATAATGTTGTCCGGTGTGGAGAATGATCTCCCTGTGTTTTTTTCTCAATTCCTTAGAAAGAGAGGAGAGCTTTATAAATTGGGGACGAGCCCCCACCACTGAGATGATCTTCATCGCCTTTTATATATTTTGACCATGTTCGGACAGGGGTTCAACCCCTGTCCGAACAAATTTGATCCACGGCCTTGATGTCCTTCGGGCGGGGGTTAACCCCCCGCCCGAACAAAATGCCAACAGCACCACTAAACTGCTCCTTTTATAGTCTGGATCACAAAATTCTGCTCTTCTGCGGTCAGCTCCGGATATATAGGGATAGAAATAACCTCTTTGGCTTTCCTTTCCACCATCGGAAGGTTACCTTCTTTATATCCTAAGGAGCTGTAGCATTCCTGCAGATGCAAGGGAACAGGATAATAAACGTCGTGCCCTACCTGGTTTTCCTTCAGGACCTCACGCAACCTGTCCCTGTTTTTAACCACAATGGTGTATTGATGATAAATATGATAATTGAAATCCTCCTCCTTGGGTGTGATGATATCTAAATCTTTAAAGGCAGTGTTGTAACTTTTCGCATGTTCTCTCCTTTTTTCAGTCCATCCATCCAGATACCTTAGTTTAACGCTAAGTATGGCTGCCTGGATGGTGTCCAGCCGACTGTTATAACCCACTATGGAGTGATAGTATTTGGGTTTGGCTCCGTGAACTCTTAACATTCTTAACAGCTCAGCCATCTCCAGATCATCGGTCACCACCATTCCCCCATCTCCCGCTGCACCCAGGTTTTTGCTGGGGAAAAAGGAAAAACAGCCAAAGTCCCCCAAAGTTCCTGCTTTTCTCCCCTTGTATTTAGCCCCTATGGCTTGAGCCGCGTCCTCCACCACCTTCAAATTATGCTTCCTCGCAATCTCGGTGATCGGGTCCATGTCTACACACTGACCGTAAAGATGAACCGGCATAATTGCTTTGGTTTTGGAGGTGATCTTTTTCTCGATCTGATCCGGTTCCATATTGTAGGTATTCGGATCGATATCCACAAACACCGGGGTTGCTCCCAGTCGGGTGATGACTCCGGCAGTGGCGAAAAAGGAGAAGCCGGTGGTGATAACCTCGTCCCCCGGTCCAACTCCACAGGCTCTCAAAGAAAGAAGCAAAGCATCGGTTCCCGAGGCGACTCCGATGGCAAATTTTGCCCCACAATACTCCACTACTTTCTCCTCAAAAGCCTTCACCTCCGGACCCATGATGAACTTAGCATGAGACAAAACGGAAAAAACCGCCTGATCTAACTCATCTTTAATGGAACTATATTGCCTTTTAAGATCTAAGAAGGCGACATTCATCTAATCCTCCCACAAGTTTTTATTCGTTCTCTCAAAGTAAAACAGCAAAACAGCTTTTATCAAACCTAAAAAGGTTTTATTCTTTGAGCTACCTATTGATTCTCCAGAAGCTGATCTTGGGGCACATCCCTCCAGACTCTGGCAGGCGAGCCCAGGACTATCTTCTTAGATGGTGTGTCCTTGGTTACCACCGCTCCGGCAGCAACCTGCGAGTCCTCACCGATCACCTTTCCGGGAAGGATGGTGGCATTAAGCCCGATTCTTCCTCCTTTTTTGACCGTCACCCCTTTGAAGTGCTTAAATCTTTCCTTACTTCGGGCCATATAGTTGTCGTTGCTGGTGGCCACGCAGGGGGCGATGAAACAACGATCCTCCAACTCCGAATAAGCGGTGATATAGACGTTTGTTTCTAACTTGCAATACGAGCCCACCTTACAGAAATTCTCAATGGCGACACCTCTCCCCACGATAGTGAAATCTCCTACGGTGACATTTTCCCTGATGGTGGACAGATCAGCCACTAAAATCTTTTTCCCTAATGTGGCACCGGCATAGATAACCACTGATGTGCCGATCAGACACCTATCTCCGATCTTAGCAGGGGGAAGTTGCCCTTCCTTGGTGGTGGCGGAGGTGGCTGCCTTCATGGGCAACTTTCCTATCACCGTATTGTCATCTATTCTGACGAAATCTCTAATTTCGGTTTCAGGATAGATGGTAACATTGTTTCCGATAATACATCCTTTTCCGATTTTAACATCTTTGTCTATGATGGTATACCGGCCAACTTTAGTCATCTCTCCAATCTGAGCAGATTTGTCAATGAAATTCTCCATGGTTTGACTCCTGAAAAAATCTTTGAGAAGTGTGGTGAAAAGTTAAATTCTATTCTATTCTAACTGGAGTGCCGCCCATCTTTAAAGATCTCTGAGCGGCATCTAAAACCTTCAACACCCGCAGACCATCCTCACCGTCGCTTCGCGGGGTCTTGCGATTCTGAACACAATCGATAAAATGTTCACATTCCACCTTCAAGGGTTCTGTGCTCTCGATTTTAGGAATCAGAATATCCCCGAACCTGAGGCTCAGATATTCTCCATAGGTGTTATAATCCAGCTTAGTATCCACTCCCTTGTCGTAAATCCAGATCTTCTCTGAAGATTCAGTATCATCGAAAACCGCCATCTTCTTGTCTCCCACCACAGTCAGTTTTCTATCCTTATGCGGGTCAAGCCAACTCACATGAATATGAGCCATCACCCCGTCAGGAAAGTGCATGGTCATGAAAGCCACGTCCTCGATCCCCTTCTGCAGATAACATTCGCCTGTGGCAGAAACTGATACAGGATCTTTTTCCAACAAAAACATTATCATGGAGATGTCATGAGGAGCAAAGCTCCACAGGGCGTTCTCCGTATCGCGGACCCTCCCTAAGTTTATCCGCGTGGAATAAAGATAATATACTTTGCCCAATTCACCCTTAGATATATATTCCTTTAATTTCAGGACGGCGGCGTGGTATTCCATGATATGTCCTACCATCAAGATCTTTTTCTTCTCCTCTGCTAATTTCACCAATTCCTCCCCCTCAGCTACCTCCAGCACCATAGGCTTCTCCACAAAAACATCCTTATCTGCCAGAATAGCGGCCCTGGACAGCTTGAAATGTGAGGCAGGAGGGGTAGAGATCACCACCGCATCCAAATTGGGATTCTCTATGATCTCTTTTTGATCTTGAGTGAATTTAACCTTGGGGTAATTGGGGCGGAGTCTCTCTATCTGCTTGGGATTTTCATCACAACACGAGAGGAGCACGCATCCGGGCAGATCGGAAAAATTCCTTAGCAAGTTTTTTCCCCAGGCACCACAACCTATTAGACCTATTTTGATCATACTCTACCTTTCAAAAAAATTACCGGTTAACAATTATCGTTTGTCGTTGGCGAAGCTGGTAACGAAGCTCGACTTCCGAAGTTCGACGCTTGAAATTCTTCCTCTGTTTCATCTGTTGGGAATTTTCCAGCTTCTATTGCCGAGCTTCAAGCCTCGATACGAGTCTCGTCACCGTTAAACCAGCCTCGAAAGACTATCCTTCCTTCAGGACAAAGTCAGAGTGAATCCTTTTTGTGTCTGAATGAGATCTTCCTCTTCAAATCCTCCGCATCCTTTCTCCAGGCACCCAGAAGAGACTCAAGTTTTTCAATTGCCTCGGGATTTTTCTGTTTTGACCTCTTGAAATATTCCAAGCCGAATATAAAGACTAAGGATGCGAAGATGCTTAAGATGCCTGAAAGCCCCACCAGAAGTGCCCTTTTGGGTTTGGCTCGTCTCTCCGGAGGAACGGCCCTGTCCAGGATCTGAATGGTGGGGGTATCTTTCGTCTCCTGAATTTTGTATTGCTCATATTGCTGGGTCAAAAGTTCAAATACTCTCTCCTGAATTTTTACTTCTCGAACCAGTCGCGCCAGCTTGAGGCTTAAAGAAGGAACTTCAGCAAAAGGAACGTCTAAAACCGTTTTCCCTTCAGAGTCTTCTTCCTGGTTTCCCAGTTGTAAAATCTCCAACTGTTTTTTTATTTCATTTATTCTGCTTCTCAGCGACTTAATCTGTGGATGTGAGGGAGACAAGGTCTTGCTCAGCACATTCAGATCGATCTCCGAGGAGACCATTTGAGCTTTAAGATCGGAAGCCTTGCCTATGGCAGCCTTCATCTGATCGTCTAAAAGTATGGTTTTGTTTTCCTCTTTAAATTCCCTCAAATTCTCTTCAGCTTGAGTTAACTCTTTTTGAGTTTGAGCTAATCTTTCCTCTATAAACATCCGAGCATTCTTTGCCTGGGATGTACTTGTCTTTCTGTTGATCCGATCCAACTCCTCTACAAACCGATTTGCCACCTTGGCGGCTCTGATTCTGTCTTTGTCCTCATAAGATAGCGATATCAATCCTTCCTCAGTTACCTTTACCGACACATGCGAGAAAAGTTCCTTTAAAGCCTTCTCCATGGATTTGGCTTTATAGACTTCCATCAGATTCTCCTTCTGTACCACCGCCTCCCCCACACTTCTTGATTCCAGAATTGCGGCGATGATATCTGACGGAGTTGCCATAAAAGGCAAGGAGAAAGAAGCGGCAAGTCCGGTGGCTGTGCCCATAAGGGAGGATGCTGCTCCTAAACCTAAAGCCTCCCCTCCTGGAGGAAGGATGGTGGTGGTGGAGCGATACCAGCGGGGCAGCAATAAGGAGATAATCGCCACGATCAAACATACTCCAACCAGGTTTAAAAAGATGAACCGGCGGTAGTTCACCAGGATGATTAGATAGGTGTAAATGTTTACTTTTTCGGCTTCAGTTCTTTCGCTTTCCATTCCCCATCCTCATTTTTTAACCAAGATCACACCTTTTTTCATTCGGTGGCTTGCTGAATCACCAGGTAAATGGTGGCAACATTCCCCAATACCAGCATGGTATCCTTAAAGAGCTTCCAATAGTCCCTTTCCGGCTTCTCCGGGACTAAAATAGTATCTCCTGGATCTATTTTGCGGCGCTTAGATGGCTTCATTCTTTCCCCGGTCTGTCCTTTGATGATCAGGATTTTGCTTTTGCGCGCTTTCCACGAGAACCCTCCAGCCCGATCTATATAATACTTGTAATCTTTGCCTGATTCGTATGGAATCAATCCTGGATTTATCACGCTTCCCGAAACGTTTACCACCATGCTCTTAGGTGGTATGTTAATTACATCTCCACTTTTTAAGCTAATGTCATATTCGCTCAATCCTTCTATAAATAACTTTTCAAAATCGCATGCCACCCTTCCCGGCTCCTCTCGGGATCTGAGTTTGAAATATTCGTATTCCGACTCGGTCATGTCTGCCACTGGAATGCTTTTCAATCTTTCGAATTCGGGATCGACCACGTTATAGGATCTCACCATCTCTGCCTCGGTCAGGGAGGCGTTCGGGGTGAATCCTCCAGCCTTTGCGATGACCTCAGATAGCTTTGTTTTGTCTTCCTCAATATGATACACCCCTGGATAGTACACCTCTCCATGTACGATCACCTGGTCTTTCTTATGAAATTTGGGAACTGTTCGTATAAACACCCGGTCATCTGGCAAAAGAGGCAGATTTTTCTGAGGATCATTCCCTGACAATAACCCTTCTAGATCAATGGGGATAGTTGTGGTGGTAAGGTTATCCGGGTTGAACCTGATCAGCTCCCCCTGGAGAAGATCCACATCCAAGGTTAGACCATAGGCTAAACGTATCAGATCAAGCAGGCTATCTTGGGAGGCATACTCAAACTCACCCCCGGATTTTACCGCCCCATAAATTCCCACGGTGTTTATATTCCTTTCTCTTGCCGGCACAAAGATAACATCTCCACCCAGAACATAAGGATTTCTGCTCCGGTCACCTATCCTACCAAATCTGAACACATCTACGGTGGTGGTGTTACCGTCAGGATGGGTGACTACGATATTTCTGAGGGAGGAATTATCCAGAAATCCCCTTGCTCTGTTAATCACCTCCGATACCCGGGTATTGGCGTATACAGGATAAATCCCTGGAGCTTTGACCGCACCAACCACCATAACCTTCACCTTTCTCAGGTTTAGTAAGGTGATGGTTACTGGAACATTTTTGTAAGACTGAAGAACGGCTTCCCGGATGATATCCTTGGCTTTTGCCAGATACTCTCCTGCTACCTGAACCCTTCCCACTTTTGGGATCAGCAAGTTTCCCTCAGGGGTGACTGTCAAGGTGTGGTGAACGTTAAGTTCCCCCCAGATGTCGATGGAAAGCTGGTCTCCGGTTCCCAGCACATACTCTGTGGGGTCTATACTCTTCTCCAGAACCTGCGTAGGTTCGGCAGTGGTAGGGGTGGGGATTGAAATCTCCCCTGTGGTCACATCTTGTCCCAAAGTTCGGTTAAGTGTAAAAATTGAGTTCAAGAGGACTAAAGAGAAGATCAGAAAGAATTTAAGATGTATTTTTCTCAAACTATAAACTCCTATTCAGATAATTTAAAAAAGCCGAGTTAGTTATGGGACCAAACTCCATCTCAACTCGGCATCATCTTCTAAAAATAAGCTTCTTTCAACTCTAAAGCCAAGCAGTGTACCCAAATCATACTTTGTCTCCTCAGCTATGTTGAAAATCCCGCCACGGGCGGTGGTTGAAAATCCCGCCACGGGCGGTGGTTGAAAATCCCGCCACGGGCGGTGGTTGAAAATCCCGCCTAAGGCTTAAGGTTCTTAGATCCCCACTTCAACCTGGCTTATAAACCCTTTAGCTTATACGGTAAGTGTTTCCTCCTTTCTGGGGCTTAAAAATCAACTTTTCCAGCTTTTTCAAAAAATTCGCGGTTTAGTATACCAAAATGTCACTCTCCTGTCAAGAGAAAAAATGGCTGATTTTGCGCTTTACAGGTACATTGTATCCAGTTGGTCTGCGTGTGTAGCTGTCTAAGAGCACAGGTGCCAGGTCGAAGATTTGGGGACGGTATTGGCTGCCAGTCAGATCAGATAAAAGCCGGATGGGGATGGCCTCCTTATAGTGGTTCATCCGGTGATAGTTGAACCATCGCAAATAAGCTTTTGCTTTGCCAAAAAACTCGGCTTTGCAGCCGATGGGCTCAATCCGGTAGAACTCCTCCTCTATCCGACCATGCAGAGCCTCCACATCAGAATTATGCATATGCATTCATACGAATAAGTTTTAGCCTCAGGAGGAATAGGAAAATGTCCACCCAATTCCTCTCCGTTAACCTTACAAACTCCGAAGACTCCTTTTTCTGCCAACTGCCCACAAACTTACCCCCATTGTCTGTCTGGATCCTAACCTTTTTCAAATCTACTCACCAAAGACTCAAATGCAAAGCTAAAAGCTTCAAAAACCAAACCGCATTAGTAAGGGTATTCTCCATAGCGTAGGCGATCCATACCCCTCCAGTGCGCACATCCCGAGCCGTAAATTGATAGCGAGGTAACTTATACCTGCGGTAAGCCGGATAAAGCTCCTCTATATCATCCAACCTCTTGGTGTCCATCTGAATCATCTCAAAAACCTTAAGCTTCCTCTTTACCTCCCGCAAATCCCTCTGCCTCTGATATTTTTTCTTCCTCTTTGTCAAATTATGCTCCCGAAAGATCCGATACATCGCCCCAGTACTCAATGGCAAATCAAACAACTCCTTCCCTCGGACTGAGTCCTCGGGACGAAGTCAAACGAGTTGCTGAAAAAGCAAAGTAGCGCTCCTTCAACTCCACCACCTTACCTTCCAACTCACCACAGGTCCTGTGAGGTATCCGCTGGGGAGCGCGAGAGCGACCCAACAACCCTTTACTCCAGCCCTAAGCTAAACGATACAACCACAACCTTGCCGTCTTCCGAGTGGTCCCAAACTCCCTTGGCTGTCTCTGATATACCCACCTCCTGAGCATATCTTACCATCTGCTGCCGCCACCAAAACTTATCCTTCAGGATGAATCCTTGACTCTGCTCATAACCTCTGTGTATCTTGCCAGTACCATAGTATCCACGGGTGGATACTATCTACCTGTTTATTTACAAGAAGCGGGCAAATTTTGATTGACAAAGTTTAGTAATAAACTATAATACTGTTTTTGCAGGAGAATCTTATGATCGCAAGCATGACCGGATATGGCAGAGCCGAGCTGGTCGAAGAGAACATAAAAGCCGCGGTAGAGATAAGCTCGGTGAACAATCGCTTTTGTGATATACAATTTCGTCTGCCCAAAAATCTTTCTCCTCTGGAATCCAAGCTGAAGGAGATCATCCTTTCCACCATCACCCGGGGCAAGATCAACTTCACCTTAAACTGGGAGGAGACCTCGCCGGTGGCTTCTTACGTTAAATTGAACGAAGAGGTAGCAGATGTTTATTTTAACATAATGACCCAACTCAAACAGCGGTTCGGTCTCTCTGGAGAGATCAGGATGGATCAATTCCTCAGCTTGCCCGATCTGGTGAAGGTGGAGAAGGAGGAGCCTGAGTTAAATAAAGCCTGGGAGATCGTCCGTAAAATTACTTCCCAGGCTCTGGAGGAGTTCAACCAGATGCGAAAAGCAGAAGGGGCAAAACTGGCACAGGATCTGTTAGAAAGGGTCGCAAGATTAGAGGAGACGATCCCCGAAATAGAGAGATTGACTCCAAAGAGCATCGATAATTACAGAAAAAAACTTAAAAGCAGAATAAAAGAACTTATCGATAATTCGACTGTGGACGAGCATCGGATTGAGTTGGAAGTAGCGTTGATGGCGGAGAAATGCGATGTCACCGAGGAGTGCGTCAGGTTCAGAAGCCACAATAACCAGTTTCTCTTCGCTTTAAAAGAAGACGTGCCGGTGGGGAAAAGACTCACATTTTTGCTTCAGGAGATGAACCGGGAAGCCAATACCATCGGATCCAAAGCGGCAGATGCGGAAGTTTCGCAAAAGGTGATCTTCCTAAAAGAGGAGATCGAGAAGATAAGAGAGCAGGTGCAGAATATAGAATGACGAATGATTAATGACGAATGTCGGATAAAGAATCAGTTTAGAACCTTCAGTTGGTGACGGATTCCTTGTCCGTTCTCCCCCGCCTTTGGCGGGGGATCAGGATGAATCCGTTACCCTTTTCGTCACGGACGAAGGCGTCCGTGACGAACGAGGAAATTATGAACATCAAAGAACGGCAAAATCATAAAATATACATTCAAGTGCTTCGCCAAATGTCACCCCAGAAAAGGTTGCTTAAGGCATTTGAGTTGTCTGAATTTACCAGGCAACTTTTTATCAACGGATTACACAAAAGATTCCCGAATCTTTCTGATGAAGAATTCAAAAGAATACTTCTGGAGCGTCTCGATAAATGTCACAACAGGAATTACTAAAGAGGGTTATTCAAGCACTTGATCAAACTGGAATCCAGTATATGATAACAGGCTCTGTCGTATCAAGCTTGCAAGGTGAACCGAGGTCTACACATGATATTGATATGGTAGTTGCTATCCAAAAATCGAACGCTCACAAATTGGTTGAAATTTTCCCACCGCCTGATTTTTATTTGGATGAGGAGAGCATTTTCGATGCTATTGACAGGCGGAGTATGTTCAATTTAATTGACGTGAGTGGAGGATATAAAGTGGATTTTTGGGTATTAACCGACGACCCCTTTGATCGGTCACGTTTTTCACGCAAGATTAGTGAACAGTTCATGGGGTTAAAGATGCAAGTTTCAAGTCCAGAGGATACAATATTAGCCAAATTGAGATGGGCAAAACTTTCCGGTGGAAGTGAAAAACAATTTACCGATGCCTTGCGAGTTTATGAAGTGCAGTATGGGAAATTAGACTTAGATTATCTAAAACATTGGGCAAAGAGATTAGATATTGAATCATTATGGAAACTTTTAATAGATGAAGCAGAAACGATATAACTGAAGCACAGCTGCTAGTACCGTTCCAACTAATCCCGTTCCAGGTTGGAACGGGACTAAATGATACAAGAGCTGAATTAGAATGTACTACACATATATTTTGTTAAGTATAAAAGATAATAAATTCTATACCGGAACAACCAATAATTTAAAGAGGAGATTTGAAGAACACAATAACGGAAAAGTAAGATCAACTGCTTCAAGAAGGCCTTTCAAGCTTATCTATTACGAGGCCTGTATTTGTAAGGAAGATGCCTTTCGTCGTGAGAAATATTTTTACCCCGTTCTTTACAGAAGAACGGGGTAAAAAGCGGTAAAGGGAAACGTTATTTGCACAATAGGCTAAAGAAATATTTGGAGTTCAGCACGTCTGAACGGGTTTCATTAGCGATAAAAAGTTGGAACGGCACTAGCCGCGTGTTTGCAACGCTTAGCTGGATCCCTTCGACACTTCGCAAACACACAAGCCGTTGTTTTTCCTTTACGGACGAGGGTTCATCCTGCCCTTCGGTCCTGCCTCCCAAATGGGCTCGGCACGAAGTAAGACCTCAGGGTCGAAGGAAAGGATTCACCCTGAAGGGCGTCCGTGACGAACGCAGATAGCCTCGAAGTTGGAAGGAAACAATAAACACCAAATCCAATCCAAAGAATAATCTTCAATGAATATAAAGAAAAAGGAAACCCTGGTGGTTCTGTCTTCCCCTTCGGGAGGAGGAAAGACCACAATTTGTCAGAAGATACTTAAGAAACACAAAGACTATATCCGCTCCGTTTCTGCTACCACCAGAAAAAGAAGAAAGGGAGAAAAACGGAGCAAGGACTATCTTTTTCTTACTGAAGAGAAATTCAGAGGGAAGATAAGAAAAAGAGAATTTGTTGAGTGGGCCTGGGTGCACGGCAATCGATACGGAACCTTGAAGAAGTTCGTGACAAAGGCAAAAAAAAAGAGAAAGGTAGCTTTGTTTGTGCTGGATGTGCAGGGAGGAATGGTTTTTAAGAAAAAATATCCGCAAAGCGTTTTGATCTTCCTTCTGCCTCCATCCATGAAGGAATTGAAAAGAAGACTAACCAAGCGGGGAACAGAAAAAACAGGGGAGATGAAGAAGAGGCTGAAGACCGCATTAAAGGAAATAAACTTCTGGTCGAAGTATGATTATGTTGTGATAAATAAGAATTTAAGCCAGACCGTAGACTCTGTGGAAAAAATCATCGAATCAGAGAGGCTTAAGTCCACTCGGTTAGATTATGCCGGTTGGAAGAAATGACGAATGACGGATATCGAATGACGGATTTTGAATGTATTATTTGACGTTCGTCATTTGTTATTCAAAGATTTTATAAGGAAACATCGTTTATTTTTTTGCCATAATGGCACATTTCAGAAGGAGGAACGGGTGTATTTAGATGCCACCGAAAAACTCGATAAAATGTATGCGAACAGATATGAAGCGGTTATTTTGGCAGCCAAGCATACCAGAAGGTTGAACCTGGAAAGACTCAGAGAGAAAACAGAAGGGGAGGAAGCCGTCCCCAAGGAAAAGCCGCTAAAGGTTGTCATACAAGCTTTGAAGGATGTGCTGGAAGAAAAGGTGAAGTTTGAAAGAATAGAGAAAACTTAGGCGAATACCAAAAGACCGTCAAATCTTTGGAACTTTTACTCGGGGATAAGGAGCAATCTCAGTGGATAAGAATCTGGTGATAGTTGAGTCACCTGCCAAAACCAAAGCGTTGAAGAAATTCTTGGGCAAAGAGTTTATGGTGGAGGCTTCTGTAGGGCACGTGAAGGATCTTCCACAGAGGAATCTGGGGGTGGAGATAGAAAACGACTTTGCTCCCCGCTATGAGATCATAAAGGAGAAAAAGAAGATCATCGCTCAGCTTAAATCCCAATCCCGGAAGGTTAAGGTGGTTTATCTGGCTCCGGACCCGGATCGAGAAGGCGAAGCCATCGCCTGGCACATTGCGCAAGAAATAGAGAAGATCAATCCCAGGATCTTCCGTGCCTCCTTCAACGAGATCACCAAACAGGCGGTGCTGAAGGGGATAAAGCAGGCAGGTGAGATCGACATGAATAAGGTTAATGCTCAGCAGGCGCGCAGAATTTTAGATCGGCTGGTGGGATATAAGGTCTCCCCTTTTCTTTGGAAAACCGTGTATAGGGGTTTGAGCGCCGGCAGAGTGCAATCGGTGGCTTTGCGCATCATCTGTGAAAGAGAAGAGGCAATTGAAAATTTCGTGCCCAAGGAGCACTGGAGCATCACCGCACATCTTGAGACACAAAAATCCGAATCGTTTTTTGCCAAACTGGTAAAAATTGAGGATAAGGACTTCGAGATAGCCGACCAAAAGGAAGCAGAAAAACTCTGTGCCGACATCAAAGGGAAAAAATTTCTGGTGGCGAAATTCAGCCGGGAGAAGAGGAAGCGCCATCCCTATGCTCCCTATATAACCAGCACCCTGCAGCAGGATGCGGCTCAAAGGCTGTATTTCCCCTCACAAGAGACCATGAAGATTGCCCAGCAGCTTTATGCCGGGGTGGAATTGGGGGATAAGGAGAGTGTGGGACTAATTACCTACATGCGAACTGACTCCCCTCGAATTGCGGCGGTGGCAAAAAAATCAGCAAAAGATTTCATAGAAAAAAACTTCGGTCCAGATTATGTTCCCTCCAAACCGAGAGAATATAAATCCAAAAAGGGGGCACAAGAAGCGCACGAGGCTATACGTCCCACTTACATCGAATACACTCCGGATGAGTTAAAAAGATTTTTAAGTAAAGATCAATTTAAGTTGTATCAACTCATCTGGAACAGATTCATCGCCTCCCAGATGGCAGAGGCGATTTTTCAAGTGACCACAGTTGAAATTTCCGCCGGAGGCGGATCCGCCTCTGGCGGAGAAGCGGGAAAATATCTTTTTAGAGCCACACACTCACTACAAACCTTTGATGGATTTTTGAAAATCTATCAGGATATAAAAGAGGAGAGCTCAGAAGAGGAGGAGGAATTTAAGCTTCCCGCTTTGAAGGAAAAGGATACTTTGGATCTTTTGGAGCTTTTCCCTAAACAGCATTTCACCAAGCCCCCTCCCAGATTTACCGAGGCGAGTTTGATTAAGGAATTAGAGGAAAATGGCGTAGGTCGTCCCTCCACCTATGCTCAGATCGTCTTCACCATCAAGCAAAGAAAGTACGTGGAGGCAAAGAAAAGGAATCTGTTTCCTACTGAATTGGGTAAAACGGTAAATAAGATTTTGGTAAAGAATTTTCCCGACATATTTGAGGTGAAGTTCACCGCCAGCATGGAGGAGGAATTAGACAAAATCGAGGCGGGAAAGGAGAAGTGGGTTAAGGTGCTGAAAGATTTTTACGCCCCCTTCCAGCTTAACTTGGAGAAGGTAGAGAGCAACAAAGGAAATATCCGGGAGCTCACCCAACAGAAAACTGATGAGGTCTGCGAGAAATGTGGCAGTCCCATGATCATCCGCTGGGGAAGAAACGGAAGATTTTTAGCCTGCTCTGCCTTTCCCAAATGCAAAAACACCAAACCGCTCCCGGGGGACGAGAATGGAAAACTTCTCCCCGACCAGAAGTGTGACCTTTGCGGAGCTCCCATGATGATAAAAGTCAGCCGGTATGGCAAATTCCTCTCTTGCTCCAGATACCCGGATTGTAAGTTCACCCGTCCCTTCTCCATCGGGGTGAACTGTCCCCAAGAGGGTTGTGATGGTTTTCTGATTGAGAGAAAGACAAAAAGAGGAAGGATATTCTATGGATGCTCCAATTACCCCAAATGCAAGTTTGCCACCTGGGACAAGCCGGTAAACCAGCCTTGCCCCAACTGCGATGCCAAGTTCTTGGTGGAGAAATCCTCTAAAGCCAAGGGCGAATATTTGAAATGCCTAAAGTGTGGCCATGAAAAATTACAGCCGGTGGAGAAGTCAGCGGATTGAACGGTCAACGGATTAAGCGGATAGGGGATTCACAACATTTGTAATAGGTCTCTGAAAAACTGCATAGAAAGGAGAATTTGGAGTGTTCACCTTTAGGTGAACCATATACAAGCTCTTTGTCTTTCAAGAGGCTTTAAGTCAAGCTAAAGTCGTAGATCCCGCTTTGGCGGGGCTTGACACTCCATGGAGACCTTTCTCAATTTGACTTTTTCAGAGATATCTGTGCAATACGTTTTGCTCAAACCGGTGGTGTTATGGAAAATTTCGAAACAGAGAAACGCAGTTTTATTCAACATATCCAGAGGGAAAAGAACTTTTCGGAAAACACCATCATCTCCTATGGATGTGTCCTTTCCACCTTCGGTGAATTTTTAGGAAGAAAAAACGTTTGTGAGGATTTCCTTCATCAGCTTTCCCGACCACTTCTCAGGGATTTTTTGGTATCTTTGAAAAGAAAAGGTTTGAAAGAAAGCTCCATTGCCCATCGGGTGTTCGTATTAAGATCTTTTTTCAAGTATCTACTTAGAAAAGGAAAGATAAAGAAAGATCTGGGCGCATATCTCTTAAGCCCCAAAAGAAAGAAACCTCTCCCCTCTTTTTTGACCATTTTGCAGATGGAGGATTTGCTTAAGCTCCCCTCCCGGGATGATCTTTCCGGCTTCAGGGATTTAGCCATTCTGGAGCTTTTTTATAGTACCGGAATGCGTCTTTCAGAGCTTTCTGAGCTCAAGTTATCCTCCATAGATTTCGAAGGCGAGGTGATTCGGGTGATGGGCAAGGGGAAAAAGGAAAGGATCATTCCGGTTGGAGCTGAGGCGCTGGGCGCTTTGAAAAACTATTTAGACCGGCGTAAACTATATTATAAGAACCTCTCCGAAGTGGATGGTGAAGCAGTTCTTTTGAACAGCTCAGGGAGGAAGCTTTCCGCCCGTAGTATAAGAAGAATAGTTAAAAAGTATGCTAAAGACGTTAGCGAGGAGAAAAAAACCAGTCCCCATACCCTGAGACATACCTTCGCCACCCATCTGCTGGACCAAGGGGCGAATCTCTTAACGGTGAAGGACCTTTTAGGACATGAAAGCCTTTCCACTACCCAGATATATACTCATGTGACCACAGAAAGGCTGAAGAAAGTATATAAAAAAGCTCATCCCAGAGCGTAGAATAAGTAGATAAAATCATAGTAAGTGAAAAGGAGTGGTTAGACGGGAAGACGAAGTTGAGCGCAGAGACTTTGGCCTAAGAAATTGAGGTATAGACTTAGATGATAAAATCCACTACCATAATCGGATTAAGACACAATGGCAAGGTCGCCATTGGTGCGGATGGGCAGGTGAGTCTGGAGGAGACCATCGTCAAACAGAACGCCAACAAACTCCGTAAGTTGTATAATGACAAAATCTTAGCTGGTTTTGCCGGAACCTCTGCGGATGCCTTCACCCTATTTGAGAGGTTTGAGGCAAAGATAGAGGAATTCAGAGGAAATCTCCCCCGGGCTGCTGTGGAGCTGGCTAAGGACTGGCGAATGGACAAGTATCTGCGGAGGCTGGAGGCGCTTTTGGCTGTGCTGGACAAGGATCATGCTCTGATAATCTCCGGAAACGGAGATGTTATAGAGCCAGATGACGGGATCATAGCCATAGGTTCTGGCGGACCATATGCTTTAGCCGCGGCTCGGGCACTGAAAGTTCACTCAAACTTAGATGCCAAAGCCTTAGTCAGAGAATCCATAGAGATAGCCTCCTCCATCTGTGTCTATACCAACGACAAGATAATGATAGAGGAACTTTTGTAGCGAAAGTATCTTGGTGTGCATCTACTTGATTTTTGTTTTGTCAAAAGACAAGCAGACGCACTCCAATGGTTTTTTTAGTGGAGGAAGAGTTATATCCTGAAGTTGAAGATTTCGGTAATTTTGGGGAACTTAAACCCCAGCTCATCGCAATCTATTGAGGTATAGACACTTAGTCGGTGGGTGAAGGCCTTTAGGTTGCCCAAGCTCAGCTTATTGGGAAAAACAAAAAGTTTATGGTTTGGTTGAGCAAATGCTTTGAAAAATCAAGAAATTTGTTATATTTAAATTCGGGGGAATAAATGAAGTAGATCGCTTCAAAGGAGGTGGAGGAAACAAGAGATGAATCAGGTAAAAAGTCCAACTGTTCCTGAATCAACAGATGTGGAGGAAAGGGAAAAGGCTTTGGAAAAAGACTGGAAACGGGAGCTAACTCCCAAAGAGATCGTAAAGAAGCTGGATAGGTATATCATCGGGCAGGATAAGGCTAAAAAATCGGTGGCCATTGCCCTGCGAAACCGTTGGAGAAGACAGCAGGTCAAGGCAGATCTGAAGGACGAGATTATGCCTAACAACATCATCATGATCGGACCGACCGGGGTGGGCAAAACTGAAATTGCGCGAAGGTTAGCTAATTTAGCCAATGCTCCATTCATCAAGGTGGAGGCATCAAAATATACTGAGGTGGGATATGTGGGAAGAGACGTGGAGTCCATGGTGAGGGATTTAACCGATTTGGCGGTCAGCATGGTGAAAAGGGAAAGGGCGGAGCAGGTGCGATCAAAAGCACAAAGCTTGGCTGAGGAGAAGATACTGGATTATCTTTTGCCCCCTAAACCTCGCCGCAAAAGGACAGATTTGCCCGCACGGCAATACAATTCGCCTTCGTTTTCATTCCAAGAATCAACAGAGGAAAACCTAGAGGAGAGGTGGGAGAAAACCAGAGAAAAGCTGAGAACTCAACTGCATCAGAGAAAGCTGAACAAAAGAACAATTGAGATCACCGTGCCCAATGATAGATTTCCCATAATTGAGGTCTTCTCTCCCCAGGGGATAGAGGAGCTGGGAGTTAATTTTCAGGAGATGTTCTCCGGCATGCTGCCCAAGAAGACCAAAAGAAGAAAGGTCACCATAGCAGAGGCAGAAAGGATTTTAATCCAGGAGGAGATTGGCAGACTGGTGGACATGGAGGCGGTGATCTCGGAGTCTGTCGAAAGGATGGAAAATTCCGGTATAATCTTCATCGACGAGATAGACAAAATCGCCGGAGAAAAGCCAAAGGAGGGACCGGATGTATCCCGGGAGGGGGTGCAAAGAGATCTTTTGCCCATAGTGGAGGGGACCAATGTGATGACCAAGTATGGGATGGTTAAAACCGACCATATTCTGTTCATCGCCGCAGGCGCCTTTCACGCCTCCAAGCCCTCGGATCTGATTCCGGAGATGCAGGGTAGATTCCCCATTCGGGTGGAGCTGGACAGCTTAACCACAGACGATTTCGTCCGCATCCTCACCGAGCCAAAAAATGCTCTACTCAAGCAGTATACCGCCCTTCTGGACACCGAAGGGGTGAATCTTTCCTTCACCGAGGATGGCATCAGAGAGATCGCCCGAATAGCCAATCTGGTCAACGAGAGGACGGAAAACATCGGAGCCAGGCGACTTCATACGGTGATGACCACTCTTTTAGAAGAGATCATGTTCAAGGTGCCGGATTTGAAGACAAAAAAGGTGAAGGTCACCAAACAGATGGTGGAAAAAACCCTCAAAGATATAGTGGAGGACGAGGATTTAAGCCGATATATTTTATAGGCTTTCGACTAAAGAAGAAAGACCGGCGCATGTTTTATGTATGAGCATTTTTTAAAAATTGAAAGGTCATGGCAGTATCTTCAGGGGAGTCCTAAGGGACTCCCATAATAGTTTAGGGGATAATCTGCTAAATTGAGGAGCAAAGAAGGGTTTTTGTCCGAAACCCTGCGGGATTTCGGACCTACAAGTTTTGATGAATACAAAAATGCCACCAAGCTGGATTTTCTGGGTGAGATCAAAAGAGCCGGAAAAATCATTTATGAAAAATGAAAAGAGTAGGTCGGATATGGGCAAAGCCCTATCCGACAAGCCCTGAAGTGTGATTCATTTTGGAGAATCAGTAACAGGAACGAACTGGAAAATTAAAAAAAGTGTGGTCATGTTTTACGATGAAGGAAAGCAGTGATTAACGAGAGGAGGTCTCCACGTGAGGCAACTCAAGATTATAGTAGAAAAGCATCCTGATGGCTATGTAGCTTATCCCTTGGGGCTTAAGGGGGTTGTGGTTGGACAGGGAGATACTTATGAAGAGGTGCTTTCAGATGTGAAATCAGCCATTCGCTTCCATGTTGAGACTTTTGGAGAGGAGGTTTTAGATGTCGAGCCTCCTATTCTGGAAGCATTCATTGCTGAGACCGGAGTCGAGGTTTGATGAAGAAGTTCCCTGTTGATGCCCCGAAGCGGAAGGTAATCAAAACACTGGAGAATATCGGGTTCCGGGTCGTGCGTGAAAAAGAGCATATTTCAATGGTTCGTGAGAATCCGGATGGAGGCAAAACTCCTTTGACCATGCCTAGCCACCCGAAGATAAAGGCTTCCACGCTAAGAA